>JAKBBN010000054.1 GCA_021808485.1 Planctomycetota bacterium | reverse complement strand
GCCGACTGAGCAAGGATTACGAGGCCCAAACCGCCAGCAGCGAGACTTGGATCCATTTGGCCATGATCAACTTGATGGTACATCGACTCAAACCAGGTTAACGAAACTTCTCAAACACGCTCTAAGATTTTTTGCCGCCCGGTGTTGGATTGGGGATTTTACTTTAGAATGCCGCTGCATTGGCGGCCGTGGGACTGCATGAATACCCGGCCGCGGATCATTGCGCCGCCGGTACGTGCAGTCCGTCGTACCGCGGTCGGAGGAATTGAGTTTGTAACCGGCGGCTGTGCGGAGTTCTATGGACCATCTTGGTGCAGGCGATCTGGCGGTTATCGGCGGCTATTTTTCTCTCGTGCTCATCATAGGGCTGGCGCTCAGCCGGCGCGCGGCGGGGGGGCTTGAAAGCTATTTTCTCGCCGGCCGATCCATGTCATGGATTCTTCTGGGCATTTCCGGCATGGCGCTCTGGTTTGACCTTACCGGCACCATGCTGATCACTTCATTTATTTATCTGCTGGGGCCGCGTGGGCTGTTTATTGAATTTCGCGGCGGCGCCGTGCTGGTCCTGGCATTTATGCTTGCCTTCACCGGCAAATGGCACCGGCGGTCGCATTGTATGACCGTGGCGGAATGGTATACCTTTCGATTTGGTGAAGGCAAGGCTGCCGAACTCGTGCGATTCCTGACCGCGGTAATGGGAATTGTGCTGGTGATGGGGATGATCGCTTATTTTGTCCGGGGAGCAAGCCTTTTTCTGTGCCTCTTTTCTCCGTTTTCGCCGATTGTCGCGACGGCCGTTGTGTTTGGCGCGGCGGCAGTCTACACCATGTTCGCCGGTTATTACGGCGTGGTGGCCACCAACCTTATTCATGGCCTTGTGGTTATTGCCGCCTGCATCGCCGTGGCGATTCTTGCCTTCATGAGTTTTCACGGCGGCGGAGAACTTGCGACCTCCGCCGCGGCGGTAACCGGGAATCAACATTGGACCAATACCCTCCCCTCCTGGAGGGTACATACCCCGCCGGGTTACGGTGCTTATCACTTTCTGATCTTCATTGTCTCCTTTTACCTGCTGCGAAGCGTGATCGGCGGATTGGGCAGCGGGGCGGAACAGCGCTATTTTGCCGCGAAAACAGATCGCGATTGCGGTTTGCTGTCATTGTTGCAGGCCGGCACCCTCATGTTTCGCTGGCCCATGATGATGGGCTATGCAATTCTGGGAATTTTCCTGGTACAGCGGCTGTTCCCCGCCATGTCGGCGGTTCACAATGCTTCCGCCCTTATCCATCACTATGCTCCGCACAGTACCCGGGCCTTCTGGCAAGACCTCACGGCGGGAATTGTGCACGATCCGTCCCAGTATCCCCGCGGTTTAACGGCCGGGCTTCGGCACATTCTTGGCGCACATTGGAAAGAAAAATTGCCGCTGGTGGGTTACTCCGGGCAGGTTGATCCGGAATTGATCCTTCCGGCGGTGCTCGGATCGATCCAGTTTCCGGCGGTTCGTGACCTGCTCCTGATTGCCATGCTGGCAACCATGATGACCTCCCTGAGCGGCCAGGTGAGCACCGCCACGGCTTTGCTGATCAATGATATTTATAAAAATTTTATGCGACCCCGCGCGGGCAATCATGAGTTGATAGCCGCATCGTACGGCGGCACACTGCTGATTGTGGCGGTTGGTTTCTTCATCGGGATAGAAGCCGCGAACATCAACAACTTGTGGGGTTGGATCGCGATGGGTCTGACTGCCGGCGGGCTTGGGCCGCTGGTGCTCCGGCTGTATTGGTGGCGATGCAATGCGTGGGGAGTGGCCGCCGGCACGCTGCTGGGGGGCGTTTCGGCAATTGTGGAGCGTCTGACGGCGCCTGATTTACTGGAGTGGCGGCAATTTCTATTGATGACGGCGATATCATTCGCAGCCACTATTATTGTTTCGCTTTTGACCGCGCCGACTCCGCAGGCTGTCACCGAAAATTTTTACCGCCGAACCCGTCCCTTTGGGATTTGGGGCCCTTTCCGCCATGTGCTTACCGTATCCCAGCAGAAGGCAACGCGCCGGGAGCACCGCAACGATCTACTCGCGGTTCCTTTCGTGCTTCTATGGCAGGTGACGCTATTTCTGCTACCCATGGAATTGGTGATGAAGGCTTATAGTGAATTCCTTGCGACGCTGCCGCTGTTTGTCCTTGGGGCAGCCGGGATGTACCTGTTTTGGTGGCGGAAATTATCCGTCAATATGAAGGATATTGATCGGCTATAAACCGTATTAAAATAAACTTGGCGGACACTATTCGCCGGCCGGCATTTCACCGACGATCGTGTTGCAAGTCCGCCGCCTCGCAGGAAATGGCAATTTTTTTGTCATAACTTGCTAAAAAAACGCGGATGGCGAGAATACTTTCAGAGAAAAATGCAATTGCGTTGGAATTTTTTTACGCAAATACTTGGCCAATTATCAAGAATGAGTCGGGTTTGAAAATAATGACTAAAGGTCCACCTAAGTATCGTGCGGTTTATGATGCACTCCTCCGTGCAATTCGCAGGGGGGAATATACCGCCGGCAGCCGCTTGCCCACCGAGGCGGAATTATTATCGAAGTTCAAAGTATCCCGCATAACCGTCATCCGGGCGTTGCGCGATCTGGAAACCGCCGGGCTGGTGCGGCGACGGCGCGGATCGGGCAGCTATGTGGAGGGGCCGCGCCAAACGGAAATGGCCGGCATAGGGATGATATTCCCGCCGTTGGAGCCCGGCAGCATTTTTTCAACGGTGCATCAGGTTCTGGCGCGTGAATCGCAGAAAATCGGTTGGCAGATATTGTTTCACGAAATAGCGGATACCGATACGCCCGAATTTGCCGCCGGTGTACTGGATCGTCTTTTTGCCGGGCCGGTACGCGGTCTGTTTTATCTTCCCCTGCCGGTGCATGCCAACTGTGCCTTGATTAATGAGGCGGTGGCCCGGCAATGCGAAGTGCGTAAGCTGCCGCTGGTCCTGCTGGACCGGGATATTCATCATCTTCATGATCGCAGCCGGTTTGATGTCATCGGCAGCGATAACGAACTCGGCGGCTTTCTGGCGGCGCAGCATCTGATGCAGCGCGGCTGCCGGAGAATTTTGTTCTTTACCGATGCCCGCGAACATCCAACGGTTGAAGCCCGCTGGGAAGGCGTTCGTAATGCGGTTGGGCGGGCTGAATCGGCAACGGTGAATATCTGCTCCGGAGATGGAGATGATGCCGTTTTTGTGGCGGAAGTTCTGGCGAAACATAAGCCGGACGGCATTGCGTGCGTCAATGATATGACCGCAGCCAAGGTTCAGCGCAGTTTGTTGCGCCAAGGCATCAAAATTCCACAACAGATCAAATTAACGGGTTTTGACGACACTTCCATGGCGGCACTGCTGTCCGTGCCGCTCACCACGGTCCGCCAATCGTCGGAAGCCATGGCCATTCAAGCCAT
Organism: Planctomycetota bacterium; assembly: GCA_021808485.1. Classification (GTDB taxonomy): domain Bacteria; phylum Planctomycetota; class Phycisphaerae; order WQYP01; family WQYP01; genus JAJYPG01. The sequence continues at coordinate 19,210 of JAKBBN010000054.1, read as the reverse complement.
TAACATCATGCGCCAGCGACTGGAACGCCCGGATTTGTCCGCGGTGACCCTGTCCATTGCCTGTTCGCTGGTGGTTCGGGACTCCAGCGACCGGACGAAATAACCCACATTTCGTTCGTATTGGGGGGGCGGCGCCGGCAAGGCGGGCGACGGATATTTCCATTCCCTCGGCGGCCGTGACGGCTGACGGCGGATACGCCATGCCATTGTCCATTGAAAATTCGCGACTCGGATAATTGCCGTACCGCGGCACCGCCGGCCACCGGCTGAATCATATGTAACAAGCTGCCCCATTAGATATATATTTTGATGGTTCAGGGTCGAAAGACGTGCGGGTCAAATTGTTAAATTAAGTTTATTTTGTGCCGAAAAACAGTGGATTTGCCGCGGCGTAACTTAATATATTAGCTGGTGCGGAAGTTGAGCGTCTTAATGGCATAAAACCGCTGCAAAATAAGGGGAATATTATGTTCCATTTCGGTCTAAAGAAGGCATGATGAGCGTTAAACGTCGGGCGTTTTTCGGCGGCATGCAAAATTATATTTTTAGCTTGCTTTTCTATTTGCTATGAGTATACTAACTGATGTCTTGAGTTGGTGACGCACAGGCAAGTTAAGTCGCCAGCCTAAACGGAGAAGCAGGTTGCTTGGAAATCGGTCAATAATGATCGGGCGGGCACCTGAAAAATCAGGCACTTTGTGAATGGAATCCCGGCACAAAGGGTGCGGCGGACCGCCTTTATGCCTGTAATTGCGAGTTTTCTCACATTTTGAAAGCGGGTATTTGCGGTCAAGGAAGACAGGTCGGCGCCAACCGGCGCGGGCGGATATTTTAAGACGAGGTTACCGGGCCGTTCTGGTGCGGAAGGTAAAACGAAGGAGTTGTTTTTATGATTAGTTCATTGACAACGCGATCCAGTTTAAATGGTTTCAGGCGCGGTTATACACGCAAGGGTTTTACCCTCATTGAACTGTTGGTTGTCATTTCGATTATTGCTCTTCTGATTGCACTGCTTCTGCCGGCGTTGGCGCAAGCAAAAGGCGACGCCGAGGCGACGGCCTGTGCCGCCAACGAACATGCCATGGGTGAAGCGATTCAGGAATATATGCAAACTTGGCACGGTTATTATCCCGGCAACGAAGTGGTGGATGGCCCAACCGGGTTTGCCAACGATTTTTGTGTATGGGTTCCGCGGCTCATGACAATGATGGGACCAGGATCGGCAAAGCTGTTTTATTGTCCGGCCCGCACGATTGACATGCAATATATGGGTTATATGTGGCCGCTGGGGACATCTCCCACGCCTCCAATTGGTTACGGCCGTGGTTCGGTATTAATGGGCTTTGGTTACCAGAAGGGCCAGCAGGTTCTGTATTTGGGAAGTGAATGGGAGGCGAAACAGGGGCCGCAATTGTCGCTTCCGTCGTTCTCGTATGGCTACAATGACTGGGGTACTCTTGGGGCGTTCCCGGTAGCCGGTCAGGAAGCTTTCGGTGAAGGCGCCGGCGGGGATATTGACGCATCCGGTAGGAATCAATACTATCCGCAGGTTCCAGAGTCCGCCGTGGTAAATCCTGGTGAGTTTATCGTGGTGACGGATCGCATTAATGATGCCACCCATGGTTATCCAAATTACGTCTACATTTACAATTCTGATCCAACCCGTACCAGCCCCCCGCTTTCGCAGACCAGCATTCCCGGCGTCGTCCAATATGCTGAATGGCCCGGTTCAATTCACAGCCAGGGTTCCAATGTGATGTGGGCGGATGGCCATGTATCGTTCCGGCTGCAGAAGCAGCTGGTGCAGATTAACCCGAATCAGGGTGGCGGGCAGATGAACATGGACTGGAACAATGACCACCAGGTTCACCGGCCGAATGGCAATGGACTCTATTGATCGCAACTGCGGGTGACGGCCGACAGCGGATGGTCGCCACCCGCAGAAGCAGTTTGGGAATGTGCTTGATTCATCGGTCGACGACCGCAGTGCGGTATGACGCGATCGATCGATGAAAAATGGAGAGCTGGAGAGTAATATTCGAATGGCCCATATCCGGGGTCCGCGACCTTTCTGGTGCGCTCCGGATATTCTGGCCCGTTAAACGTCCCGGGTGCCAATGGAATTGCCCGGCCCGCTCACTCAGCGGAATTGGCCGCAACGGAATCGATTCAAACGGCCGTGCTTATAACTTAGCTTCAACGTCTTGCCCGTGTGTGCAAGGTTTTCAGGCGGATTACTAGGGAGATCATGTGTCGGTCTTCACGTCTGAACGGGTGCAAGGCTCTTTCTGGGAGGTTCGCTTTATGAGTTCCAAATTAATTTCCAAACAACGTCTGGCGGCTTTGTCCGCGGGCGTATCGCTGATGGGGGCGTCGATGGCGCTGGCCGCCGGCGGCAGCATCACCATTTCCAGTTCGCCGGCTCTTCCGCTGAGTTCCACCGGCCTTACGCAGGGTCTGATTGGAACGATCTGGCATGTGGCACCAACTGGAGCAACCTCCGGGAGTGGTAGTGCATCCTATGGTCTGCCGGCCGGGAACGATCCGACACTGACGGATGTGGCGACAATGGAAACCTACATCAATAGCGGTTCGGCGTATAATACAACCACGGCGCTGACGTATACGCTGCCCACTCCATCGGAAACATTTCTGAATACCGCGGATAAATTTAATTATACGTCGACCAGTGGCGGTAGCTTTTTTGGCGGCGTTTCCACCGGGACGTTCCTGGGTGCGGATGCATCCGGCGCGGCAGCCACGGACACAACTCCATGGGTTAACTCCGTTGTTGATCAGATGGGTTACATTAAGATCGCCTCGGCCGGCACCTATACCTTCACCTTCAAAAATGCGGATGATGCAGCTGCGGTTTATGTAGGTGGAACCGGCATAACTCCCACCGGTAATGCGGGTTCGGGTACGCAAATAGTCGCGGCATCTTACGATGGCAACGTGATTCCCACATCCAATTACACGGCTAACGTGGCATTTGGATCCGCCGGCTATTATCCCATTGAAATCATGAACTACCAGGAAGGTGGCGGCGCGGGTATGAACTTCGCCGTCACTGCGCCTACCGGTGGCACGACCCCAACCTATTGGACCACCACCGCTTTGGCTTCCAGCGTGACCCCGGCGGCCACACAGCCGACGCCCAGCGCTGCCCCGGCGCCGACGGATGAATGGAATTTCGGCAAATCCGTTATTAGCGGGAGTTCCGTTTCCGATATCGGCTCCGCTGCAACAGCGACTTCCGCTGGTACGATTGTCGGCAGCGCCACCAGTGTGGTAGGTAGCCAATTGGTTACCACCAGCAACAATGGCGGCAACGGTATGACCATTCCCGGTGCAACGTTTGCGAGTTACACGGGTAATTTTACGATTTCCGTGACCTTTACCCGCAATGCCAATGACCCGACGGCCAACTGGGGCAGCGTCTACAGCTTCGGCACCCAGAATAATCCTGGTGCCGGTTTTGTGCTGTTCCAGCCGCACCGCAATGACGGTTCAGGTTTTGCCTCCGTATCCGTGCAGCCCGCCAGCGTCGGTTCTTCGCAGGTTATTAACGGCAACGGCCAGCCCATCCCGACCGGCTCGCTGACCCAGGAAGTGTTCGTGTATAATGCCGCCACGAATATCATGTCCCTGTACTACAACGGCGTGCTGCAGCAGACACAGGAAGTGATTCTGCCGTCCGGCACAACTTCGTTTGACCTGGCCTCGTATGCCAAGTATGTCGGTATCGGCGGCGTGGATCCGTTTAATGATCCGTCCATGATGGGAAGCTACAATGACTTTTCCACGTGGAATTCCGCTCTGACTTCCAGTCAGGTAGCCGGCCTTTATGCTTCGACGGCTGTACCGGAACCGGGCGCGGTTGCTTTGATCGGCATTGGCGCCGTGGGCATGTTGTTGGTGAAGCGCCGCCGCAATACGGTGCAGGCCTGATCCGGGTGATTATGCGATCATGGCGCGAATCGTCGTGATTTAAAAACTCCTTCCGACTTCCCCCTCCGGGAGCGCACTGCTGCTCCCGGAGGGGGTTTTGTGTTAGGTGATTTTGCAGTTGCAGATATATTCGTCGGCAATCGCACGAACGTGCAACCCCGGATGTTGGGGGAGTTGGGGATTTTGTCCGTTCCGGCAATCAAACAGTGTGAACGGCGTTAATATTGTTGGATTTAGCGGGTTATTCACGTTAAAAAATCATGCATCAGGAGTATGCAATGGCGAGCGGCGGATTCAGGTTATTGCGTAAATCATGCCTCCTGTTTTTGCTGGCGACCGCCGGCCTGACGCTGACCTGTGCAAAATCATCCGCCCGTGTGCGGGATCTGTCGCGTATTCCCGCAATCAACCGCAATCAATTCTACATCGGCAATCGCGCCCCGCTGCTGCCGGAGGCCGTGCTTCGCCTGCCCTATAGGGCCGTGAAAGTGCATGGCTGGGTGCATCATATGCTGGTGATTGAATCCCACGGAATGATCGGCCGCATGGATGAAGTGAAAAATGGCCGCGATGTTGTGGATGGTCCGGCGGACTGGTGTGATTACAGTAAAACTGCCTGGACACACAAAGGTTCCATGAGCGCCAATGGCTGGGAGGAACTTCCGTATTGGTTGCGCGGCTATGTACCGATGGCCTATCTGCTGCGCAATAAGCGGATGATGGCGGACGCGGCGCACTGGGTAAACGGCATTATGTCAACGCAGCAATCGGACGGTTACTTCGGCCCGCTGCGTCTGAAAACGGCCCACAACGGTCTTCCATCTTTGTGGCCCAATCAGATCATGCTGGAAGTTTTGCAGGAATATTATTCCGATACGGGCGACAAGCGGGTTTTGCGGCTGGAGACGCGTTATTTCCATTATCTTGAGGGCCTGCCGCCGAAAGTTTTCAGCCTCGGATGGGGAGCGGTGCGGTGGAGTGAAGGTATTCATGATATTTACTGGCTGTACAACCGCACGGGGGACCGGTCGCTGCTGCGGCTGGTTAAGACGATCAATAAAAATTCATCGGATTGGACCAAAGGCATCGCCTCATACCATGGCGTGAATTTTGGCGAGGGATTTCGCGAACCGGCGGAATATTATGAACTTTCGCATAATCGCATGGACCTGCGGGCCACCACAAAAGATTGGCGCACCATGTTCGGCTTGTATGGCCAGGTGACCGGCGGCGGTTATGGGGCGGACGAAAACGCCCGGTTCGGCTATTTTGGTCCGCGCCAGGGAATTGAAACATGCGCCATTGTGGAGAACATGCTCAGCGACGAAATTCTTACCCGGATTTCCGGAAATCCATTCTGGGCGGACCGCTGCGACCGTCTGGCGTTCAACATGCTGCCGGCGGCCGCGACGGCGACGATGGGCGCCCTGCACTATTTAACCGCGCCAAACCAGATACAGCTGGATCCGGGAAACAAGGCGCCGGATATTGATGACAGCGGTACAATGTTTTCCTACAGTGCCGGCCCGGTGTTTCGCTGCTGTGAGCATAACTTCGGGCAGGGATGGCCGTATTACAATGAATCGGTGTGGCTGGCCACCTCGGATAACGGCCTGCTGGCTAATTTTTATGCGGATTCATCGGTCGAGGCGCATGTGGGGAATGGGAAAATCGTAAAGATCGTGGAAGCCACGACCTATCCGTTCGGCCAATCCGCCGCTTTTTCGGTTCACATTCCCCACTCACAGTTAACCCGCTCGATTGCGTTCCCACTTTACGTGCGCGTACCGGACTGGTGCCGCGGCGCAAGGGTGGCGGTCAATGGCCGGCCGCTGCCGGTGAAGGCGGCGCCCTGCTCATATATCCGCGTGAATCGGGTCTGGAAAGATGGTGATCAACTGCAATTCACCATGCCCATGCACGTGACCGTGCACAAATGGACCACCAACCCCCAGGCGCGAAACGCGGTTTCCATCAGTTACGGACCGCTGGCATTTTCGCTTAAAATCAAGGAAAAGTGGAAGGTTTATGCCGGCGTTTCGCAAATAACCCATTGGGCGGTCTATCCGGCTTCGCCCTGGAATTACGGCCTGGTGCTTAACCCCGCCGATCCGGCAGCCTCCTTCAAGGTAGTTCGCACGTTCCACCAGGGACAGGCGGGCCAATCGTCGCAAAAAATAAAAAACGGTTCGGTCCCGGAGAACCTGCCGTTGCAGCCGTGGACTCGGCGCAGCGTTCCGCTAGCACTGCAGGTTAAGGCGCGTCGCATTCCCGCATGGAAAATGAACAAATTCGGCATGGTGGGAAAAATGCACGAAAGCCCGGTACTGTCCAATCAGCCGGTGCAGACGGTGACGCTTATTCCCATGGGTGCGGCGCGATTGCGCGTTTCCATGTTCCCCGTGATTGGAACCGGTCCGGGAGCGCATCATTGGCGGGCACACAACCGTACCAACGTAACCGCCTCCTGGTGCAATCCGGGGGATTCCGTCGCCGCAATGATGGACGGCATCACGCCCAGTTCGTCTTCCGAGGAAAGTATTCCGCGATTTACCTGGTGGGCCCATGAGGGCACGCGCGAATGGGTGCAGGTGAAATTCCGCCACAAAAGGCAGGTGTCGCAATGCCAGGTGTATTGGTTTGACGACAAGCCGGTTGGGGGCAATTGCCGCGTTCCACTGAACTGGAAAATCGTTTACCGCCACAACGGGCAATGGAAGCCGGTAAGAACAGCCATGGGCTTCACGGTGCTGCAGAATCAGTACAATCGCGTGCGGTTTTCACCGGTCAATGCGCGAAAAATAAGGCTGCTGGTGCAGTTGCGGCCGCATTTTTCAGGTGGAATATTGCAGTTGAAAGTGAATTGAATCCATATTGGCAGGACGGATTTTGATGGAACAAATTGCAGGAGCGTGGCGGTCCGCCGCCGTGCGGCATTGGATTGTGGAATGGATTTAAATTGTTTTGCTTGCCGGCGTCATGTCGGCGCCGGCGATGCTCTCGTAGCCGCCGGCGGCACGGCAGGTTATTATCACGGGTAATCCATCGTGAAGCGGCGGTTGTTTTTTTAAAAACATTCTGCGGTTATCTATGAAGCAGTTAAACTGATGGTTTGGATATTCATTTACGGAGTAACTCATGTTCGGGCCCAACAAGATTTTGTCGGCCGTAATGGCTTTTCTTATGGTAACGGTTATTCAATTGGCGGGCGCAGCCGCTGTGACGGCCGCGCCGGCATTCCGCCCTCCGGCGGTACCCTTGGTGACGTTTGATCCTTACATGAGTATCTGGTCGGAAAACAATACGCTGGCCAAACACCCCACGCGGTATTGGGATCATCGCATTCAGAATCTGGTAAGTCTTGTCCGGATTGATGGAACCGCCTACCGGCTGATGGGTGGAGTGCCCGCGTCCGCACCGGTGATGCGGCAATTGAGCGTGACCGTGCGACCCACCACGACGATTTACCGGTTTACCAACGGCCATGTCCGGCTCACCCTGACATTCATGACGCCGCGACTGCCCGCACATCTTAAAACAATGACCCTTCCGGTGACCTACATCACATGGACGGCCCGCTCCGCGGACGGCAATGCCCATCAGGTGCAGGTGTATTACAGTACCAGCACGGCGATTGCGGTGAATCACGATAATCAGCAGGTGACATGGAGCCGCGAAAAATTCGGTCCGCTTACGGCGCTCAAGGCGGGAAGCACGACGCAGAATTATTTTGATATTTCCGGTGATCCGGTCGGTCTGGACTGGGGATATATTTATACCGTCGTCGGCGGTTCGGCGGGAACGTGCATCGCTTCCAACGACAGGTGCATCAGCCGGTTTATGTCCACCGGCGCGGTGCAGGCCGCGATATCCACCCACAAGCCTCGCGTCGTAAGCGACGGACAGCCCGTTGAGGCCGTGAGCTTTGATCTGGGGAGCGTGGGGGCTTCGCCGGTGAGCCGGCACGTGATGGTGGCGTATGACGAGGTGTACGCGATTGATTATTTCGGCGAATCCCAGCGGCCGTACTGGAGGCATATTTTTCACACGCCGTCGCGCATGTTCCAGTGGGCGGCAGGCCATTATTCAGTGCTGATGAAACAGAGCGCGGCATTTGATTCCCAGGTGATCGCGGATGCAAGGAAAATCGGGCGGTATCAGTATGCAACGGTGGCATCCATGGCTTATCGCCAGGCGCTGGCGGCGATGGGGATGTCCGCGGATGCCAACGGTAAACCCATGGTTTACACCAAGGAAGAAACAAGCAACGGCGATATTGCAACGGTGGACGTGTTTTTTCCCGCCTCACCGCTGCTGCTGACCTTCTGCCCGCAGTTGGAGGCGGCCTCCATGGTGCCGGTGCTGAACTCCGCCAGTTCGCCCCGCTGGAAGTTCGCATGGTCCCCCCATGATCTGGGTACCTACCCGATTTGCACCGGGCATTACAACACCGGCGGCGAAAATATGATGGTAGAGGAAAGCGGCAACATGATCATACTTGCCGCGGCCATTGCCAAGGCCGAAGGCAATCCGGATTTCGCCGTTAAATATTGGCCTTTGCTGACCAAATGGGTTCGCTATTTAAGGAAGTCCGGCTTTGATCCAGGCAAGCAGTTAAGCACAAACGATTTTCTGGGATTTATGGCGCATAACGCCAATCTGTCCATTAAAGCCATTGTCGCGATGGGGGCCTACGGTATGTTGTGCCGCATGCGCGGGATGACGGCGGAGGCCAACGACTATCAATCGCTGGCGCGGCGCTGGGCCCGGAAATGGATGCGTGTGGATAGAACCGGCAACCATTATCGAATGGCGTTTAACCAGCCCGGTACCTGGAGCATGGTATACAACATGGTGTGGGATCAGGCTTTGGGCTTAAACATTTTCCCCCGCTCGGTCCGGCGCCGGGAGATGGCCTTTTATATGACACAACTGCATCGGTTCGGACTGCCGGATCGCAGCACCGTGACGCAGACCAAAACTGATTTTGAAATCTGGACGGCGACACTCGCCACCAAACAGAGCCAATTCCAGACGATCATTGACCGTATTTATAAATTTCTGGACCAGACCAAGGTGCGTGTGCCGTTTGCGGATCAATATGGCACGCGTCGCGGCTGGGCCGGTATGCATGCCCGCCCGGTCATGGGCGCGGCGTTCATGCCCATCATGAACAATGCGGCCATGTGGAAAAAATGGGCATCGGCGGGGGCAAAGTTCAGCGACAACTGGGCTCCGCTGCCGCCGCCTCCGGTGGTCAAAACGGTTGTTCCCACCGCCCGGCACCATGCGGTTTACTGGCACTACACCATCCACCGGCCCGCAGCCGGCTGGAATAAGCCCGGTTTTCACATGACAGGCTGGAAGACCGGAGCGGCCGGTTTCGGCACCCCTGATCCCGGTGTTTTGCCGCGCACCGCCTGGCATACGGATAACATCTGGCTGCGCCGCATGTTTACCATGCCCGCCGGACACTTCAAGCATCTGCGTGTTTATTGCTATCATGATGAAGACGTGCAGATTTATATCAACGGTGTGCTGGCGGCTTCCGCGCCCGGTTACAGTACCACTTATGTGCCGTTGCAGATCACTCCGGCTGGTCGTCGCGCGCTCCACGCGGGACGCAATTTAATGGCGGTGCACGTGTTGCAAACCACCGGCGGCCAGTTTTTTGACGCCGGTCTGGTGCAGTGGTATGTTCCGCATCATTGATTTAAGGCGGATATTTGCGACTTGAATCAGCATTTTTTTCCCGGCCGTGATGTGGAATGCCTCCGGCGCGGTATTTGCATGGAGTCCAGTGGTGACGGTTTCTATATTGTTCGGCAGGAATCTGCAACGTGAAATCAATTTGGCACCGGATTGTTTCATTCGGCGGCGCGCCGGTACCCGGCGTGCGGCGCCTTGGTATGCGTTGATTCTCCTGTTTTGCGCCGGCGCGATGTTTCCGTTGCCTCCCGTATGGGGCCGGAATCCGGCCCTGTGGAATATCTCATTGCCGCACATGCGGCGGCCATACCCGACCATACAGCCAAAAATGCCCGCACCCGCCCGGCACCTGCTGGTGGCGAGGGTGGGCCGGCTACCGGCCGACCAGCGCGTTCTGCTGGGGTGTCTGCAGGGAATCGTCAATCGTAAAAAGCCGCGAATATTCCTCATCTGGAGCCGCAATGACGCGTTCTGGCTCCGGCAGATGGAGAAACAGGGGCAGACCGGAACGCCTATCCGCGTCCGCAATGCGCTGTCTCTGGTGAAGCGGTTTGCATCCTCCGTTCGTGGGGCGGTCGTGCCGGACCCAAAGGTATATGTGTCGCCGGATATCGCGGCGGATTATGCCGCCGCGGACAATCTGTTGATCGCCACGCCGTCGTTGGCGCGGCGTCTGCATTTGCCCATCCGCGTCGATCTTCGCGGTAAATTTCATTCTGACGCAGGCGCCTTGCGGTATCTGCGGCTGCATCTGGTCCCGAAGCTGAATCCGTTTCTGTTTTTATGCCTGGATCCACCGCTGCTTTCCGATGGCAGCATTGATCAGATCATCGCCGCGCGGGGTATCACGCTCTGGGTTACCGGGCCGAAAGCAGCCGACATGCCCGGGGCGAACATGGCCGCCGAGCGGCGTCAGGTGGAATTGCTGTTCGCGCATACCCCGCTGAACGGCGTGGTTCGGGGCTTCTGGTGGCATGGCGGCGGCATGGGTTTGGACGAAGGTCCGGGTGTGACGTTGGCCTCGCAGTTCGGAAAAATTACCGTCGTCAGCGATTACCTGCCGAACATGTCTGTTTTCAGTGGTGTACGGATGGCGGCAATCAAACAGAAATTCGCACCTCCGCCGAAGTATGATCCTTCCAAGGTGTATCTGTCGTTTACGATTTCCGACGGTGATAATTTATGCACCTGGTATGACTTTTTCCGTCACTGGTTCACCAATCCGGATCACGGTAAATTTCCCGTGGGTTGGGGCATGGGCCCCACGTTGCTGGATGAAGCACCCACGCTCGTAAACTGGTACTATCATCATGCCGGACCCAATGATGAATTCATCTGTGATGTATCTGGCGTCGGATATATGTATCCTCCGCAATGGGCACGCCGGCTTACCGACCGTCGTGCCGCATTTCGCAGGTTCTATCAGTGGACATGGCGCTACATGCAGCGAATGGACATGAAAACGCTTCGACTCATGGGCGTGAATCCCGCCAGTATTCTGCGGGTCGGCAGGGCCTTACCCAAGGTGCGGTTCCTGATGCCTGATTACGGCTATCAGGGTGAAAAGAAATACCGGCAGTTTACCTACACGCTCCCCACCGGGCAGCCGGTTTTCCGGGCCATGACCTTTGCCCACAGCGCCCGCCAGACTGCGGCTCAAATCCGGGATCGTACCGGCGGTCACCGCCCGGCCTTTATCAATGTGTTCATCTGGAACTGGCAGAACAATCTGCCCCAGCTTGCGCGAACGCTTAAAATTCTGGGACCGCGGTACGTGGATGTGACCCCGTCGCAGCTCGCGGATCTGTATCGGCAGGCGCAGCGGCGGGCTCGAAAGTAACAACGTTGATGGATTTTCCAATAGGCTTAATCTTTTTTGAGGATGCATTATGCGATATGGACAATCACCTGACATTCGCCGTCGCGATTTTGTTCGCGGTGCCCTGACAGCGGCTGCCGCTGCGGCAGTTGCCGCCCGTACGTCCGGAAGCGTACGTGCGGCTGACGTTGCGGCCGGCGATTCTCAACGCCTGCATATGGATTCATCGGATCCGGCCTTCGCCGGATCCGTGCGGCCGATCATCGGCACCGGCTGGCATGGCCATACTTTCCCCGGGGCGTCCTCGCCGTTTGGTCTGGTGCAGTTAAGTCCGGATACGGCGGGACCTCCGGAACCCCGTTGGAACGGACGGTGGGATGTTTATCACTGGGATCACTGTTCGGGCTACCACTATCCGGATGATACGGTTATCGGGTTCAGCCATACACACCTTCAGGGCACCGGCGCCAAGGATCTCGGGGATGTGCTGTTGATGCCGGTCGTGCAGGGCGCCAACTGGGCGTGGGATGCCCATCATCCGGGCAATCAGCATGCAATTCAGACTGCCGCACTCGGCCCGGATTCCGGCTGGGTTGCAAGCGGCGGCCCCAGCTATACATCACCGTTCAGTCATGCTCAGGAAGTCGTGCGTGCCGGCTATTACGGCGTGTATCTGCAAAAACCGCGTGTGAAGGCCGAGCTTACCGCCACCACGCGTTGCGGCATGCACCGCTACACGTATGCCCGTCTCCCGCACGGCACACGCCGCGGCGTCATTCTGGATCTGGTGCATGGGCTGGGTTGTTCGGTATACCATGCGGAATTGAATATAGAATCGGCGGTGCGCATCAGCGGCAAACGCTATACCCATGGATGGGCCGCGGATAAACAGGTTTATTTCGTCATTGAATTCAGCAAGCCGATTGCGGATTACGATGTCAGTGTGAACGGGCAGGTGACCAGCGGCCTGTCGCCAAGTCCCCGGAAATTCACCGGCACGCAGGTCAAGGCCATATTCAGTCATGCGCCATCCGACGAACCGCTGATTGTGCGCGTCGGTATTTCCTGCACCGGTATTGAAGGCGCCCGCAAAAATCTTAAAGCGGAAATACCGCACTGGAACTTCAAAAAAGTGCAGGCGTCCGTCGGCAGGCAGTGGGCTGATGCGCTGGCCTGTCTGGATGCGGAATTCCCGGACAAGGCGCTTAAACAGGCTTTTTATACCGCCGCCTATCACGGCATGATCGCGCCGGCGACGTTTAACGATGTGGACGGAACCTATCGCGGGCAGGACCATCGCAATCATGCCAATCCAGGATTTACCAAGTACACAACGCTTTCCATCTGGGATATTTACCGCGGGGAATTCCCCTTCATCATGCTTACCCAGCCGCAGCGCGTGGGCAGCGTCATCAGCACGCTCCTGGCGGATTACCGGCAGCTGAATCAGCATTCCCTTCCGGTCTGGCCGTTGTGGGGAAATGAAACCTGGTGCATGACCGGGTTCCATGTCGTCGGCATGATTGCCGGAGCCTATGCCCGCGGTTTTCGTGATTTTGACGTGCCGGCCGTCTACGCGGCCATGCGCGACACCGCGCTGGTGGGGGCCACGGCCAACAACAACAAGGCTCTTCAAGAGCAATTCCGCACGCTCGGTTACGTGGCTTCCGCGCCCGGTGCACAATCCGTATCCCGCACGCTGGATTTCGCCTATGACTACTGGTGCGTGGGCGCCATGGCGCAGATGCTGGGCCATCATGCGGACGCCGCGATGTTCTACAAGCTGGCCGGAAATTACCGCAATCTGTTTGATGCCAAATCCGGCTTTATGCGCGGCAAGCTGGCCGACGGACGATGGCGCGAACCGTTCCGGCCGGACCAGGAATACTGGCATGATTTCACGGAATCCGACAGTTGGCAGGCCACCTTCAACGTGATGCAGGATATGCCGGGACTTATCCATCTGATGGGCGGTGATGCGGCGTTTGTGGCCAAGCTTGATGCATTCTTTGAGTCGCCTTCCCGCGTGTATAACTCCCCGCCGGATATCAGCGGCATGGTCGGGCAGGATGCGCAGGGCAATGAACCCAGCAATCATATTCCATATCTTTACACATTTGCCGGCGCGGCATGGAAAACGCAGTACTGGGTCCGCAAGGTTCTGGCGTTGTATCAGGACTCGCCCAACGGAATCCCTGGAAACGATGACTGCGGTCAGCTTTCCAGCTGTTTTTCGATGGGGGCGTTGGGTTTTTACCCCGTCAATGCAGTGACCGGTGTATATGTTATCGGCAGTCCGCTGATAAACCGCGCCGTGATCCGTAATCCGGCGGCCAAAACGTCATTCACGATTGTGGCCCATCACAACAGCGCGGAAAACTGTTACATCCAACACGCGAAGCTCAACGGCACGCCGTTGGAACGCTCGTGGATTACCCATGAGCAAATTACACGCGGCGGTGATTTGGTTTTCCATATGGGACCGAACCCGAACAAAGAATGGGCCGGCAACCCCGAACATCGGCCGCCGTCCGGCCTGATTGCCTGATTCAGCCGGCGATTTTGCGGTCTATCGGTTTGGCAATGCGCACTGTCGCGCGCCGCATTGTGCTTAACCGTCTCCGGGAAATTTCACCATGCGCGGTTGCTTGAATCACGATGCTGTCGCCGGGTGGCGGCGCCGGTCGTGGGTTTGCGGCGGCAGTCGAATGAAGGCGCCTTCGGTTTATTTGGCGGCCGCTCTGTACGCTGTGGCCGCTGCCGCATGGAATCCCGCGGATGGCGTGGCGTTATCGGCTTCGCCGGCGGTTAAGGCCGGAATTTCCGCCTCGGCCGGGATCAAACGCGTCGGTGGTCGGGCGGCTTTCCTCGCCCATTGGTCTCAAATTTATCCCCACTTTGCCCGGGCAATCTCCTTGCGGCCGCTGCGTGCACAGATACTGCGCCGTAGCGGCCGCATCCAAAGATTGGCCGGGAATTATGCGTTTATCCATCGATCCGGTGCGGGCTGGTTGTGCCGCGGCCGCCTGACTTCGGCCCACGGCACCGTTCTTTCGTTCACGGACCGGTACCGGTTTATGCCCGGCGGACTTGTGCGGATGCGCCGCCGTGTTGCGGTGAAACGTGCCGGGAGAGGCGATATCGGCTTTGCTTCCGGCTGGGCTCTGTTTTTGCAGGGCCGTCATCCGCAGTTTTACGCGCCCGGCGTTATTTACGCGGACAGCACTCACTTGCCGTCATATGCCATCGGCGCGGATATGCATCAACGCCGCAACTACATTAGAGAAGATCGATTGCCCATACCCATGGTCATGCTGCGTAACGCCGTTACCGGCGTCACAGCGGTGCTGATGCACACACACCCGACCGGCGGGAGTCTTCGCCGCGATCAAACCTCCGCGGTTGTGTGCAACGCCGGACTGCAATTTGGATCGTTGGGCTTTCTCCGCGGAAAACGGGAATACGGTTCGGCGTTTTTGTGGCCGGGATCGGAAGGGGATACCACTTACATTGGCGGCTCCCATCACGCCTGGGCGGGCCGCTATCATCCGGTCGCGTTAAATGAAACCGATCGGTTCCATCTGCTGATCCGGATCACCGTTACGCCGGATTTCAACAGTGCCGTCGCGTCGGCGGAACGGTTGGGCTGGCGCAGTCTTCATCCGCCGGTATATCGTGTGAATCTCGCGCATGTCTACGCCCTCCAGATTGCACTTTTGCGGCATTACGTCCGTGACATGCATGGCGTTGAAGGCATTCCTTTTGCCGTGGCGTTGCCCTCCGGAAAAATCTCGGATCACAGCCTGCAGATAGGGTTTGTGGGCAAGCAGACGCTCAACGCGTATCAGATGATCCGGTTCGGACTGCGACGGCACGACCCGGCTTTGGTGCGGCAGGGACGGGCAATTATCCATTTCTGGGTAAGCAGGTCGCCGATTCCGGGGCACAGCGGGCTGTTTCGCACATGGTTTGATGCACAACCGCATCCGGCATGGCGGAATTACCCTACGTATCTGCGCGTGGCCGCGGACGGTGCATTTGGCGTATTACTGGCCTGGAGCACCGAAGCCGGGGCAAACCATTCCCGGCCGGCATGGATGGCCTTTTGCCGTCATTTTGCGCAGTGGCTGCGACGTACGCAGCGACCGGATGGCGCGTTTTACCGCGGGTTTTCCATAACCAATGCTTCTGTATTGAATAAAAGCAAATCCAGCACGCTGGATGTGGTGCACTTTTTGGTGGATATGTACCGCGTTTCCGGTCAAATCCGCTGGCTCCAAATGGCCCGCCGCGCCGGACGCTTCGGGGAAAAAGCGTTCATTCATGACTCGCAGTTTTATGGAGGCACAGTCGATAATCCCAATGTTCAAGACAAGGAGGCCGGCACGATCGCCATGGGTGCGTTTCTGTCACTGTATGATGCGACCGGCCGCAAGCATTGGCTCCGCGACGCCGTATGCGCCGCAAATTATGCCGCTACATGGATATACGCCTGGAACGTGCCCATGGATACTCCGGATCCGGCCTGTTCGTTTCCCGCCGGGCGCAGCACGATCGGTTTAAGTCTTATCGCGGCAGGCCAGTCCGGTTGCGATATCTATATGGCCGGCTGCTGGCTGGATTTCTACCGCCTGTGGCTTTTTACGCACGATCCGTTTTTTAGACAGGTGGCCGTCGTGCTTGCCTATGACACGAAGCAAACCATGGACATCAATGGCTATCCGGCTTACGGTTACCCGGGGCTGCAGGATGAGGCCATGACTCTTGCGGTATTCCGGGGGCATTCGGTGCGGCACTGGTTGGGCTGGATTACAGCCGATCAACTCGGCCCCCTCACGCAATGCGACCGGATTTTTGGAACAATGCATTTGCATCAACTGTTGAAAATGCCGTTGACGCAGCAGGAAATACGCAATCGCACGTTCATGCGAATGGGGGGACTGCCGCACCGGCCGTAGGCGGGCATCCGCACGGAAACGGATGTTTGTTTTGCAATTATTTCCGCAATCCCGGCCCTGTTACGCCGCGGATCGCAAATTTATGATCCGCCGCGACGCGGCAGCCAATACACCCGCTGCCCCATGTCAGGCCATCCACGCGTGCTTGAACGGGGGCGTTCCGTTGGCCCAACGGCGTTCGAATCGTTATGATATCGCGTCAGTATCCGACTGACGCGGTCGCAACTTTGACATGCTGGTCCGTGCGGCCCGGCTTTATTTTTATCCGCCGCCGAACGGGGCGGTACAGGAGGCGGAAGGTGGAACATTCCAGCGAACAGCAAGCCGACGGTGTTCCGCTGTCAGCCTCCGGTCGGACAGCCTCCCCGGTGCCGGCCGGCGCCAAGGTACGCCGCCTCGCATGGAGTATGGTTCAAAACACGCTGTACCGTTATTCCTTTCACACATGGTCCGGTTGGCGGGCGTTTCTGCTCCGTTGCTTCGGCGCCAAGATCGGTAAACAGTGCACCATCCGCCGCACGAGTCGCGTTTATTATCCATGGCTGCTGGAAATGGGCGACTTGGCATGCCTTGGGGATGAGGCCGAGGTTTACAACCTGGGACACGTCACCATTGGCCGGCGGGCGACCATAAGCCAGCAGGCGTACCTTTGCGCCGGTACCCATGACTTCACGCGTATGGACATGCCGCTGATTACCCGGCCGATTGATATTGGGGCGGATGCCTGGATATGTGCCCGGGCGTTGGTCGGTCCCGGTGTTACAATTGGCGAAGGTGCGGTGGTAGGCGCCGCGGCCGTGGCGATGAAAGACGTTCCACCGTGGAAAATCGCCGCCGGAAACCGGGCGGTAATTGTAGGCGAGCGGCGGCTCGCCGGCTCCCATGACTGAGCCTTGGTGCGGCGCCGCCAATGAAGGCCGCCGCCGTTCAGCTATGACCTTTGCCCGAAGCGGGCTTGCTCTTTCGTCCGCCTTTCCATCGCAACTCGTTGAGCTTGGCAACACAAAGAAACTCGTAGGCAGCCAGCAGTCTGCAGAAGGTAAAGCCCCGGCGGCCGTCAAGAAAGCCGGCACGCAGGCAATAGGCGTAAATGAACCGGAGCGTCGGGCGGAAGGGGAGCTTGGAGGCCACGCTTTTCATAAACCGCCGCCGCTCCAACTCATGACCGAAGAAATTCCGGGGAAGCCCGCCGCGCAGGTTTTCGTACTGCACCAGCGCTTCCCAGTTGCTGTAACGGTTATGCTTTTCCATGAACACGTCAATCGTCGGAAAGGCGTAATGCAGCATATCATGCCGCAGCGAGCCGGTAGGGCCCTCGCAGATCACATGTTCATGCACCTCGTTGTCACCGCTACGGGTGTCCGCTGAGTCGGATATCCGTTCGTAGCGACCGCGGCCGCGCCGAAGCAGTCGCAGGTTCCAGCTTGGGTAGTAGCCGCAATGCCGGATCCATGAACCGAGGAAAATAAATTTGCGGTTGATGTAAAAGCCGGCCTTGTCGCCGGGGGCGGCGATGGTTTGCGCTATTTCCTGTGCAAGCTCGGGCACGATATGTTCGTCGGCATCGACAATCAATATCCAATCGGTCGTGAACGGGAGGTTTTCAATCGCCCAATTCTTCTTTTTCGGATAGCGGCCGTCCCATTTGAACTGAACAACCGCCGCGCCCATGGATGTCGCGATATCGCAGGTGTCGTCAGTGCTTGCTGAATCCACCACAAACACTTCCCTGGCCCATCGGAGGTGCTCCAGGCAATCGCGAATGTTGGCGGATTCGTTTTTGACAGGCACCACCACCGACACCGGCACGGAGCGTTCCGCCGGGAAAGCCGTATCGCCGGCGGCAGTTGACTCGGATTCCAATGTTGGCGCCATCAATTTTCCTCCTCACGGCGGCAAACCGCCGGGGCAATGAATACTAGCAGCCCGCTTGCACCTACGCCAGCACCGGCCGGCAGCAAGCGGCCGGTTCATGTACGGTCTTGATTGCTAATTCCGGCGCGTCATCCTGCGGCACCTCACGGCCTGTGCGAAATCAATTGTCAGGCTTCCAGCTGACATGCCGCGGGTGGCGCATCTGGCCGGAAATGGCATCGGGCAAAGCGCCGAAAACAGTTGAGTTTATTTCGTACTGGTACATACCGGGCCGCGTGATGCCGGCTGGTGGGCTCGATAGTGTCTTGCGGCGGTAATTGTCGGAAGTATGGGATCAACGTAAGGGGGAAAGCCGGTAGTTATCGCAGGACAATCACTTAAGTAAATCACCTTGCCGCACCGTTCGTATGGATATTTGCTCCGATCGCTTATATGAAATAAATTTCTGTAATACCGGTTAATTTTAAGAGCGGTGGCTCAAAAGTCGTAATTCTCCGATGAGTGGTTATTGTTGCCGAACGTTCTTTGGCCCCAAATTAAATTCCCGAACTTTGGTCGTAAGAATTGACATTTTATTGGACTTGATGTATGTTAATATCTAGTCTTTCTGGTGAATTTCAACATCGGGAAGCCTTTGGCTGCGTGAGCTGCGTAAACAATAGGTTGCCTAAATAAATAGTACGCTGGTTGCACCTCGCCAAGCTGCATCATCTGATCTCAATAAAAATAAATGGCGGGTCGCTTGGCCGCAGGCAAAAGACGCGCAGCCGTAAAAAAAACTTATCTCTTTTATGCACGGACGCCAGTAGGCGTCTATCGCATGTGCCGTGAAGGTGATCCACTATTTCGATGATTCATCTCCGTCTTTCCGCGGTGAATCAATCGATTCTTTTGGGAG
>JAKBBN010000004.1 GCA_021808485.1 Planctomycetota bacterium | reverse complement strand
CGGTCGGTCTTCACCCGGCTGCGCAAGCTCCGCGCGAACCATGTCCAATAGATGCCGGCCGGGGTCTGAATACAGCGATTCAAGACTTGCAACGGTGCAGCCGCTGTCCTGCGGAATGTAATCTGATGATGTGATCGGCGATGGGCACATAAGCAGCTATGGTGCGATCAATCGCCTGGTTTCGTCAAGACCGCGGCAGTTTGGTGAGGCAATGAACCGCCGCGGTCCTGCGAGTGGCGCCGACTTCCGGTTCAGGCGATAAGCACGGAAACAGAAAACGGCGGAACCGCGAAAGCGATGGAGTTTTTGCCGCCTTTGGCCTGGGATCCCAGGGAATAAATCACCTGTTTTCCATGGCGTTTGTTGACGATCAGCCGGCTCATCCGCAGCAGGCCAAGATGGTGGCTGACCGTGGGCTGCGGCAGCTTAAGGTCCCGGCATAGACTGGTAACCGTGCATTCACCCTGCGCCAGCGCCAGAACAATTTGCAGGCGTGTCTTATCCGACAGAAGTTTGAACAGCGAACAGGATGCGGTAAGCCCCTGCTCAATTGCAGTGGATTTTGATGCCATAATGTGGCACTCCCTTAAAAAAAACACGGCCGGAAGCTCCCGACCGAATATACAAAAATACAAGACGATTAAGCGCCATCATCAACCGCACCGTCATGCGACATTGAAGCGCCTCAAGAATTCCGGTTCGCAGAAACCCGCAAAAATCAACCGCCCGCATTCTCAATTGATGATAGGAACATTGTTACACTTGTCAACAGCAACTCCTGAACTTTTCTTCTTTTTTTTCATCTTTCCATCGGCTTTTTCCTGCATAATCAAACTAATACGTTTACCAATCAACAAAAGTTCGCTGCAAGTGATTGAATCTTTGAATTAAGCTCAGGTGGGTTCCAGATTGTAAGGGTACGTACTATCGTATACAGCCGATCCGGCAGGCCGCCCCGGCGCCCGCCGCGACATCATCGAGGGGCTGGCGCCGATGCCGTTCAGTTGTAAAAACGCTCGCGTTTGGTTACAAAACAGGCGGTAAATGCGGCAGCGCGATTCCAATCGGGTCCCTGTCCCGGGATTATTGCAGAAAGCTAAACCTATGAAGTTTTGCCTGGTCGACCGGATAGAAGAATTCACTTCCCGAAAAAGTATTACCGCGGCCAAGAACGTCAGCCTTGCGGAGGAATATCTGGCGGATCATTTTCCCGGATTTCCCGTTCTGCCCGGCGTCATGATGCTGGAGGCGGCCGTGCAGGCGGCGGCTTGGATCGTGCGCGAAGCAAACGATTTTCAGCCGAGCCTGGTGGTGTTGAAGGAAGCGCGGGGCATTCGTTACGGCTCGTTTGTGCAACCGGGCCGTACGCTTGTTGTCAACGCCCAGGCGCAGCGCCTGTCGCCGGAGGGAAGCGAGTTTAAAATCCGGGGCATGATCGGCGGTGACACCGCAATTACCGGTCGAATTGAACTGGCACACCTGCGATTAAGCGATCGCGACAACTCCCTGGAGCCGATGGACAGGTCAATTGCCGAATCACTGCGTCGGCAATGGCGGCAATTGCAAATTCCGGGTGCAGTTGCCTAAAACGCGTTTTTACCGGAAACTAGGGCCTTAACGCCGCGTCGCGTATGGCGCTGCGGCGATTGATATTCCCCGGAGTTGCAGAAGGATACTTGCAATGGCGATTGGTGTTGATGACCCGGTTTTTATAAAAGTTCGAGACGTTTTGACCCAGGCGTTGGCCGTGGATGAGGAAGCCGTTACACCGGAAGCCCGGCTGAATAAAGACCTTGGCGCCGAATCGATCGATTATCTGGATATCACCTTTCAGCTTGAAAAATCCTTTGGAATTAAGATCCCGACCGGGGAAATGATTCCCGACTCCGTCTTCTCCAATCCGGAATTTGTGAATCAGGAGGGAAAAGTTACCCCAGCTGGCATCGCCGAATTGAAGAATCGCATGCCATTCGCCGATCTGACGGGGTTTGAGCAGGATCCCAATATCAATAATTTTCGGGATGTTTTCACCGTGGAAACAATTTGTAATTATGTAAAGACCAAATTGCCCGGCGGCACGCCTGCGTAATTGCAAGAAAAATTAGGGCTGTAACAGCTTGTTTATGATGCATGCCATAATGGCGGGCCAATCTTGGTCCAATGTCCGATAACCATTATTGATGCAAATCTAAACGACCGGCGTTTTATACATTCGCTTTTAAATCATTATTTTTAACTTTAGTAATCGTTGGAGAAACGACCACAGCTTTTATGCCGCGTTAGATACATCTGTTATAAATAACGTAAAAGAAAATTTATTATTTATATAACACAAATTTTAATTTTTATAAAATAAATATTTTATTTTTTAATACGATTAAATAGAGGTTAATTGTAAACCATATCCCAATCTGGTACAATACATGGTATGGTTACGGTTGGCAAAGCGAAAAATCGTCTCAATGTCCGAAAACGGTCAGCCACCACCGTCGACAAAAAGGCGGCGAAGACTTCGTTTTCCATAAAACGGCAGGACCATAGCCGCCATCTTCACACCAACAACCGGCGACCCGGATTGCGCGGGGCGATAAAATCTTCCTCAATGGCCGTAAAAATGCCTGTCAGCTCCGATGAACGGTCATTTCAAAAGGCCATGGAGTTTTTGAGCGCCCAAACTGATTATGAGCGCATGCGGATTGTCCGGTATAACACCACAACTTTTAACCTCGACCGCATGCGACGACTGCTGAAGCTGCTGGATGATCCGCACCAAAAATTCAAATCCGCGCATATTGCCGGGACCAAAGGCAAGGGCAGCACCTGTGCGATGCTTGCCGCCATGCTGCAGCACAGCGGCTTGAAAGTCGGCCTATACACCAGCCCCCATCTTGTTGATATCCGTGAACGTATTTCCATCAACGGCCAGTTGATCTCCCAGGCGGATTTCGTAAAGCTGGTCCGGCGGGTTGAAGCTGCGATTAAAAAAATGGGAAAAGATCGGCCCACTTTTTTTGAGATCATTACGGCTATTGGTTTTTCCTATTTTGCCGATCAGCAGGTGGATTTTGCCGTTATTGAAACCGGACTTGGAGGTCGGCTGGATTCCACAAATGTAATAACTCCTGAAGTTACCGGAATTGCTTCCATCAGCTACGATCATATGGCTGTACTCGGTTCCACATTGCCGAAAATTGCCGAAGAAAAAGCCGGAATATTCAAAAAGGATGTGCCGGCGGTTGCTTCTCCGCAGCCCCCGGAAGTGATGGCAGTGCTGGATCGTGTGGCCAGGCAGGTTCATGCCCCGCTGGCCTTTGTCGGAACCGATATCGAATTTTCCCTTCGCTTTGAGATCGCCCGTCCATACGGTGCGCATGTCCGCGTTACACTTATCACGCCGACATCACGTTTTGAGCACCTGACGGTACCGCTGATCGGTGAACACCAGGCGGTGAATTGCGGCTTGGCCTTGGCTATGCTGGATCGCCTGAAATCCCGCGGCATTCCGGTTAACGATGCAAAGGTGGCGGAGGCATTGTCCAAGGTTGAGCTTTCAGGCCGCCTGGAAA
The DNA here is from genome assembly GCA_021808485.1 of Planctomycetota bacterium. Taxonomy (GTDB): domain Bacteria; phylum Planctomycetota; class Phycisphaerae; order WQYP01; family WQYP01; genus JAJYPG01. Next base: position 78,217 of record JAKBBN010000004.1, on the reverse strand, counting down.
TGATCTGGCGTGATCCGCGGGTTATTATTGATGGTGCGCACAACGCGGCATCGGTTCAGGCTCTTTTCAAGGCCATCAGCCAGTACATCTCATATGACAGCATGGTGGTCATTTTCGGATGCAATTGCGATAAAGATATTGACGGAATGCTGGAACAAATTTCACTCGGTGCCGACAAAGTTATCTTTACGCGCAGCGCCAACAACCCCAAAAGTGCGGTTCCGGATGAACTGTCCGCGGCATACATTGAACGATTCGGCAAAATGGCACAGGTGGCGAATTCCTTCCACGAAGCCATGGAGATTGCCGGCCGGGCCATTACCCGAGAGGACTTGGTGGCGGTGACCGGATCGTTTTACCTCATCGGCGAAGCGAAGCAGTACTTTATGAAGCGTTCGCAGCAGCCTCCGTCCATGGACAACTGATTTCAAAAGCAAAATAGTGATTCACGGCTGAACGCGCCGGGAACCGGTCCTATATAATCATCATAAAATGATGAAAATCATGGACTTGCAGTACATTTACCCGCCGGTGGAATTATATTTTTATCCCGTTCACGTTTGCCCAATAAAACGCCGATAAATACTCTGAATTCAGTCGGGGCAACGCCGGTATGATTGCCGGGTGTCGGAACCGGAATCAGGCCTGTAAAAGCGGGTCTGGTGACTTTTTACCGGGGCGTGCGCGACTGAAGGAGAGCACTGACGTCGGATCAACGGAATTGGTCCGGAAAAATTTGGCGATGACCCGTTTATTGGCCCTGTCAGTCGCGGACGATTGACGGCGCGCAACAGGGTCGAAAGGTTCAGTGCATCATGGACAATCAGGTTCCCCAACCGCAGCGTATTCAGGATTTCCTGAATTATCTTCAATTCGAACGGCATTTTTCGGCCTATACCAGCAAATGCTATGGTGCCGATCTTAAGCAGTTCGGCCGCTATTTGGCCGGCCTACCGGATTCGTTTGGCCCCACGTCCAATCACGCCCCGGGAAGTAAACCACAAACCGCGGAGACGGATCCGCCGCCGGAGGAATTTGACAGGCTGCTGCTCTCCGCCGGACCGGATAATGTGCGCGCATACCTGCAACATATGCGCGAAAACAATTACTCCAAGGCGACGGTTGCGCGAAAGCTGGCCACCTTGCGCAGCTTTTTCAAATTTCTGAATAAGCGGGGCCTTACGGGCAATAATCCAATGCTCACCATCCGTACGCCAAAGCTGGAAAAGCGATTGCCTAAGTTCATGACCGAAGAGCAGGTCACCAAGCTGCTCCAGACGCCCAAAGACACGGACCTGCTGGGCTGCCGCGACAAGGCGATGCTGGAAGTTATTTACAGCACGGGCATGCGGGTAAGCGAACTGGTGGGGCTTAACATAGAAGATATTGATTTTTCCGGCGGCGTGCTGAAGGTTCGGGGCAAAGGCCGCAAGGAACGACTCAGCCCAATCGGCGATACCGCCGTTGCCGCGATGAAAAAATATATTGATATGCGAAATCAGGTAGTCCCACCGGGCCAATTGGCTACGGCCCTGTTCATCAACAAACATGGACAGCGTTTAAGCACGCGGTCAGTGCGGCGTAAACTGGATAAGTACCTGATTGAGGCGCACCTGGATCCGGACATCAGCCCGCATACCTTGCGGCACAGCTTTGCCACGCACATGTTGAATCATGGGGCGGACCTGCGGGCGGTTCAAGAAATGCTGGGGCACCAAAGTTTGAGCACCACTCAAATTTACACCCACCTGACCACCAAACGCATACAGGAAGCGTATGATGCCGCCCATCCACGCGCCCATGAGGTCACAAGCCCACCGAATTCACGGCCGTGATGTAGCGGCGGTTACCGCAGAGTCATTCCGATTTCCATAAAAGCCGGGTTAAATGCCCGGCTTTTTCGCTTTTAGGTGATGATGGGCTCAGTCGATCCGCGGGGTTGTGTGTTAAATCCATTAACAATTCAACTTGGCAAATTTAAGGCCGGAATGGATGATAAGGCAAGAGGATGGCAAGAAACGTACGAACTTAATAGTATGTTCATGTTGCCACCGTTGGGCTCGCAGGGAAACGCGGAGCGGCAACGGTGCGGCCATTCGCTATTTCGGAGCAATCCTGTATGACAGTTTCCATTCAGACCGTCAGTGCCGGCCCGTGGCAGAAGGTTAGCCCGGCTGCGGAGAGTGCCCGTTTTTTTAACCGTGACCTGAGCTGGCTGGACTTTAATTTTCGCGTGCTGAATGAAGCCACAAATCAGCGTAATCCGCTGCTGGAAAGGGTTAAATTCCTGGGAATTTTCGCCAGTAACACCGATGAGTTTTTCATGAAGCGAATTGGACTGTTGAAACATATTTCGACAGCCAAGCCGCAGGAGACCGGTCCCGATGGATTTTCACATTTCCAGCAACTTGCATTGGTCCGGCAAAAGCTGGCGGAATTGGCGGAAATTCAGCGGCACACCTGGGAAGATGCGCTTAAGCCGGAATTGGAAAGTGAAGGCATATGCCTGCGGACATTTGCCGAGTTAACGCCGGAACAGAAAACACAGGCAGCCGCTTATTTTCGCAAAATAGTATTTCCAGTACTCACGCCATTAGCGGTTGATCCCGGTCATCCATTTCCTTTCATCAGCAATTTGAGCGTGTCAATCGGTGTGTTGCTCAAACAGCCCGGACAGCCGGAATCGCTGTTTGCGCGGGTGAAAATTCCCCGTCTTTTTCCGCGGTGGTATAAAATTATCGAAGATAGCCGAATGACGCTGGTGTCATTGGAAAGTTTGATGCAGGGGCAGTTGGCGATGTTGTTCCCCGGCATGGAGATTGTGGAAACCAACTGCTTCCGCGTCACTCGGAATGCCGAAGTCGAAGCCGATGTTGAGGATTCCGATGATCTGCTGGAAGTGGTACAGGAAGAATTGCGTGCCCGCCGCTTTGCCGAGACTGTGCGTGTCCAGATTTCGCCGGGAATGTCCGATGAAATGCGGCATTACCTGATAGACGGGCTGGAAATTCATCCCGATGATCTGTATGAGGAGCCGGAACCGCTGGGCATGGCGGATGTCATTTCCCTTTCAACCCTGGAACGGCCGGTGCTTCGTCTTCCGCCATGGCGGCCGATTTGCGCCCCCAACATGGCGGATGCGGGAGCCAGCGTATTTGCGCTGATCCGCCAGAATGACGTTCTGGTGCATCATCCATACGAAAGTTTTGACAGTTCGGTGGAGCGGTTTATTTTATCCGCGGTGCGCGATCCGCAAGTGCTGGCGATCAAAATGACGCTGTATCGGACCAGCGGTGATTCACCTTTTGTTGCGGCCCTGGCCCGTGCGGCGGAATCCGGCAAACAAGTGGCCGTACTGGTGGAACTGAAGGCTCGTTTTGATGAGGAGAGCAATATTCAATGGGCGCAAGCCCTTGAAAATGCCGGCGCGCATGTGGTTTACGGAATCTTGGGGCTTAAAACGCATACTAAAATTGCCCTGGTGGTGCGACAGGAAGATGGCGTGGTGCGATCCTACTGTCACATTTCCACCGGTAACTACAACTCGCGCACCGCGCAGCTGTATACGGATTTGGGTCTGTTTACCTGCCGCGAGGATATTTGTCAGGATGTGGTGGATTTATTCGCATTTCTGACAGGACGATCGCTGAAGAATGATTATCGCAAACTTCTGGTAGCCCCGGTGCAAATGCGTAACCGGTTTCGGGAGATGATCCAACGGGAAATTAAGCATGCCGCCGCCGGTAAGCCGGCACGGTTGGTGGCTAAAATGAACGCGCTGGAGGATACGGACATTATTGAAGCACTGTACAAGGCAAGTGCCGCTGGCGTGCAGATTGACCTGATTGTGCGCGGCTTCTGCTGCTTACGCGCGGGCGTACCGGGGTTAAGTGATAATATCCGCGTGATCAGCATCATTGGACGATTTTTGGAACATTCGCGCGTTTTTTGGTTCCACAACAATGGCCAGGACGAATTCTATATGGGTTCCGGCGACTGGATGAGCCGGAATTTGAGCCACCGTGTTGAGGCGGCGGTACCCATTGAAAGCCCCGTGCTGCAATCGAAGATTCGCGAGATTCTGGAAATTCTGCTGGCGGACAATCAGCAGGCGTGGGAACTTCAGCCTGACGGCCGCTGGGTTCAACGCAAACCAGTTGCAGGACAGGAGCCGCGTCCTGCACAGAACCGGATGATGGAACTTGCAATGCAGCGGCAGCACTTGCTGATACCGGATCAGGCGGAATAAATAGGCTTAAACCTCGCCAAATTGAACAGGTCCAAACCGTTTTATAATAAGTATTTACAAAACTTTTAAAAAAGTGAAGATCGGGTCGATTTGCAATTTTCATGCTCACCGACTAGGTTGACCGTCGGTGCTGCTATGAGGGAAATTTCTCCCGCACAATCCGCCGCCAAAGACCGCCTGCCGCATCAGGGTTGCGCGGCAGTTCCCGACACCCTGAGTTGCATGAAACGATTCGACTGGCCAATGATTGAGAAGCGGGCTGTGGAGTGGCGGCACAAACTGCATCAAATTCCGGAGCTTGGTTACCAGGAAAAATTGACGAGTGCCTTCATTGCCAAAACGCTTAAGGATATTGGCGTTCGTTATAAATCCGGATTTGCCGGCGGCACAGGCATTGTGGCGACAATAGGCTCCGGCGCCGGCGGATGTGTGGCCCTGCGGACGGATATGGATGCATTGCCGATACGGGAGATTACCAATGCCCCTTGGCAAAGCCGCCACGATGGCTTGATGCACGCCTGCGGCCATGACGGCCATATGGCCATCGCACTGGGGGTGGTGGCGGCCCTGCAGCAGATTCGGCGCGATCTGGCGGGAGAAGTCAAAATTCTTTTCCAGCCGGCGGAAGAAGGCTTGAACGGCGCGGAAAGAATGTGCGAAGATGGCGTGTTGGAGAACCCACCGGTGGAGACAATTTTCGGCCTGCATGGCTGGCCCGGCCTGCCGGTGGGAACCGTGGGTTTCCGGCAAGGGGCATTTCTGGCCGCGGTGGATTCCCTGACCATTGAAATTCACGGCAAGGGCACGCACGCCGCTTCGCCGCACCATGGTGCGGACCCTATTGCGTGCGGTGCGGCGCTGGTGCAAACACTGGCGAGTCTGTTGGCAAGCAATATAGACCCGTTGGACGCCGTGGTACTGACAATAGGCACTTTCAACGCGGGACGGGCCGGCAATGTCGTGCCGGAATCGGCCGTGCTCAGCGGCACACTGCGAACGCTTTGTGCGACAACCCGCAAACAGGCGATGGAATTGATACGGCGAACATGCCGCACCGTGGCCGCAAGCCATCGTTGCCGGGCCGTCTGCCGCTTTACATCCACAACACCTGTAACAACCAATCATACCGCCGAGACCGAATTTTTCCGGCAAACGGCTACGGCCACCCTGGGGAAAAAGCAGGTTGTGGAATTCAGCCGACCATTTTTGTGGAGCGAGGATTTTGCGTACTACTTGAAGCGGATTCCCGGATGTTTTTTTGTTTTGGGTGTTATACCGGCCGGCCGCCGCGAATATCCGATGCTGCACAATCCCCTGTATGATTTTCCTGACAGCGCCCTGAAGACCGGTATTCAACTCATGGCGACCCTGGCGGTCAATCGACTGTCCGCAGGGCCGGCGGCGGACACGGCGAAATAATTCATTTAATAAAAAATTGTGCGGGCAGGGCATCTTTGATCCGCGGAAGACAGAATTCGGCTATACTCTGGCCGTTGTGAAATCGCGGGGTTAAAACCCCCATTCCCTGGTTTGGACGATGCAGTTGATATGAACAGTGCGGAAATTGATGGAATTCTGGCCGGCCTTACCCCCCCCCAACGTCAGGCTGTCGAGCATATAAACGGCCCGCTTCTGGTACTGGCGGGAGCAGGTTCCGGCAAAACCCGGACGATCACCCGGCGAATGGCTTATCTGGCGGCCAGCGGCATTTCGCCGCACAATATTCTGGCCGTGACATTTACGAATAAAGCTGCGGGCGAAATGCGCGGCCGGACAATGGAATTGCTATCATTTCTGCCGCCGCGAAAAGCCCAAGGCGTAACGGTCTGCACCTTTCACAGTTTATGCGTGAAGTTGCTGCGGCAGTTTGCGCCGGTGCTGGGCATGCCGACTACATTCAGCATTCTGGATACATCCGATCAGCTGAAAATGGTTAAACAGGCCCTGGGAAAAGCCGGCATTTCACCGGAAAATTTTGCCCCGGCACGCGTGCTTGACCAGATCAGCGGGGCTAAAAGCCGCCTGCAGACGCCGGAGGTTTTTGCGGCCGCGGCCAGCGGTTTTTACAACAGCAATGTGGCCAAGGCCTATCGGCTTTATGAAGAGCTTTTGCGCGAAAACAAGGCGATGGACTTTGATGATCTGTTGCTTAAAACCGCCTTCCTGCTGCGCGATCATCGGGATGTGCTTGAACAGCTTCAGGATCGGTATCAGTACATTCTGATTGACGAATACCAGGATACCAATCATGCGCAGTTTTTGATTGCAAAAATGCTGGCCGCAAAACATCAGAATATTTGCACCACGGGCGATCCGGATCAATCGATTTATGCGTGGCGCGGCGCCAATATGTCCAATATATTGGAATTTGAACGGCACTTTCCCAAAGCCCGCGTGGTGCTGCTGGAACAGAATTACCGCAGCACCAAGACTATTCTCAAGGCCGCATCATCCCTGATTGCACACAACCGGGTACGCAAACAGAAGGATTTGTGGACGGAAAATCCGACGGGCGACAGGATTGTGTGCATTACCGCGGCCGACGAACAACAGGAAGCACAGGAGATTGTACGGCGGCTGAGCCGGTTTCATGAGGATGAAAAAATCGGCTGGGAGAAAATGGCGGTATTTTACCGGGTGAATTCCCTTTCCCGTGTGCTGGAAGACGCGTTGATGAAGTCCGGCGTTCCGTACCAAATTGTGCGCGGCACGGAATTTTATGCCCGGCGCGAAGTGAAGGATGTACTGGCCTATTTGAAGCTGGTTCTGAGTCCCGGCGATTCGATAAGTTTTGAGCGGGTCATCAACGTGCCGGCACGCGGCATCGGCGAAACCAGCGTGTCGCGCATCACCGGCTTTGCCGCGGAAAACGGGATTTCCACGATGGAGGCCGCGGCTCGAGCGGCGGAAATTTCCGGTTTGAGCCGTCGCGTGGTGGAAGGCGCGGTGCAGTTTGCCCGCATGATTAAAGCGATGCATGAAAAAGTCGCCGCGAGCATTGCGGCAGCGGTTCCGGTTGATGATGCGATTGCTCCCGATGCGGAAGATTCCGATTTTACCGCGGATGGCGCGGCGGCCTATGCGGACCTTGATTTTGCGCCGGAGACGGACGATCCTGCCGGCGCAAATGCCGGCGGCCCGGACGCCGAATCCGCGGAACATTTTCCCGAATCAACATCGCCGACGACTGCGGCGGGAAAAAGCAGCCTGCCGGTTGCAGTGATAATGGAACAGCTGATTCGTACCGCGGGATTTCTTAACCTAAAACAAGCGGATGAGGAATCGCTGCAACGGGCGTCCAACATTCAGGAACTGATCAATATCGCGGCGGAATTTGACCGACAGAATCCGGGCGGAACGCTGCAGGATTACCTGACGCAGGTAACGCTGGTATCGGACACCGACCGGATGAAGGCGGATCGCGGTTCGGTTACCCTGATGACGCTGCACGCCGCCAAGGGGCTGGAATTTCCAGTGGTGGTGATAGCGGGTTTGGAAGAGGGTATCCTGCCGCACGACCGGGCCATCGGTTATCAGGCCAAGGAAGATGATATTGAAGAAGAGCGACGGCTGGCCTTTGTGGGCATCACGCGGGCCATGGAGCGGCTGATCATCAGCCATTCCGCATGGCGCATGATCATGGGGCGTTCGGAATCGCGGTTAAAATCGCGCTTCATTGCGGAGTTGCCGCCGGATTGCCTGGAGGAGATTGACTTGGGCCGCCGCCAGACGGACGTCGGCTCCATCGGTTTTCGTGACGACGCGCCGCGCTCTATGCGGCCGGCCGCGCGCCCGGCTGGATTCGGCCGGACAGCGACAACACCGGCGGTCACCGGAGCTACGGAAAATCGTGCGGCATCGGGAATTCTGGATAGCGGCACGGCGCAATTTCGTACTGGTCAGCTGGTGCGGCATGCCAAATTCGGTCTGGGACGGATACAGGAACTCGGCGATGATCCGGACCAAACACGCGTGGTGGTGGAATTTCAGACCACAGGACGCAAGACGCTGATTCTGCAATTTGCCAAATTAGAGCGTGTGGATGGATAAAGCCGGCATTCGCTCCGGATGGGCAGGATAGGCCCGGATAAAGAACGCTATTGGAAATTGGGGCGGGATAAATTACCGGTCGCTTCATAGCCGGCGGCCCGGCCTGCTGGCCACAAGGCGGGCGTCAGCGACGGGGTAAATGCGGGGATGAAAATTCCGCCACAGGCGCAAGTCGGATTCTATTCACATCCAGCAGCGTGCCGTTTGCCGCCTGCAGTGCGGTAAGGGCCGTATTGTAGTTGACTTCAGCCTGCAACGTCGCAATGCGGGCCTGCGCCAGATTCTGCTGGGCGGTAAGCTTAAGGTTAAGAAAGGTGGGAGTAAGGCTTGCGCCGAAGCGCTGTTGAATATTCAGTGCGCGCACCACTTTATCCGCGGCGCGGCTTGCCGCCCGCTGAGCCTGCATCTGCTGGTAACTGGTCAGCAAGGCTCGCAATTCCGATTTTATCTGCAAAATGATATTCTGGGCGTCCAACAGCATTTGCGTAAGGGTTTGACGACGAAGCAGTCGCTGTTCCCGGAATCCCGCCCTGGCGGCGCGATTTCCAATCGGAAACGAAACGCTGAGTCCGGCGCTGTAGTTAAAATACCGGGCGGGACTGAGGGTCTGGTTAAAGGCATCGCCAAACTCGCGGGAAAGTCCGTTTGATTGAGTGGAAAGCGTAAGGTCTGCCTGCGGAAGCAGGGCATTGGACGCCACGCGGACATTGATATCCGCCGCGCGCAATTTAAGCCGATCCTCCACCATCACACTGCGCAGACGCAGCGCCGAGGTGATCTGGTCGGCGACGTTAAACATAAACGGCTCCACGACAAGTTTGTTGGCGGGCAAAATCAACATATTACCGCTGGAATCCAGCGCGGGATCATTCAGAAGATTTTTCAGCGAATCGGATGCGTTTCTAAGGACGGCCTGGGCCGCGATGACCGCCGACCGATTTTGGGCCACCGCGGACTGGGCCTGCGCCACCTGCACTGAGGAGGCATCAAATATACCGCGATTTTTTACGTCCGCGAGCGTTACTTGCGACCAGCCGAGCAGGCTTTTCTGAATTTCCAGAGTCCGGTCGGCGGCGACAAGCTGATAGTAATCCGACTCTACCGCCTTTACGATGGCGGTCACCTGGCTGCGAAACACGGCAAGCGCCAGATTCACGTTGGTCTGGGCGATATAGATGCCTGATCGGGCGACATCCGCACCGAAGCCCCGGAGCAGAGGTTGTGAAAGCGTAAGATTAACAAAAGCCGCGTTCGATGGATTGATATTTGATTGGAACCCCGGCGAAGCGGCCTGATCCAGAAAGTTGTCACCGGTGCTGATCTGGGCGGTGCCGCCCCAGCCCAGAAGTTTCTGCACACCCACCTGATTGTCCCATCCGACCTGGTTGGTCTGGCCGGGCGAGCCGGCCGCACCATGAGCATTGTAGCTTGTCGGCTGGTCGGTACTGATGAAATTGGAGTCACCGAATACCGACGCATCAAAGGCGGCGCGAGCAGCCACAAGCTGTGTCTGGGAGATGGCAGGATTATAGGCAACAACCTTAATTTCCAGCGAATTGCGCATCGCCAGCATTACCACCTGTTGCAGCGATAGGCGCACCACAGGTTCGGAATTGTAGAGTGCAGCCCCACGTGCACCATTGGTATGGCCGGCCGCGGCGATCAGATGGTAGCCGGCAGGTATCACCGCCCCACCGGGAGATTGCGCCGTTGCCGCAGAGGTATCGGCGCCGGTCAATTCATGCACTCCCTGATTGACGGACATATTCCGGATTTGCGCATGGTTCAGGCTGCCGTCGGCAACAGCCCGCGCGAGTACGGATTGGGCGTACAAATCCCAGTCGCGCTGACGACCGGATTGGGCAAATGGAGACTCACAACCGATGAGCACCGCAGTTGATGAAAGAGCGATCAAAATGGAAGCGGTCCGCCGCATGCGGCCAACCAAGGACAAGGCACGGCGATGCGTTTTGGGGTATAGGTTTTGAATGGTCATCAACATCCACCGCTACAATACCGCCGCAATTGTATGAAAGCCGTATGGCTTTCGTCAAAGCGAAGAGAATCGGGTATGCAATCCGCAGTTCCCCGGCCTATAGACACATGTCCTGTCGCAACTCGCCATCCACCGGAGCTTTAGAAGCTTCGCCCTCCACCAAAGGGCCGAAAGCGAGCAGGGAAAACTGCCACATAACCCATACCTGCGGGCCAAAGCCCAGATATCCGATGAGACCGGGGAGCGGCATGGCAAAATAATGAAACCGGTTCCAGCCGGCCAGAAAAGGAAGATGATATGTCCAGCGGGCGATAGCCCAATAATTCCAGAATTCCCAGAGCAGGCCGCAGGTGAGCCCGCCAAGCATGAGCGCCAGCGTGCGTCCCCAGCGGCCGGCGCGCCAATCGCCTATCAGGCTCGGCCGGCCCATCCAGAAATTGACCGGATCAAGCATGAATATCAGGCTGCACCAGATCATCAGGTTGGCAACAGGATCATGCAGAATAAACGGGCCGGCAAAAAAGCAGATCCCCAGTACAAATGCCGTTATCTGAATGCCCGGGGCAATACGTAAACCCGCGGAACGTAATCGTCGAAGGCCGGCGCAGCGCAGCAGTTCAGCCGTGAGCAACAGCGCCGGGGCGATCGCCGCAAATGCAATAAAGTAACCAATAACCCTGTCCGCGGCACTGTGGGGCAATCCTTGATATTCCCAGGCATGAAGCCCGGTGGCCGCATTGCGCATGAAACGGAAATTTAACCAGTCAAAATAACACCAGGCGATCACCGACCATATCCATAATGCCAGCAGGCGGAATCGCCAGCGCAGCAAAAATACGCAATGGGTTGCAATTCCCAGCACGCCCAGGAGCACCAGCAGATATCCACACCATATGAAAGGTGTAAAATGCACGCCGACCATAATGCCTGCTTGTTTTTCCCAGCCATGGGTTAACAGGCCGCCGCGATAGGCCGAAAGAACGATTTCAAGGGCGCAAATCCAGCCGAACCCAATACCGGCCAGCAAGTAATTTGCGCGAGGGGAACCGCGGCCGAAGGGTCGCGGATTGAAATTCGAGGAATTGTTCGGGCCGGTGCCGGTCATGACACGATTTTATCCCGGAAGCGATCGTAAGACACGCGGTAAGAAAGGAAAATTTTCCAGTAAACGGTAAAATAGCCGCAGTCGTTATTGTTGTAACCACCGGTGGGATTGACAATAATAAAGGTTACGCCACAAAGCTGTTTCAGGTGATACGGCAGCCGGGCGGAAAAGTGAAAAGGATTTGACCAATGAAAATCAAACCGCTGTCGATGGCAGTTTTGCTGGCAATGGGAATAACCGGATCATCTGGTTGCGTGCGAACACATAGCGATGTGGTCATATCGCAACCCAAGCCGCTGCAAGTGGATGTCAATTTGAACGGCAAGTTGACGCTGGTAATCCAGAACGCTCGCCGCGATATGGAATATATTGCCGGCGGCCCAGCAACGACCCCGCCGGCGGGCACCGCACCGGCTGCGGCTCCGCTGAAAGGTAAACCATCCAAAACACCGGCAGGAGTGTCGGGGGCGGCGGGAACGCCGACCACAGCGCCGGCCGGGCCGAATTCATTGCGCACATCCGCGGGAAGCGCCCCGATCATATATGCGGACGATATTCCGCCGAATCAAATGACAACGAAGCAGCAAGTGCTTGCCGAACTACGGGAGGATTTTCCACGGTTGCGGGCATTGTTGGTCAAACATTTGATAGGTGAAGCACACACAGGCTATGTGGTTGCCCGCGGCCAGCTTTCGGGGAAGCAAAAGAAACTGATTAAGGAAGATAACGCGTATCGGCGGCGGCTATATGAAATTGTGCACAAATCCACCGGACAATCGCTGGCTAAAATCGGCCTGATATATTTTCAGGTACGCCTGCGCTTTGTGCCAAACGGGGCTTGGGTACAGCAGCTTGACAGCAAAACGGGGGTATGGAAGTGGGTTAAATGGGTTCGATAAGCGGTGGGCGGCAGCGGTGATTTTCTGGAAGATTCCGATGGATTGGTGGCGGGTGGCTTATTGTATCCCGACTTTTTGCGTTTCGTAATCGTTGGTACCGATAAAAGCACGGCCCACAGCAGATGACCGGACAAATTGCCGAATTCCCCAAGGTTGATCAAAATTTTGGGCTTGAGGCGGCGTTCCCACACGTCTAAATGCACACCGGAGTTGAATCGCGTAATGCGTGTGATTGCGGCGCGGCCGAATTCGACAGTTTGACCATCGGACGCCTGTTGCTATAAAGTGTAGTGCTCAAGCGATGTAAGCAATCGCCTTGGGGGATGGTGTAACGGTAGCACAGCAGATTTTGGTTCTGCTTGTTCTGGTTCGAATCCAGATCCCCCAGTTTTTCATTATTCTGTATTTTGTCAATTCGCAGTGTCGCCCCTACTATCTTCCGGCATCGTTAACGATGCGCGCTGCACAATGTGCATCGCAACTTGCGATCTACGGCTGCAGGGAATCGGGAAATGAATCCAGATTTTGATATCGCAGTGATCGGCGGCGGTCCGGCGGGAACAACCGCAGCTGCAATTCTCGCGGCCGATGGTCGCAAAGTAGCCATTTTTGAACACCGCGTATTTCCGCGCCAGAAGGTGTGCGGCGAGTTTGTATCCATTGGGGCCCGGCCAGTGCTCCGACAACTCGGAGTCTTGGCGAAATTCGATGCCGTAGCCGGACCGGAAATCCGGCGGATGGCCGCCCTGCCGCAAAACGGCCGCATTTTGGAATGCACACTGCCCGCGGACGCGCACGGCTGCCACGCCCGGGCATTATGCCGCGCCCGGTTTGACAATTTGCTGATGCAAAACGCCAAATCCAGCGGTGTAACGGTATTTCAGCCGGCCCATGTGGATCGTATTGAACCGGTTGCAACAGGCGGATTTTCCATTTTCAGCCGCCAGTGCGGCGAAATTAGTGCGGGCAAGGTTATCATGGCGGATGGCAAGGCAAATTCGTCTCTTGCGCTCCCGGCGGTGGACAAGATAAAGACCGCCGCCAGCGGTCATGAACTATTGAATACAAGTTACTTGGGCTATAAAGCTCATTTTCGCGATTGCGACATGCCGGATGATTTAACGGTAATTGCCGGTGGACCGGAAATTTATGCCGGCCTGTTGCGAACCAGCGATTTATGTCATGACACGAACGAACAGATCGCCGGGAACCGCGGGAAAGCAGAAGCGCCGACATATAACATGGCTTTTGCGGTACGGCAACTTCAGGCGGCCGAACACTCCGGGCCGGACGATTTGTTGGCCTATCTTTTCAAGTTCAACCCCGGCCTGAAGCGAATAATGCGCCGTGCAAGACGTGAATCAGCATGGTTTGCCTGCGGGCCGATGCGGCCGGGCGTGCGAAGGCTGTACGCCAATGGACTGTTTTATGCCGGTAATGCCGCCGGCGAGGTTCACGCGCTGGTGGGTGAGGGCATGACATTGGCCCTTCGCAGCGGCCGGCTGCTGGCCGGCGAATTTATGGCCGGCATGGCTGCCGGAAAAGGCGACGCGGAAATTGCGAAGAATTACCAAAGCGCGTGGCGTACGGAGTTTACGGGGCGTTTGGACGCGGGAAATCTGTTTTCCAATCTGCTCATGCGGCCGATGGCGGGAAATATCGCCGCTGACGCCTTCAATTGCTTTCCGGAATTGCTGCACGCGGCGGTTCGTTTTTCCGGAAAGGCGGCATCCCGGCAGGCGGGATAGCGGCCCTGGCGCCATGGCCCGGCCATCAAACCCTGACACGCAAGACTGGTGATGATGTGACAACCGGGCGCGGCGTTGTGGAGCGGGAATGCCGCCGATTGGGCCAACCGCCGCGGCCAACACCGGCGGCGGACGCATTCGCCCGGGCATTTTTATTGGCGGAGGATTTGCAATATAATGCGACACCAATGATTGAAGAAAAGAAAAATCAGTTGCGCTATTACGGTTTGCTGGGAACGATGCTGGTGTTATTGCTGGCGTCATTGGGTGCGGCAATGGGCATCATGCATATCAGGCATACCGCCGGATTATCGGGATATGGTTATGGAGCGAATGTGGGGCAAACCCGGCAGATCAGCGTCGACGGGCATGTCCGCTCATTGGCGGTCCTGGCGATACCGGTGAAACATAAAGCCACGGCCGCGGATGCAATGCTGGAAAGCAAGATCATTTTGAACGGCTTCATTACCGAGGCCGGCCCCCCACCATGGTCCGTACAGACGCGCGAGACCTATGCCGGCCACACATTTTTCATCAACCGTGATTTATGGACGAACTGGCAGGCGCCAAGTTTTGTGCTCATGGCGGCCACATCGCAGGGCCATCATGTAAGCATGATTATTTATCACGGTCATCTGCCGATTCAGGCCGGAGACAATGCCCTTTTTCAAAAGCTGACTTATAAGCTGGCGACCGGCGGACAATCCACGGCCAAATAACCCTGCAGCGGAGCGAAATGTTGACAGTATTATTCCCCACTTTTCGGACGGGCAACACGTCTCCTGCCGAATCTGGCCGACGGGCACTCAAGTATGTCGCGACGGGTTTCATCATGGCCATGATTGTCGCGGGCCTGACAGTGGGCGTCCAACCGCTCAACGCCGCCGCGGATGGCTACGAAGCGGCCGGCGGATTGGGGGCGGTATGGCGGGACGAAGCCGCCGGATTTGAAATCCGGCGTCCGGCGGCGTGCATGGCGCTGCAACGTCACGGCAATCAACTGGTTAATTTTGTGAATCAGAAACGCCGCTGGGGCATCACTCTGCATCGGAGTTATCTGGCCAAACCGACATCATGCCGCGTGCTGGTGGCGGAGATTCTTGCGCAGGCCCACAAGGACTTTACGCATGTACATGTCATTGCGAAAAAATCATTGACGGTATCGCACCACCGGGCGGCGGAAATTTCGATGCTGTTTACCGCCATTTCCAACCATGCGCCGCTGCAACTGCTGCGGCAGGAAATGCTGGTTGAAATAAATCCGACAGAATATTACGTGCTGACTTTCTTTTCACCCGCGGGCGACCTGCCGGCCGCGAGCCGGCTGTTCCAATCGCTGACCGGATCATTTCGTATTCTGAACATGGCTGAAATCACCCGTGAAAGACTTGCCGCGGTAAAGGCGGGAAAGGCATGGCTGAAAAAAACCGGCGTGACAGCTCTGGTCGGCCGATTCGGCATCAGCATACCGGGAACGCCGGCGGCCAAGGCACCGGCGGATGCCCCGCATTTAAATATCCATGCCCAAATCCGACCGGAATTGTTCAGAATCCGGGTGAATCACAATGATATCGGATTTGTGCGCCTGCACGCCTACGTGGGTAAACGGGATGGTTTCTGGGGCGTTTACTGCAATATCAACGGCCGGGAATTTTTACCCCAGGGCGCGATCCTGATGACCAAGTCCGTACGATTCTGGGCGATGCGCAAACAACCGGGCAAGGCACAAACGACAATCCAGTACAGCACGTGGACTTCCGCGGTGCAGCGGATGGTCCCGATCAACAATCCGCAGATTGTGGCGATGCGGCAGCAACGGCGGATCATCAATCCGCTGACGGGAAAATCGGTTCTTGAGCATATTCACCTTCCATACCCGGATTTCTTCACGCATTGGACCCAGCAGCTTGGGACGCAGCAGGCGGGATTTTTTCCTGTTTATAACAAGGCGGGCAAAACGACCGGGGCTTACCGGTATCAATGCCGCATTCATGTGGATCGAAGAGATGACCGCCTGATAGCCGGCGCCCGCAATCGGCCGCTGCGATTTGTCATTGGTCCGCAAATGCCGGGATTGCTGCCGTCGGCCCTGCAGTATCTTTGGCCCCGAATGGTGGATTTGCGCAGGAAATCGGCAATGGCGTTTGTCGTATTTGATTCATCGACAAACCGGCTGGGGCTGCGGATTCTGCGGGTTCTGGGGCGGCAGACGATTCAAATTAACGGCAAGCCCGTACGGGCGTATCACCTTTCGGACCAGCTTGATCCAGGGGTAAGCCAACTTTGGGTGACCGGCCGCGGACGACTGTTGAAGGTGTTGCACAGCGACGGCAGCACATGGACACCGACAACAGACCGGGCGATGAAAAATCGCTGGGGCCGTGAACTGGCCGGCCTGCGGCAATAGAAGCCGGCGGATGGAGTTTATATAGCAATCCACCGGCAGGCTACCGGCTGCGATAAAATTCGGCAGCGCATCAATTGAGGATGTCTTCATGCAGCGGTCCTTCAAAATGGTTATTGCAGTGGTCATTCTGGCGACAGTGGGATCACTGGCGATTAATATCACGCAGCATTATCTGGCCAGACGCGATGAAATTCTGCGGCTGAAGCGGCAACGGACGGAATTACGGGAAATTATCAGTCGGTTGACCGGGCGGACGCGCCGCGCGGAATTGATTGTGGACGGCCAGATCCGGGGACCGAACAACAAAGTGCGGCAGACGACATTGCTATGGCAGGAATTTACAGTAGGTCCCCACGGGCGGCAGATTCCGATGCCGCTGGAAAAATTCACCATTCCCGGGGACACGCCGTACATTGACGCCCTGGTGCTGCAATTCGACAACAAATATGTGGAAAAAGGCGATTTGCTGCGGGGAAAATCAATAGCGTTTTTCCGTCGCATATTTTCCAGCCGCGAAGCGCCGGATGCCGGGGTATCTTTGCTGAGCAAACATGGTATTCCCCGTGTTTTGGAGCACCGTTACGGTCGGCCCAACCGTTTTCTGGCGAGTTTGTGGCGTCATATATGGCCGCTTTTGAAACACCCGCATCTGGGGAAAAAATTGGGTCTTTCCGTTGTTCAGGGGGAGGCGCACTATCGTCCGGTGCGGCCGGGGAAGCTTTACGTCGTATATGTTAAGAATGACGGAGGCCTGGAATTTACGGAACAACCGGGAGAATCCGATCTGGTCAAGCGGCTGGCGAAGGAAGCCAGTGCGGATCGCTCGCTCCATGTTCCGGCGGGCCAATAGCCGGCATTCACCATCCGTGGCACGATCAAGGGGATTCACCTGGAACCGCACCGCGGCACAGAACCTGCCGGCGCAGACTCCGGTATGACCGCCGCAACGGAGCGATCAGGGATTATTGCAGTCATCGCGTGCGGTATCTGCATGGTGGGGTCGTGTTTATATCTTGCGATTGAAGCACGCGGTCTTGGCCGGTTGCTGCCGCACAATCGCGGGCCGCTGATCGCGTTTATCGTCGCGCAGGTGCTGCTGGGAATATTGTGGATGGCCGGATGGCTGCAGGCACGAAAAGTGACCGGACGCGGCGTTTACTGGTTCATCGTGATCTGCGGATTGCTGTGCCGGATTATTCTCATCCCTGCTCCGCCGGTGCTTGCCACGGATTATAACCGATATTTGTGGGATGGCTTGATGATCTGCCACGGTGAAAACCCGTGGACAATTGCGCCGCGGGCGGCGATCCGGGCGGGCGAAGCCCTCAGACGCGGCCACACCGTGGCCGGTGCGGCTTTACGGAAAGCTGGCCGGCTTGCCAATAAATATCCGGCGGTTATGCGACGGATCAATCATTCGAAGTTTCCGACCATTTATCCGCCGGCCGCCGAGGCTGTGTTTGCGCTGTCCGCATGGACCATGCCGATGAGCAGCGGTTCGCTGAAGTTCTTTTACCTTGGGGCGGATTGTATCACCCTGGTGCTGTTGACGGCTTTGCTGGTCGAGCTTAAGTCGTCGATCAATCTGATTATGGTGTACTGGCTGAATCCGATTGTGGTTAATTCTTTTTTTAACCAGGCACATATGGATCTGCTGGCATTTCCGTTCATCATTCTGGCGGTGCTGCTGGCGGTGCGCGGAAGTCTGGTAAAAGGCGGCATTTCATTGGCATTGGCGGCAGCCGCCAAATTCTGGCCGCTGGTATTGTTGCCGCTGCTCATGCGATGCGGCGAAGGCAGGCCATGGTCAAGACTGAAGGCGGGCATTGCATTTGCCGGAGTGCTGGCTCTGGCGCTTGCCCCGATGCTGTTGTCGCGGGCCATGGGGGCGGACTCGCTGCTGGCCTACGGCCGCTATTGGCATGACAACGACGGGTTCTTTCGTGTGGAGCAATGGTTCTGGCGGGCGGTATGCGGGTGGCACCCGTGGCATGGCCTGCCGGCCGGGCTGTGGGCCAGAATAACAACCGGAGCGTTGTTTATCTTCCTGCTGGGCTGGCTGATTCGCCGACCGATCCACCGCTCCGATCTAACGCGAAAAATGGCGATTTGCATTGCGACGGTATTTATTTTGAGTCCTACCGAATTTCCTTGGTACTATACTTGGGCATTGCCGCTTCTGGCAACCGCCCCGCTCTACAGTATTCTCGCCTACACGGTGACATTGCCATTCTACGAATTGCACAATGATCCTGCCGGCATTGTGTGGCTGCAACACCTGCCTGTTTTCGGGCTTATTATTCTTGAATGGTGGTATTATGTGAAGCACAGGCGAAAGAACGCGGTGAAAGCCGGCGACCAAGTGTAACCGCCTGACTTAAATTTTCACGCCGGGCCGGATCACGGGGCCGCTGGAGGGAATACCGGGGTAGGCGGTGCGTGCGCTACCGACCGGCGTGCCGACATTTCCCGCCGTTGCGCCCAGCAACATGCTCTGCAGCGGATGACCGATGGCCAGGCGCGTGCCGGCGCGAAACCGTTCCGCAGTGACCAGCATGACCAGCAGGCCCGCCATAGGCCATAGCACATAGCGGGCCACTATCAATGCGCGGCGGGCAAAGGAGATGCCATGGCCGGGCGGCGGTAAAAAGGAAAGCGTGAGCGTGGCATGCAATTCATGCCAGCCGTACAAAATGCCCGGTATGGGGAATTGCGGCAGAACATATTGCCATGGAAGAACCAGAAAGATCAGTATAACCGACCAGATAAGGCTGCGACTCAAGTGGGCCACACCGGGCGCCTGCGCCACCAAAACCACGAGCAAACAGACGAAAATGATGATGGCCTGCGACGCGGCGGCAAGCAATCCCAAAAGCTGGGTGACGGGAGCAAGCATGTAATAGGTGGTGGCCCATTGCGGGCGCAAATTCAGCTTTCGCCCCCCTGCCGATTGTCCAAGCCAGTTGGCGCCGGAAAAATTTTCAACAGACCCATCGCCGGCTGCGTTGCCGGGCAGTTCCAGAGGGGCTCCGGGAGACAGTCCGATCGCGGCGGACGGATGGCTGGAAACGATTGATGCGATTGCGACCACCTTGCCGCCGTCATAGGGCTGGGTGGTGAACCGCATGAGAAAAAAGCCGACAATCTGCAGCAGCACACAGAAAAACAGGAGATAACCAAGCGAATTGCGGGCCCCCCGCAGATTCTGCAGGGCGGTGCCATAATCGCCGAAAGGATGCAGCGGACTGGCCATTGTTCACCTGATCCTGAAATATATGCCATGACCTGCGCTGCGGGAAAATCGCCGCAGTCGTCCCATTGCCGAGGCGGCAGGCCGGCGATCAATCACGCTGCCGGCCGAAAAATTGGAGAAGGAATACAAACAGGTTGATGAAATCCAGATACAGGCGGAGCGCGCCATAAATAGCATCCTTGTGGTTTTCCTGCGAGCCGGGGGCGCCGGCAAGGTACATGTATTTAATCCGCTGGGTATCAAAAGCCGTCAGGGCCACGAAGATCAGCACCCCCGCAACATTAATAAGCAGGTTAAGCCCGGAAATGTGCAGAAAGAGACTGACGATCATCGCGATCATTAACCCCCAGATCGCCATCATCGCGATATGACCGATACTGGTAAGGTCCCGCTTGGTAACAAGGCCGTAGAATGCCATGCCGCCGAAAGTAGCCGCACATATGAAAAAAGTGCTTTCGATGGAGCCGCGGGTGTAAAGCAGAAAAATGCAGGACAATGTGAGCCCCATCGCGGCGCTAAATGCCGCAAACAGTAATGTTACAACGCCGGCGCTCAGGCGGTTAATGCCTGCGGATATTCCAATTAAAAGCCCGAACTGCACGATATAGATAAGCAGCGAGGCATGTAGAACCCGCATGGCCAATTTTGGCTGCTGGGCCAGGAGCAGCGCAACAGCTCCGGTGATGCAAAGGCCGACAGTCATCCAGCCGAATACGCCGGTGATAAAGCGGCTTTGTTCCCGGGCATCGTTACGACTCTGGGGGACCAGCGTGTCGTCAAAACCGCTGGGGGATGAGTTAAAAAACTGACTCATAAGCTTCAAACTCCTGTGCGGCGGCGGGACAAAGCCAATGGCGTTATGTCCGTGGGCCGCCGAAATCAATCAAACCTGCCGCCGAACCGTAGCTCCGCGGCACAAAACATTTCATTTTAATACGCCGGCGTGGGCGAGAATGTTTCGTCAATATTCTAGCGGCCTGGGGCCAAGTCGCAAAAACAGGGTGAAACATGGGGCAGGAGAATGAATATAAAACGTTTATTTATAATCACTTACATATTATTAAAAATAAGACGATCAGGGCCGCTGCAGCACGGCGAACCCCCTGGATGGTTCCTGGTATTGATGAGGGCGAACTCAACAGAGGCGTAAATCTTTTGTCAAACTGCATTTTCTTTTGACTATCGCGTCCACTGGCGTTAAAAGTAAGCATTATATCCGGTGACATTTCAGGTCGCGCGGCCTGAAACCGGAAGATTTATTGGAGCGCTTACCATTAGCCAGCACGGTTTACGTTGCAACGAACAGATTCGCATTTCTCCGGTTCGGTTAATTAACGAAGTCAACGAGCAAGTGGGTGTAGTGCCCATCATGGAAGCGCTGCGTCTTTCGCGCGAGGCTGGACTGGACCTGGTGGAAGTGTCGCCGATGGAGCGTCCGCCCGTATGCCGGATCATGGATTACGGCAAATGGAAATACAAACAGCGCAAGAAGGAACAGAAATCCCACTCCGGTTCGCATGTCCAGCAGCTTAAGGAATTGCGGATCAAGAGCGTAAAAATTGATGTACATGATCAGACAACAACGCTAAACAAGGCACGCAAATTTCTTGACGCCGGCCATAAAGTTCAGTTCAACCTGATGTTCCGCGGCAGGGAGATGGCGCACGTTTCACTGGGCCGGCAGATACTGGACCATTTTAAGACGCAACTGGATGCGGTATCCAAAGTGGAGCGTGAACCGAAACTGGAAGGAAAGCGGATGATTTTGATCCTGGCGCCCAAGGCCCATGGATCGCATAACTCACATGCAGCGCACGGTTCGCACGGCGGACACGGCACGCCGAACCACTCGGGCAATGCGGCTGTCGCACAAGGTTGAAAGGCGCCGTGCGCAATTTCAGCAATTAAAAAATGCAACCTTGCAGCCGCCGAGCTTCGCATTTCCAAACCGTTTACCGCCTGTTGACGCAGCAATCCGGTAATATCCGGCCGGACGTACGAATTGGTCTTACGAAGTGAAATTGGCGTTTGCGGAGAAACCTTGACAACCATCGGTCCACCAACTGACGGACCCCGTGCGAGACCCATTTTGCGGCTGGTGCTTTGGATGATTCTGGTTCCAGCCGTCATCTTGATGGCTGCAGCCACCATTAAGATGGGCAATCAGGGAATCGGTCTATTTATGACACCGGGGTTGTTTTGCGGCTTGACGCTCATAGCGTGGCTTTTGCTTTCAACGCCGGGCGATGCGATTCGCATGAAGGCTGCGGCGAGCCTGGCGCTGCTTTTAATCGCCGGCGCCGCATGCGGTTTGGCAGCGGTGATGGCGCATCCGGCGCCGGCCGACATCATTGCGGGCATTTTAAGCATGACCTGCGCGGTGGTTATCGCCGTACTGTTGCACCAGCGATCCGCAAGTCCGTGGTGGCTTTGCCTTTATTTGTTCCACCCGCTTATTCTGGGGCGGATTGTTCAGGGACATGCCTGGACACTGGGCTTTCTGCTGGCAGCTCTTACGGTTTTTTCGATTAATTATTTGCTATCCGGAAAACCGCACTCAAGGCTGTGGGGAAATATTGCGGTAATTGCAGCTTTATGTTCGCCGGGAGCCATAGGAACGATGGCCATTTTCCCGCTGGCACTGTGTGTAGTAGAATGGAACGTTGCGGGTTGGCTGATTTCCCTGTTGGGTGGCTTATGTATCAATACGGTCTTACCCGGATGGCTTTACTGGTGTCTGTATGCCATCTGCATTCTAACGGCAGTCTGGCAGATCGGTGGGGATCTGCTAAATCCGCCGACGAAATCCACCAGACCGCAATTGGGTTGAAAACACGATGTCGGCGCGATAATCAGAACTTAAACGGCCTGCCACCGGACGGGTTAATGGCAATTCTTTTCCGGCCATCGTACGGACTTTGAGAGCAATGAAATGATACAGGTCTGCGAAATTTCTCCGGCGTCGAATACCGATGTAGGATCAGAACGCCAAAAAATGCCGAGAATTCGCACGAAGGGCAAGTTTTTTTATTGTGGCGATGATCTGTTTCTTGTTCGCGGCGTAACCTATGGACCGTTTCGACCGGAGGTAGATGGGAGTGACTATCACACTCCAACGGAGGTACAGCGGGATTTTTCGCTGATGTCATCCAGAGGGATTAATGCGGTCCGCTTGTATACCGTTCCACCGCGATGGCTGCTGGACATCGCGCAACAGTACAAGTTGTACGTGCTGGTTGGATTACCGTGGGAGGAACATCTTGCATTTCTGGATATGCCGGAAACGCGCCGGAGAATTATAGAAAAAGTCAGATCGGGAGTGCGGGCGTGTGCGGGCCATCCGGCGGTGATGGGATTTGCAATCGGCAATGAGATTCCGTCAACCATCGTCCGGTGGTATGGACATCGGCGGGTGGAACGGTTTCTGCGGAAGCTTTACCTGACGGTTCGGCAGGAAGACCCGGCGACTTTGGTCACGTACGTGAATTATCCGACGACGGAATATTTATTTCTGCCGTTCCTGGATTTTCTGGGATTTAACGTGTACCTGGAATCGCGTGACAAGCTGTCACGCTATATCAGCCGGCTGCACAACATAGCCGGCGATAAGCCGCTGCTTCTGGCGGAGATCGGCCTTGATTCCATCAGCAAAGGCGAGCACGAACAGGCGGCCGTGCTGGCATGGCAAATTCGGGTGATATTTCGCGGCGCCTGCGCGGGGGCATTTATATTTTCATGGACGGATGAATGGTTTCGCGGGGGAGACGAGATTCATGGATGGGCATTCGGCCTGACCACGCGCGATCGCGAGCCTAAACCGGCGCTACCGGTGACGGCCGAGGCGTTTCAGAACATTCCGTTCGGTCCGGAAATGAAATGGCCGCGGATCACTTTGGCGATTTGCACGTATAACGGCTCGCGGACAATCCGGTTCTGCCTGGACGGCGTAAAAAAGCTGCGGTATCCGAATTTTGAAGTCATTGTCGTGGATGACGGGTCGCAAAATTCAGTTGCACGGATTGCCGCGGAATATCCGTTCAAGCTGATTCAGACCGTTAATCGCGGGCTAAGCCATGCGAGAAATACAGGATTGGCCGCGGCACAAGGCGACATCATTGCCTATCTGGATGACGATGCGTCGCCGGAGCCCTACTGGCTGCATTTTTTGGTTGAGACATTCCGGACGGGAAAATATGTGGGTGTCGGCGGGCCGAACATAGCACCGGCAGGCGACGGCGCCGCTGCGGACGCAGTGGCTCATTCCCCCGGCGGTCCGCTGCATGTTCTGCTGAGCGATACGGAGGCGGAGCACATTCCGGGATGCAATATGGCGTTTCTGGTGCGGGCGCTGCGGGCCTCAGGCGGATTTGATGAGACGTTTCGAATCGCCGGCGACGATGTGGATGCCTGCTGGCGGCTGCAATCGCGGGGCGGAAAGCTGGGATTCAGCCCCGGGGCTGTGGTGTGGCACAAGCGGCGCAATTCCATCCGTGCGTATTGGCGGCAGCAGTTGAATTATGGAAAAGCCGAAGCCATGCTGGAGCGTAAATGGCCTGAAAAATACAATGCCATGGGCCACATTGCCTGGCAGGGACGACTTTACGGTCGGGGTATTTGGCAATTTCTGAACTGGGGACGGCGGCGGATTTATCATGGGTCATGGGGAAGCGCCCTGTTTCAATCCGTATATCACGGTAATCCGGGCGTTCTTATGTCGCTGGCGATGATGCCCGAATGGTATCTGGCGGTGTTGGCGTTAAGCATTATGTTCATGGTGGGGTTTTATTGGCACCCGATATTTTTGGGGTTGATGCTGGCGGCGGCGGCGGGCGCCACCCTTACCCAGGCGGTCATCGGAGCGATGTACAGCCCGTTCAGTGAAATTCCGCGCAGCCGGGGTGAAATGTTCAAGCTGCGGTTGCTGACAATGTGGTGTTATTTGATTCAGCCTGTCGCAAGGCTGACCGGCCGGCTTTCCCGCGGGCTGAATCCGTGGCGTATGCGATTCCCCTGCGGCCTGGACATTCCGATACCGCGTGAGTTTGCGATTTGGTCCGAGAAGTGGCGGAGTGCGGACGACCGCTTGATGGAACTGGAAGCCAGTTTAAAATCCGAGGGCCTGTGCGTGCAGCGCGGCGGTGATTTTGACCGTTGGGACCTTTCATTGCGGAGCGGCGTTTTCGGCTCCATACGACTTCGGCTGGCCATCGAAGAACATGGCGGGGGCAAGCAGCTGGTGCGCCTGAGGACATGGCCGGTGTTTCCGCGGATTTACCTGGTGGTGGTGACCATGCTGGTGGTGCTGGGCGTGTTTGATCTGTATGCCAAGAGCTGGCCCGGCGCCATACCGATGCTGGCGACAGGGGTTGTCATGATGCTTCGGGCGAGCATGGACGCCGGCGGAGCCCTGGCCACAATTTTCCTTTTTGTCGGATGCCATCGTGATGGGGAATGCGAAGTCAGGAGCAACCGATGAACACCACATCGGAAGCGGAAGGATCAACTCCGCCGCGTGGCGGCGCGATGGCGACCGGTGCACGCATGCTGCGGCTGTGCATGGCGGAGGAACTGACGGCAACAATTTCGGGCTTGGGCTTGATGCTGATGGGATCACTGATAGGTCTCCTGCAGCCGTGGCCGTTGAAATTCATCATTGACCTGGTGACAGCGCATAAAACGATGCCGCATTTCCAGCAGGCAGCCGCGCACCTGCTGCGCGCCGTGCACGCGGATTCGGGGCGGTCGAGTATTGTGACGCTGCTGTGCATCGGTCTGATCGTTATAAGCCTGGTTTCCGCCGGCATCAGCGTGCTTAGCACGTGGATGCTGGTATCGGCGGGACTGCGGATGGTTTTCCGGCTTCGGTGCCGGGTATTTGATCATCTTCAGCGAATGGAGCTGGCGTTTCATGACAGTACGACAGTGGGTGATTCGCTGTACCGGGTCACATGGGATACGTATTGCGTTCAAAGCCTGTTTAACGAGGGGCTGGTACCGGGAATTTCCGCAACGGTCACTTTGATCGGAATTGCGGTAATCATGGTGAGTCAGGACTGGAGCGTTGCGATTGTCGCACTGGTGGTGGGATCACTGCTGTTTGTGCTGGTGCGGCGGCTGGAGAAGCCCACGACTGATTATTCGACGAAAGTACACGAACATGAAAGCATGGTTTCCACGCGGGTGCAGCAGACGTTGACGGGAATTCGTGCGGTGCAGGCCTTCGGCGGCGAGGAGCGCGAGGCGGGCCATTTTGCGAATGATGCCCAAAGGAGCCTCATGGCAAGCCTGCGGTTAACGGTACTGCAAACGGCTTCGCAGAGCGGCGTCGCACTGTTGCTGGCGGCGGGAACGGCCGCCGTTATATGGCTGGCTGCGGAGCGCGTCATTCACGGCCGTCTTACTCCCGGTGATGTGGTGCTGCTGGCGGGTTACACCGCCCTTCTTTTTAAACCTTTGGAGACGCTGTCTTACACCATTTCAACCATTCAAGGGTCCGTCGCGGGTGCGCACCGTGTTTTCAAAATTCTGGACCGTCCGGCGCGGATTGCCGATTCGCCGGGTTCGCGCCCGCTCACGGAACCGGCACGCGGAGAAATCCGCTTTGAGCAAGTCAGTTTTTCATATCAGGCGGGGCATCCGGTGCTGTCGAATATCGGGCTGACCATTCCGGCCGGTAGTTCGGTGGCGCTGGTTGGCGCATCGGGAGCGGGTAAAAGCACGCTGGCATCGCTGATCATGAGGTTTTATGATCCAACGGGCGGCGTCATACTGCTGGATAAGAAACCGCTGCAGACCATCACTTTGCGTTCACTCCGCGAGCAGATAACCGTTGTTCCGCAGGAACCGGTTCTGTTTGACGTGAGCGTGCGCGAAAACATCGCCTATTCGCTGCCTGGCGCGACACTGGAACAGGTGCACGCCGCCGCACGTGCCGCCGGCGCCTGGGACTTTATTAGCCGGATGCAGCGCGGTTTTGATACGCCCATTGGCGAGCGCGGCGTCATGTTGTCCGGCGGGCAGCGTCAGCGGTTGTCGTTGGCGAGGGCCTTTTTAAAGAACGCGCCGATTGTGATTTTAGATGAACCGACAACGGGACTGGATGCCCAGACAGAGGCCGACATTCTGACCACCATTCGATTGCTGATGCGCGGCCGAACGACCGTGGTAATATCGCATCATCTCGGCACAGCGCGGGATGTGGACAATATTATTGTGCTGGAGCACGGGGCGGTGGCGGAAACGGGACGGCATGAGGATTTGTTGGCGAACGGCGGCCTTTATCGACGGTTGTACGATTTGCAATATTCCACGACCAAGGCGACTTAAAGGACCGTTATGGAGCACAGCGCCCCCCACAACAAACAAATGAGCGCGAGTTGGGACGGCGGAACGCCGCCGAACACTGTTTACCTGGGCGAAGGAACGGTGGTGAATGGTCAGCAGGCTTTCAAGCGGATTGTATCGGAATTGCCGGATGCGCTGGTCATTGGAAAACAGTGCACATTGGACGGCGTGCAGTTTTCAATCGGCGCCGGCGCGAAAATCCGCATCGGCGATTGCTGCTGCGTAACCGGTGCGATTCTGATGGCGGAAATGTCGATCGTGATAGGCTGTTTTGTGCTTATCGGGTGGAATACGGCGATTGCGGACAGTGATTTTCACCCCATTGCCCCGGCGGAAAGAATAGCCGACGCAATGGCCTGCTCACCGGCGGGAAAACATATGGTGCGTCCGGCTGTGGCGCGAGCGGCGGTGGTGATTGAAGATGATGTGTGGATAGGGCCGAACTGCACCATACTCAAGGGAGTAAGAATCGGACGTGGAGCGTGGATAGGCCCGGGCAGCGTGGTGACGCGCGATGTTGCAGCCGAATCGCAAGTTTGGGGAAATCCGGCCAGAGAGGTGGAGCGGATATGACATCGCGGAGCATACCTGGAGATTGGCACTGCGGCGCCATTCCCGAGAATGTGGACATCATGCCGGGTGCACATGTTGAAACCAGCTACAGTTTTCTGCTATTCCGCAGCCGGCGGGCCAATGGCCTGCGGCTGGGAACCAATGCTTCGGCCTATGGTCGCTGCATGTTTGATATGGGGCCGGAGGCCTGTTTTTCCACAGGCGATTACACGCTGCTTAACGGCATTTGGTTGATCTGTGACAACCGGGTGAGCATTGGAGATTATTGTCTGCTCTCATGGAACGTGGTGATCATGGACAGCTACCGGGCCTCCAAGGATTGCCGCAATCGCCGCGCCATGCTGCGGCGATTTGCCGACACGCGCAACCCGGACGCATTCAGCGGTCATGCGGCTTCGCCGGTCACGATCGGGAATAACGTCTGGATTGGATTTGACTGCTGTGTACTGCCTGGAACAACTATCGGGGATGGGGCCATTATCGGCGCCCGATCCGTGGTAAGCGGTCAGGTGCCGGCCAACTCTCTATTTGCGGGGAATCCGGCGAGATTTATCCGGTGGATAATACCCAATGAAATAAAACAGGAGAACAGTTGTGGCGAATAGCACGCGTGAACGCCCGCGAATAATTGTATTTGGAATTCTGTTCTGGTACCCGTTGGCTGGGGTCACCTATCAATTTTTACATTTTTTGCTTGGCCTGCAGCGACTGGGATTTGATCCATGGTATGTAGAAGATTCAGCGCGCTGGGTCTACAGCCCGTCGCTGGGGGACTGCACGCCGGACGCCAACGAAAATATTAACACGGTTGCCGCGATTATGGCGGCCCATGGACTGGCGGACCGCTGGATTTTCAACGGTCATTATGAGGGCGGCAAATGCTACGGACAAAGTGCCGACAAATTGGCGGACCTTTACCAAACCGCGGATATCATGTTAAACGTAACTGGATCGCAGGAATTGCGGACGGAGCATTTGCGATGCCCGGTGCGTGTGTACCTGGAGACCGATCCGGTGGTATCCCAGATTCAGATTGCCGCCGGCAACAAGGATGTCATTGCGGCGCTGGATTCGCATACGCACCACTTCACGTATGGTGAAAATCTGGGAAAACCCGATTGTCTTCTGCCTGCCGGGCGTTACAACTGGCGACCGACACGCCAGCCCGTGGTGCTGGATATCTGGGACAGCCCGCCGGAAAATGCGGGGCCGGCATTTAATACAATCGCCACATGGAAAAATGCGGGACGCGATATTGTTTACCGGGGCGAGACGTATTACTGGTCAAAGGACCGGGAATTTCTAAAATTCCTTGATGTGCCGGGGCGCACCGGGGACTCATTTGAACTTGCCACCATTGCGGATGAGCCGACACATCGACTGTTGAAATCAAAGGGATGGCTGCTCCAGGATCCTGTTCATATTTCACGGGACATGATCCGGTATCGCGATTATATCCGCGGGTCACGCGGGGAGTTCAGCGTCGCCAAAGATCAGAATATCCGGCTCAAAAGCGGATGGTTTTCCGACCGCAGCGCCTGCTACCTAGCGGCCGGCCGGCCGGTGATTAATCAGGAAACCGGCTTCAGTAATCACCTGCCCACCGGGCGCGGACTTTTTGGGTTTCAGAACATTGAGGATATTGAACGGGCGATTGTGGAAATTCGGCGGGATTATGCGGGTAACTGCCGGGCCGCCCGGGACATTGCCGAAGAGTACTTCGCGGCGGAAAAAGTCCTGGGCGACGTCCTGCGACAAATTGGAGCATGAGCGGTATGAGTCTGAACAGGCGTCAATTAATTGTCAATGCGGACGACTTTGGAATCAGTCAGCGGACCAATGCCGGTATTGTGCAATGCCGCCGACAGGGCATTTTAACCAGCGCCAGCCTGTTGGTGCGAGCAGATGCGGCGATTGAAGCCGTGAAGCTGTGGCGTGCCGATGCGGGCAAATGCCCCGAATTCAGCCTGGGGCTGCATCTGGATTTAGGCGAATGGGAACTGAAGAATGGCAACTGGGAGCCGATTTATCTGCGGGCTGATCTTAATGACATGCAGTCGGTAAAACGGGAAATAGATCATCAACTGAACCTGTTTCAGCAATTGAGCGGGGCAAATCCCACGCATGTTGACTCCCATCAGCATGTTCACCAAAAGCCGGGGATTCAGCAACTGGTGCGCGAATTGGCGAATCAATTGGGGATGCCGCTGCGCGATGCTGACAATCGGGTTCGCTTTTGCGGCGACTTTTTCGGGACAAATGAACGCTTGGAGCCAATGACGGAAAATATCCGCCCGGACAACCTTAAAGCAATACTGAAAGCGCTTCTGCCCGGAATTACCGAGTTAAGCTGTCACCCCGGCTTGGATTCCGAATTACAATCGGATTATTGCACGGAAAGGCTGATCGAAGTTCAGACATTATGTGACCCGGAAATTCAGCGGCTTATTCTCCAATCGGGAATTGAGTTAATTTCGTATTGTGATCTGCGAACCGCCACAGTTGAACAATAAGCATCGCGGGGTTGCAATCCTTTCGAATCACAACCCCGCGTGGTGTCGGCTTAATCGTATGATCGGGAACTGTTACTGGTAGTAATTCAGAACCCAGCTGCGGCCCAGATGCATATCACCGATATTCTTCCAGTGAACTGAGCCGTCGTTATACAAAATATTTCCGCCATCCGGTTTGCCGTTGTTTCCGGAAACGTGATTGGATGTCGGCGTGTTGTACGGCCAGTTCCAGTTTCCCGCCAGATTTGCGGTAATATCAGAGGCCAAAATCGTATTCGGGTTGTCGTTGACAATTTGTGTGTAGGCGACATACGGAGTTGATTGCGTTATCGCATTCAACGGAGAGCCGGTGCTTTGCTGATACCAGTAGCAGTAACCATAGTAGATTCCCCACCAGTTGATCGGCGCGCCGGCTTTAACCTGAGCGGGCAGATAAAGATTGTATTGGGCCAAATCCGGCCCGAAAAAGCCGGGCTGTGTGCAATACAGCATGGTGGTATCAGGGAGGATACCGTCGTAGTACAGAGCGCCAAAACTCCCCGGAACGGCCTGAAATGTTTTGGTATACCCGGCAACGACCGGTCCAAAAGTGAAGATCGCGGATTTGTTATTGACCGGGTATTGGTTCTGATACTCGTCCGCATAAATATGAAGGCACTGTCCGATCGACCGGAGATTGCTGGCGCAATCGACGCGATTGGCCAGGGAGCGTGCCTGGCTCAAACTCGGCAGCAGCAGAGAGATCAACAATCCGATAATGCTGATGACCACCAGCAATTCTATCAGCGTAAAGCCGCGTGCGGTTGAAACTCTCTTGACACCATTCATGGTCGCTCCTGACAATCGCATTGACCGGCCGAAACAATCCGCAAAACGCCGCCCCGCGGACGAATGGCCCAAGTTTTTCATTCTGATCGTCGCCGCTGCGAAATGATTCCGGGCAACGATTTACAAGACGAGCCGAAATTGGCTACGCCATTTGTATCGTCAGAGATCCGGCGGCGCCCACATTAATTTTCGGGTCATACGTGCCTGTTGACGCCCCATATTTACAAGCCCGATAAGACAGAGTCCATGCCGATGAATTGGCATGTCCGGTGTTCCCTGGGTACGAATGATGTTGGAACTGTTTTGCCTTGCCGCGTGAAGGGAAACGTGCCGTCAATCCGCACGGAATATGGTTCGCACGGGTATAGTCCAATAATATCGCCGTTTTCAGGTCGAAACGGTTCGCTGAATCCTTGCTCTCGCGGTTGCCACATGGAACCGAATATAATTGCGTGGACAGGTATGCTCATTGGTCATGTGGCCGATGACGGCATCGCAGAGCGACAGGAACCGGATATGGCGGAACGGATACTGCACATTGGCGACCGGATTTATGCCCCGTGGAACCGGGAACGCCTCTTTCCGGCGCGGGTTACATTTCTGGCCAATGGCACGGCTTATTTTGCCTATCAAGACGGCGAAACGGACCGCATGCCTGTACACCGGCTTCAGCCATCCAACAAAGTTTTCCTGATTGAATCGGTTTCACGCAAACCGACGGAAAAACACTGGTCCGAAGGCCGGCTTCTCGGCGAATTTTTGCGCATGATCGGGGCGAGGCCGCTGTATGCATTCATCCGCACCAAACTGGAACTTGGACATTTCCTGAAACTTGCGCGAATGTCATCAAGCCGGCATATTCATCTTTCCATGCACGGACTGCAGCGCAAGCTTGTGCTGCAGCTCGAAGATGTGGATATTGATGAAGTGATTGAACTGGCCGGGGATTTAAAAGGTAAAACCGTATTTTCATCGAGTTGCCTGACGGGCAATGAGGCGTTTGGAAAGGCCTTTATCCGCGGTACGGGTGCGGATGCTTTCATCAGCCCGCGGCGGGAAATTCGCTGGGCAGATGCCGCACTTATCAGCCAGCTTTTTTATAAAAAACTTTTCTGCGACGGTGTAACGCCCTATGTGGCGTACCGGTACGCGCGGAATATGTATCCCAAACACGCGGATTTGCGATTCTTCAAAGGTTGATTAAAAATCAAGCGGCAAATATCCGCGGCAATGAATTTCCGAATTAATGGATATGAATTTTAATCAACCGCTGAGCCGTGAAGATTCGACCGGTCAGTGAGTCAGTAAAGGAGATGCGAAAAGTAATCGCCGTATGCCGAGGCGGTGATTTCCAAGGGCAGTCAAACGCAAACGCGTCAATTCCAAAAAGACCGTACCAATCCTTTTTTGATTGCTGCGGCGAAAAGGCCCATTGGCCGATGCGTTCATGCCCGGCCCGGGCGGCAAGATCAAACGCCTGTATACGAAACCAGCCGGTGGCGGGTAATACCATTCCGCCGGCCATTTTGGGTTGAATAAAAACACGGAATCCGCGGGAATGTGGGAAGTTTCCAAGCCGACTTGAACGCGTGTCACCCGTGATCCGGATGCCGGCGACGGTAAATAGTTCGCTGAGCCGACGGGCCGGCAGCGAGGCGATTCTTGGCGAGGTTGACGCCAACTGCTTTTTAAGGTCCGCAGCGGTTTGCGTTTCATGCGCCAATTGCCGCTTCAGCGTGGTATTCTGGTTCTCCAGGGCTACATTCCGGTCATAAATCCGGCTGTTTTGTGCGTAATTGGCGCAGCCGGAGGTTACCAGGCTCAAACCGGTTATGACCAGAAACAAAGCCATTGACGCAGTACCGGCGCCGCGCGTCAGCAATTGCAGGCGCAGCCGGACTCCGCGATAGCAGCCGGCTGCACGGCGGTGTATCAATGGATAAAGCACCTGATATGCCTTGTTCATAAGCCAAAATTCCCCAGGCTGCGAGTCAGCGATAAGCCGGATTATTGATCCGTGGAATCAGTGGAACCATCCGGCGGCGCCATGTCGCCGCCACGGCCGCCCGGTGAATCCGGCATTCGTTCCAGTTTCTTATCCACCACGCCGTAGGCGATGGCCTCGTCGGCCTCCAGCCAAAGATTACGGTCGCAATCGCGATGGACCTTATCAACGGTTTGCCCGGTATGGGCGGCCATGATTTCGTACATGCGTGTGCGCAAACGGAGCATTTCGCGGGCCTCAATAGAAAGATCCGTCGCAGTGCCCTGCATCACACCGGAAATGAGGGGCTGGTGAATCATCACGCGGCTGTTGGGCAGGGCAAAACGCTTGCCCTTGCGACCGGCGGCCAGAAGCCAAGCGCCCATGCTGGCGGCAAGACCGACGCAGGTTGTGGCCACATCGCATCGCAAAAACTGCATGGTATCATAAATGGCCAGCCCGGCCGTCACGGAGCCACCGGGGCTGTTGATGTAAAAATGGATATCTGTTTTGGAATCCTCATTGGACAGAAACAGGAGCTGAGCAATGATCAGATTGGCGATTTCATCATCCACCGGACCGGCCATGAAAATGACCCGATCGCGCAAAAGGCGTGAAAAGATGTCATAGGATCGCTCGCCGCGCCCGCTGCGTTCCACCACAATCGGCACCAGGCTGTTGGCGTTTGGGCTGTTCTGATAAGCCTTGCGAATAACATCAGCCGGGTCACCGGAAAACTTGAGCATGAATAACTCCTGCAAAAAGCAAAATCGTCGTTAAAGCGTAGCCGCCACCATCGCCGCTGGCAACTGCCGCCGAAAACTTCCGGATTTATTGCGACGGTTCCGGCGGATCAGCTTTGAATAACGCCAAAGCATGATCCACCCGTGCGAGCGTCCGGTCCCGGCCGAGCAGCAACAGCGTTTCCAGCAAGGGCGGCGAGACGGCCCCCCCGCTGACGGCGACGCGCAAAGCCTGGGCTGCGGCTCCACGTTTTTCACCCAAGGCAATAATCTGTTCCATGATCGGTGAAAGCGACTCGGAATTCCACAAAGCCGCGGACAGCAGCAGATCACGAATCTGGACCAGTGCGGCATGGCCCGCATTGCGGGCGATAAATTTTTCGCCGGCGGAGCGGTCTATTTTCGGTTCCGTGAAAAAAAAGCGTGAGTTCTCGGCCATTTCCGCCAGCGTGGCCATGCGTTCCTGATACATGGCGATGATCTGCCGCAGAATGACGTCATCCGCATCGGCCAAGGGATACTCCACAACCTGAAGGAAGCTGCGGACAGCGGCCACCAGACCATCTACACTTGTGCGGCGGATATATTCGCCATTCATCCATTGCAGTTTTTTACGATCAAAGCGGCCGCTGGTTTTGCCGATTGTCTGAAGAGAAAAGAGATCCAGCATTTCCGCCCGGGACAAAATTTCCCGATTTTCCCCGGGAGACCAGCCGATAAGGGAGATGAAATTCAGCAGCGCATCGGCCAGATATCCGCTGCGGCGAAAATCGTGCACATCTATTTCAGGCAAAGTTACGCCGATGGAGGCGGCCAGAACCGCAGCCAGCGCGGTGTCATCATTTTTTTTGGCGACAAAATCGCCTATCGCCCGGCTATCCACCCGGGGAATGGAACCGACACCCGCGGACGGCTGCAGAGATTCCGCCAGTTTTTGAAAATCCGCGTCATTTTTCTGGCGGGCATAAAGCTGCAGAGCATGGCGGGCGGCCTTGGCCTTATCCCGCTTGGACATTTTGGTGTTGTCCATGTTGAACACCAGCGGCATATGGGCATGACGCGGCGGCTGCCAGCCAAATGCGGCATAAAGGCCCAAATGCTTCGGGGTATTCATTAAATGTTCCTGCGCCCGCAGGACATGGGTAATTCCCATCAGGTGGTCGTCGACCACGACGGCAAAGTGATACGTGGGAAACCCATCGGATTTACGGATAATAATATCATCGTGCTCATCACCGGCCACGCGAATTTCACCGAGAATTTCATCGACAAACCGGATTTCCTCCCAGGGTATGGCGAACCTGATCACGCAGGGACCATCGCCCCTGGGCGCACGGCCGGGCATGTTTTGGCGGTACCGGAAAGGCCTTTTTGCCTTTTCCGCAGCCATGCGCATGGCGGCAAGCTGCTGCGGGGTTTCCCACGCCTCATAGGCCAGCCCCCGGTTTAGCAGATCGTCAATATACGGCCGGTAAATATCCAGTCGCATGCTTTGGAAGTATTCGTTTTTACCGGCGCCGGGAACCGGCCCAAGGTCCCAGTCCAGCCCCAGCCATTGCAGATCGCTTAAAATACCGGCTGCGGACTCGGCGGTGGAGCGGACCTGATCGGTATCTTCAATCCGCACCACAAATTGACCACCGTGTTTGCGGGCAAACAGCCAGTTAAAAAGAGCCGTGCGCGCCCCGCCGACATGCAAAAAACCGGTTGGCGAAGGGGCAAAGCGCGTGCGAACCGGCGTGTCGGCCGCGGTGGATGGGGTGTTGGTACTGTTGGTCATATGTTAAATCATTTCGAGTATTAATATTGTTTGGGATGGACTAAAAGCCGTATTCTTTCCAGCGCCGCGACACTGTCGCCACCGTGGCGTCATCCATGGCGATTTCCTCCGGCCAATCGCGCACCGGTCCTTCACCCGGCCATTTTCGCGTGGCGTCTATGCCCATTTTACTGCCGGCCCCGGCGAATGGCGCGGCATGATCAAGAATATCCAGCGGCCCTTCGGCAATAAAGGTGTCCCGCCGCGGATCCACATTGGCCGCCAGATGAAACAGCACATCGTCAAGATTATGCACATCCACATGTTCATCCACCACGATCACCATTTTGGTCCAGGCCATCTGGCCGGCGCCCCAAACAGCGTGTATGACCTTGCGGGCATGGTAGGGATAATCCTTGCGGATTTTAATGATCGCGCAATTATGAAACGCGCCAAACATCGGCAAGTCATAGTCCAGAACGTCGGGTATAAGAATTTTCAGCAGCGGCAGGAACAGGCGTTCGGTGGCTTTGCCCAGGTAGTAATCCTCCTGCGGTGGTTTGCCCACAATGGTGGTGGGATAAACCGGGTTTTTCCGGTGCGTGATCGCGGTGACGCGAAAGACCGGATATTGGTCGGCCAGGGAATAAAAGCCGGTATGATCGCCGAAGGGTCCTTCAAGAATGGTCTGCGACGGGTCCACAAAACCCTCGACGACGATTTCAGCGTTGGCCGGCACCTCAAGCGGTATTGTTTTGCAGGCGACAAGGTCCAGTCCGCGGCCCATCAAAAAGCCCGCGAACAGATGCTCATCAATTCCCGGAGGCAATGGGGCGGTGGCGGAATATGGCAGCACGCTTTCCCCGCCCAGCACTATGGCCAGCGGACAGGGCTTGCCCAACTTTTTCCAGGCTCGAAAATGGCGCGCTCCGTCATGGTGCATATGCCAATGCATCGCGGTGAGTTTTTTATCAAACACCTGCACCCGGTACATGCCCATGTTACGCGCACCGGATTCCGGATGCCGGGTGATCACCTGCCCAAACGTGATATACTTTCCTCCGTCCTTCGGCCAGCATTGAATCACCGGCAGGCGGGTAATATCCGCATCATCCGTGTGCACCACCTGCTGGCACAGCGCGGCGCCGGTTCGGATTTTTGGGCCGTAGCCGGCCAGTTTAAGCAGGTCGAGTCCCTTGCGGATTTTGTCCATAAGACCGACCGGCGGCTCCGGACGGGTAAGCTCGGCAATGCGCTGGGCCAGCGCATCCAGATTGTCGCAGCCCAGAGCCATGTGCAACCGCTCATAAGAACCGAAGGTGTTAATGGCCAGCGGGATATCACTGCCTTTAACGTTTTGAAATACCAGAGCCTGATTGACCCCGGTGGTGCCATGCCTGGGGTTGCGGCCGCCAAAGGGCGCCGGGCCGGACGCGGGCCATTGGCCCGCCCGGGTTGGAGATTTGCTTGCACGGTCGGCGATTTCGGCAATTTCCAGCACAGGATCCACGCATGCACTGATGCGGCGCAGTTCACCGGCCTGCTCCAGGGTTGTAAGAAAGGATTGAAGATCGTCGTAAGCCATGTGGGGATTTCCTTCACGCATTTTCCGCTGCACGATATTAGGCGTTCGGGCCGGCATCCGCAATTGCGCCCGGCGGCACCGGAGGTCCCTTCAACCGGCTGCGACGGAGCGACGCTGGCTCTGCCGGGCCGGCCAGCCTAAACTATATGTCATCGGGAGATGTGAGACAAAAACGGCTTTCCAGGAGAATACAATTGAGCATCCAAAAACAGGACCTGACGCAGCTGACCCAGGACATTATCGCCAGCTACGGCCGCTATGCGGAGACCCAGTATATTGGCGCCACGTTTTTACCCAATCGGGATGTGGTGATTCAACTGGTTAAAACCATGCGGGAACTTCTGTTTCCGGGCTTTTTCGGCCGGCAGAACCTGACCCAGGGGGACCTGCAGTTTCATGTCAGCTCCATGCTTGGGTCCATACGTGACATGCTGTTTGACCAGGTCCGCCGGGCCATCCGCCATCAGCACCAGCGATCCGGAAAAGGAGATTGTGAGAACTGCGATACCACGGCCGCGGCGATTACCGACGAGTTTCTTGGTTCCATTCCCCGGTTGCGCGAGGTGCTGGCAACCGATGCCCAGGCGGCATTTGAAGGTGATCCGGCGGCCGGCAGCGTGGATGAGATTATTTTCTGCTATCCGGGCTATCTGGCCATTACGATTTACCGCATCGCCCACGAACTGCATCGACTGGCCGTGCCGCTGGTGCCGCGAATCATGAGCGAATATGCCCACAGCCTGACCGGAATTGACATACACCCGGGAGCGGAAATCAGCGATTACTTTTTTATTGACCATGGCACGGGCGTGGTGATAGGCGAGACGACGCATATCGGAAAAAATGTCAAGATTTACCAGGGTGTCACCTTGGGCGCGCTTTCCACACGTGGCGGGCAGTCCTTGCGCGGTTCCAAGCGCCATCCTACGCTGCAGGATGATGTCATGGTGTATCCGAACGCCAGCATTCTGGGCGGCGATACGGTAATCGGACGCGGTGCGACCATTAACGGAAACGTATTTGTCACCCAGACGGTGCCCGCCAATACGCGCGTAAGCGTGAAGCATCCGGAATTGCAATATCGCAATCGGCCGCCGAAGGAATTCGTGCAGGAGCAACCGCCGGACTTTCAAATTTGACCGTCGGGGGAGCAACGCGCCGGTCACCATGGACCGGCGGTGTTATTCCTTAATCTGTGCGGCAAGCGTTTTCAACCGGCAGGGCTGAATCGGCGGTCGGACGGACGGCTGCCCCGGCAGACCCAACAATTGCAGGATCGGTCCGCAAATTCTGGCCTGGCAAGGCCCCATGCCGCAGCGGGTTTGTAATTTCAATTCACGGGCATCCTGCAATCCGGAAAGCGCTGCGAGCCGGACATCTTCACATCGGCAGATCACCGTTTGCGCATCGGCCAGATTGCGAACTTCCGCGCGAAGGGCAAAGGTATCCGCCAGCGCGGCCGCGAATTTGACCGCAGCGGCGCGCTGCCGGAGCAGCACGCGATCCACCGCCTGTTTTGTTGCGGCCGAACCGGCAATTTGTCCTTCCACAACGCCTTTTTCCACACCGCCGATGCCGGTGAGTTCGCCGACGGCATATACCCAGTCAACACTGGCGGCGTTTTCGTGATTTACCTGCACAAACCCGCCTGAACCAACCGCGCAGCCGACCAGAATTGCCAGCTCATTGTTGGGAACAAGGCCGAATCCGCAGGCCAGATAATCCGCATACAGCGTATGCCGCGCAACACCGGATTGGATGACGACCTTCAGCCCTGACTCCGATTTTTCCACGCAAACCGGCCAACTTCCCGGCGTGATACGCCATGGACGGATGCGCCGCCACAGGGTGAAGGCCTGTCGCAATTTGCCGGACCGACCCAAAAGGCCGAACCCAAATCTTAACAGCTTTGCGGCGGATGCCTGCTCCGCAATAAACGCAACATCGGCACCGGCGTGTTTCAGATGGGCGGCAACGGCCGGCAGAAGCGGTCCGGAACCTGCCAGGATAACGCGTTTGCCGCGCACATCCAGCCCGCTTTTCGTAAGTGCCTGGATAGCGCCGGCGCCGACGACATTCGGCAGCGTCCAGCCGGGAAACGGCAGGAACAGTTCGCGAGCGCCGGTGGCCAGAATCAGCTTTCCACAGCGGATGAAAACCGCCCCATCCGGACCTTCAACCAACAGAAGCCGCGGCTGGGGCGCCGCCACTACCCGATGACCGAACAACCGCCGCACCGTGACGGCGGAAAATTTTGCAAGCCAGTCTCCGGCAAGCCCTTTTTGCGGGTGCTTCCGCCGGGACCGCCAAATTTGCCCGCCCGGCGCCGAATTATCATCCACCAATATTACGGCCGCTCCGGATGCCGCGGCCGTGCATGCGGCGGCAATACCGGCCGGTCCGCCGCCGGCGACCAGCACATCACAGGATTCAACCGGTGTGGAGGGTTCAGGCATCCAGCACTACCTCCATGCCTTCCCGGACAGGCGTCTGACAACTGCGGATGCCGCGTTGACCATTGACCTGAACTCTGCAAGCCATGCAAATGCCCATGCCGCACAACGGCCCCCGCGGTTCTGCCATCACAGACGTACCGAACCGGACAAAACCGGCGTTCATTAGCGCGGCAGCCAGAGAAACGCCGGCGTCGGCGGTAATTTTTCCGCCATTTACCAAAAGGCTTATTTTTTCAGCCATGATGCCACCTTTCGCGGCCGGAACCCGCGGCGAATCGTGCCGGCAGATAAGGCGCCGGGTCAATCGCACTGGTTCTGCCGGCAAGCATATCGGCAATCAGACGGCCGCCGGCCAAGCTGGTGGTAATGCCCAGCCCTTCATGCCCGCCGGCCACATACACACCGGCCATTCCCGCCACCGGGCCAAGGATCGGCAAATGATCCGGGGAAGCGGCGCGAAACCCCGCCCAGGCGCGAACAGCTCCAAGTTCCTTCAGCGACGGCATAAAGTAAAAGGCCCGGTTCAACATGGCCTGCAGAATCCCATGATCCACCTGTGCGGACTGCATCTGATATTGCCGCGATGAACCGATTAACAACTGACCGGTGGCACGCGGCTGGACGTTAAACGCCACGGAGTCCGCCTCCGTTGCGTGCGCGCTTTTAAGATATCCAAGCTCAACCAATTGATGCCGGACGAAAGCCGGCGCACGATCCGTAATTACAAGGTGCCCCTTGCGTGCGCGGACGGGAAATTGCGGCAGCAACTCCGCCAGGGAGGTTCCGGAGGCAATGACTGAAATATCCGTCTGCAGCACCCGGCCATCCCGCAACTCAACGCAATCATCACGGACGGCTTTCACCTCGGCGTTTTTTATCAGGATGCCGCCCTGTGAGCAGACATCGTTCACCAGCCAGGCGGCGGCACAAGGGGAATAAATGACGCTGTCCGCCGGGACAAGAAGCGCTCCGGCCAGGCCGGGGCGCAAATTTGCTTCCCGCGCGTACAGTTCCGCCGGCGACAGAACCACCGCGTCCACGTCGCAACTTTTGTAAAGCGCCGCCTTTTTTTCCGCCGCGGCCATTTCTTCGGCATCATCGGCAATCCATAATGTACCGCTGGGAACAAATTCCGCCGAGGCGGGCAATTGCGGGGCCATATCGTTCCACAGTTGCCGCGAATAGCGGGTGAGGGCCATTTGCGCGGGCGAATCATCCATCACCACAATGTGCCCCATACCGGCCGCGGTGGCGCCACAGCCCACACCGGCCCGATCCACAATGGTTACCTGATGACCATCGCGCATTAAATACCAGGCGCATGCCGCCCCCACTATGCCCGCCCCCACCACGATGACTCTGCCGGATGAGATGCTCATGTGCGGATTCCCATGACAAATGGGTCCGCCGGATCCAGCAGGAGCGTGGCTTTTCCCGTTACATACGCGGTACCGGAAATGGATGGAATAATCCGGCCGTCGCGAACGGTCACGGAACCTTCAAACAGGCTGCCCAATATGCTTTCCTGCCGCCAGATTTCACCAGGCTGGATTTTTCCATCCGCCAGAAGGCAGGCCAGCTTTGCGCTGGTGCCCGTGCCGCATGGCGAGCGGTCATACGCATAGCCCGGACACAAAACAAAATTGCGACTGTTGTTGGCCGCATTAAAGGGACGGCCGAAAAGTTCCACATGGTCAATTTCCGCGTGTTGATGACCGGTGATTCCGGCCTTTCCCAGGGCCATGCGAATGCGCCGGCAAACATCCATAAGCGCCGGCACATTGGCCAATGAATAATTTTCCTCCGGCCAATCCACCAGGAAAAACCAGTTGCCGCCCCAGGCCACGTCACCCGTCACATCCCCTATTCCGGGCACGTTGAGTTTGATGCCTGCGGCGTAGCGGTAGGCCGGAACATTTTCCAGGCGTACGCGGTTTTTTCCGTCATAGTCAAACTCAACGCCGCCGACCGGTGTATCGATTTTATATTTTCCAGCCTGGATTCTGCCCAGGCTGCCCAACGCGACGGCCACACCTATCGTGCCATGACCGCACATTCCCAGATAGCCGATATTATTAAAAAAAATAACCCCGGCGATGGATGTTGAATCGACCGGTTCAGTCAGCAATGCCGCCACCATCACATCCGAACCGCGCGGCTCATTGACCACCGCACTGCGAACATCGTCAAAATTGGCGGCAAAAACCTTTCGCTGTGCCTCCAGCGGTCCGCCTCCAAGTTGCGGCCCGCCGGCGATGATCACCCGTGTCGGTTCACCGCCGGTATGGGTGTCAATGACTTGAATTTCACGCATGGTATCCATCCTGCATCCGCAATCGCCTGCCGGTCGCCATTCCGCGTTATACCCCCCTGTCACTGCCCGGCGCCAACGGCGCTTTACCTGCCGGGGTTCGGCATCACCGGGCCAACCACCTCCAAAAGCCGTGCCGCACCGATTAATTTTTCGACTTCATCCATTTCACGCGGACAACCGGCGGTAAGGTTTTCGCAGCCATTTTCATGCACAGCGACCGTATCTTCAACACGAATATAAAGCTGCTCCTCCGGAACAAGCAGTTCCGGATCTACCGCAAACACCAGGCCGGGCTCCAACGGGCGGGCGGTATAACTGCCGGACTCATGCACGGCCATGCCGACACCATGGGAAAGGGGCCGCGGCGACTCCAGCAACTTCAGTGCGGCATTGCGGTAAGCGGGCTTGCTCCACGGCCATGTGTCTACGACAGGCTGCATTTGTTCCGCGGCAGAGGACAGAATTTCCCGGCTGGTGCGGCCGGCGCGAATAAGCGAAAGCAGGACGCCGTGGTAGCGCAAAACAAACCCGTAAAGTTCGCGTTGAACGGATGAATAGCGGCCGTTTACCGGCCACATCCGACCGATATCCGATGTATAGTTGTTCAGGTCAGGCGCGTAATCAAAGATAACCAGGTCGCCGTCGCGCAACTGGGCGTTGTTTCGCCAATAATGCATCATCCAGATGTTGGCGCCGGCGGCGATAATCGGTCGATATCCCGCCCCCTGTGCGCCGTTGATGCCGAAAATGAAGTCGGCCACCGCGGCCAGCTGAAATTCATACATTCCGGGACGGGTGTTCATGATCGCCTGTTTGCAGGCCAACGCGGTAAGATGCGAACTGCGGCGCATCAGGGCCAGCTCAGCGGGGCTTTTGGTAAGGCGGTGCAATTCGATCACCGGTGAAAGATCACGAAATTCCGCCCGCGGATTCAGGCTCGCGAGTTGTTTGATAACATGGGCCTGCGGCATAAAGTCGCCGGACATTGGATCCGCCATGGAAAACCGTCGCCAGATGCGGAGCGTATCCTGGCATTGGCGATACCCCTCCGGATATGCCCGGGCCGTGTACAGAACCGCCGGCGCCGCGAGGGCCTGGGGCAGGTCCGCAAGGGGGCGGACACTTTCAATGCCGGTATGCCGCCGGACAAAATCGCCGTCTTCACAGGAAAGTTCCGGGCCGTCGGATTTTTCGTGTGCCGCATCCCGCGGCGGCAAAAAAAGCGTGGATGTTTCGGCGGCGTTATCCAGCAGCAGATAAGCGTGCGGAACTTCCACCCCGGTAAGATAGTAAAAGTCATTATCCTGACGGAACGGATCAAACCCGCGCACCGCGCCCGCCCCCGCCATAAAGGCGCATCCGGTGGCCAGCGAGCGCATCAGTCGCAAACGCCGATGACGCAGTTCATCGGCGGTAAAATCCTTCTGAAATCGCAACCATTCATCCCGGCCGGCGGCCACGCTCATACACGGCTCCTCACAGCGATAAACTCAGGCATGCGGCAGCTGCGGTCGGTCGGCTATCGCCCGCCGCACCAAGTCGATAATCCGGCCGCGTTCCTCCCCCACCAAAGGCATGCGCGGCAATCGCACCATTTCCGTTCCGTAGCCGCATTCCGCGGACACAAGCTTGATATATTGCACAAGTTTGACATGCGTATCCAGATGCAGGAGCGGGGTGTACCAGCGATAAATATCCCGGGCTTTGCGCAATTCGCCGCTTTCCAGTAATTTCCAGAAATAGCAGGATTCCCTGGGGAACGCATTCACCAGCCCGGAAATCCAACCGCACGCGCCCAGCGCATGGCTTTCCAGCACCAGATCATCCACTCCGCAAAGCAGCTTGAAGCGCGTTC
Organism: Planctomycetota bacterium; assembly: GCA_021808485.1. Taxonomy (GTDB): domain Bacteria; phylum Planctomycetota; class Phycisphaerae; order WQYP01; family WQYP01; genus JAJYPG01. Next base: position 34,556 of record JAKBBN010000004.1, on the reverse strand, counting down.
CGCATGTATTGTAAATGTCCGTAATGCGGCGCGGATTCTCCGATGATTCCTTAATTGCCTCCACCGTGGCGAGGTCCGCAAGCTCCATAAACGCTTCCGGCCGTATGTCCACGCCGTATGTGACCGGGTTGTTATAAACCAGAATCGGACGATCCGTGGCGGCCGCAACGGAGCGAAAATGCGCCATGGTTTCCCGGTGGTCACTTTTATAGACCATCGCGGGCAGCACCATCAGGCCGTCAACGCCGGCATCAGCGGCCATTTTCGCCGCGCGGCACGCCTGCGCCGTGGTGTATTCCGCAACGCCGGAAATGACCGGCGCACGGCCGCCGACATGCCTTACCGTACGGGCAAGAAGCTCGGCTTTTTCAGTGTTCTCAAGTGAACAGTTTTCACCCACCGTTCCCAGCATGACCAAACCATGAACGCCGCCGGCAAGCAAGGCATCAATATGGGTCAGTGTTGCGGAAACATCCAGGGATTGGTCCGACTTAAACTGCGTGGTGACGGCCGGAATAACTCCGTGCCAGGTCAAGGTCATCGCCGCTCCTTAAAAGCGCCGCGTGCCGGTTAATGCGGCGGAGGTTTCAGCCGGCGCCGGACGCGGCCGCCTCAGGCAGAAGCCTAACGCATAATTAAAAACCTGCAAGTGGGTGTTTTGGGGAATCCCGGTGGAAATGCGGCGGTGCACGGGCGGAAAATCGATCAGCTTTTTTGCCGGACCGGATCCGTCTCCGCGAGCCGGGTTTCTTCCGGATTAAACAGCATCGGTTCTTCCCGCGCCGGCTGGCAATTCGGGCAATACCATGACCAGCGGTTATCACAACCGCTGCGGTCCACGGCAATGGGAGTGGAACAGATATCGCACGGCTCGCCGGCGCGGTCAAACACGCGGCGCGGCACCGGGGGCGCGGAAATCGGCGAGAGAGCGGAACGAAATTGCGCCATCAACAATTCCACGGCAACGTCCGCCAGATGATCCAGGTCTTCGCGTGTCAGGGTCGTCATGTGTGTGGACGGACTGATACCCGCGGCAAACAGGATTTCACACTTGGACTGGTTGCCGATACCGGCGGCCACGTTTTGTTCAAGCAGGGCCTGGGAGACGGTTTTGCCGCTTTCATGGCGCAGGCGATAGACCCATTGGGTTTTTGAAAATTGATCCGCCAGCAGGTCCGGTCCAAGCGAGCTGAGCTCCGGATGCCGCCACAACCCTTCCGTGAGCATAATCAGGAAAAGCGGCCTGCCGGAAAGGCATATCCGACGGCCGTCCGTCAGGGTCATGCGCAGCAGCGGTCTGCGGCCGGGAATAAGGAGCAAAGGCGACACGGATGGGGGCACCACCATTGCCGACAAGGAAGCCGGCGGCGCGCCGCCGATTCCGACGGATCTAAGCAATGACGGGCCGGAACCGGAATCCGACTCGGGAAAATCAATGGACCAGCGCCACCGGCGCAGCGGATAACAGGCCCAGCTTATGCCATGACTGAAGTTCCAAAGCAGCCACCGCCCGTGGGAATAGACCCGCCGCACATGCTGACCGGCGCAATGCTTCAAAAGAACGTTGGCTTGCCACCGGTCGGCTGGAACGTCAATTCGGCCTACAAGCTGATTGAACAGCAATTGATTGAGCCGGTGGGCCAATGCTTTAATCTGCGGTCCGTCCATGGGTTTACCCCGTTGTGGCCTGCCGGAGTGTACGGCCGATGTCCGCGGGCGAATCACACACATGAATTCCGGCATTTTTCATGGCGGCAATCTTACTTTGCGCCGTGCCTTGGCCACCACTTATAATAGCACCGGCATGGCCCATGCGTTTGCCGGGAGGCGCGGTTCGACCGGCGATAAACCCGATAACCGGTTTGGTGACATTCGCCTGAATGAATGCCGCCGCCTGTTCCTCCGCCGATCCGCCGATTTCTCCAATCATGACGATGGCGTCGGTGGCATTATCTTTCTGAAAAAGCGTGATCACGTCAATGAAATCCATCCCTTTTACCGGATCGCCGCCGATACCCACGCATGAGCTCTGCGCCCATCCGAGTTGCGTGGTCTGCCAGACGGCTTCATACGTAAGCGTGCCCGACCGGCTGACAATACCGACGGCCTTTTTTCCGGACTCCGCCGCCTGATGAATGTAGCCGGGCATGATGCCGATTTTACATTCGCCCGGTGTTATCACACCCGGACAGTTGGGACCGATAAGGCGGACGGAATCGCCGAAATCCGCCAGGAATTTTTTAGCGCGTACCATATCCAGCACCGGAATACCTTCGGTAATCGCGACAATCAGCTTGATTCCCGCCGCCGCGGCTTCGCAAATTGCGTCCGCGGCGAACGGCGGCGGGACAAAAATCATCGTGGCATCCGCACCGGTCGCACGAACCGCCTGGTCAACGGTATTAAAAATCGGTAATCCATTGGCGTCCTTGGTTCCGCCTTTGCCCGGGCTGGTTCCGCCGACCATTTTTGTACCGTAATCCAGGCACCCTTTGGTGTGGAATGCCCCCCCGCCGCCGCCGGTTATTCCCTGACAGATGACACGGGTATTTTTATCAACAAGAATCGACATTGGTTTAATCTCCGAAAAGGCGGCGGATCAATCGCCGGCGATATATTATTTACTCCGCGTAGCGGCCACGATTTTTTGGGCCGCATCGTTAAGGTCGGTCGCGGTCTGCAGGGTCGGGAGCGACTTTTTCGCCCCCGCCAGAATGTCCCGCGCCTGTTGCACATTTGTTCCCTCCAGCCGTACCACAACCGGAACCGTGAATCCGACTTCGTTCCCCGCCTGTATGAGGGCCTCGGCAATAAGATCACACCGGGCAATTCCGCCGAAAATATTGACCAGCACGCCTTTGACTTTCTTATCCGCCAGAAGAATGCGGAACGCCTCCACGGCGCCTTCCGCCTTTACGCCGCCGCCGACATCAAGAAAATTGGCCGGTGATCCGCCGTGCAGTTGAATCACATCCATTGTCGCCATCGCCAGGCCGGCGCCATTTACCAGGCAGGCGATATCGCCGTCAAGTTTGATATAGTTGAGATTCGCCTCCGCCGCACGGATTTCCAGCGGATCGGTTTCCGCATCATCTTTCAGCGCTAAAATGTCCGGATGGCGGAACAGCGCGTTGTCGTCAAAATTAACCTTGGCGTCAATCGCCAACAGCCGGCCATCCCTGGTTATCACCAGCGGATTAATTTCCGCGATTGAACAATCATATCTTACAAAAAAAGCGGAAAGTTTAAGCAGCATATCGGCAAACAGCTGCCCCTGTTTGCCGGAAAAGCCCAGTGCAACGGCCGTATTTCTGGCCTGATACGGTTGAAGCCCCAGGGCCGGATGCAACGGCTCCTTGATAATCGCTTCCGGATGCTCATGGGCGACGGTTTCAATTTCCACCCCTCCCTGCGCCGAGGCGATGACGCTGGCCGTGGCCCGCGCCCGGTCCAATACCAATCCCAGGTAATATTCATGGGCAATATCCACGGCGCCGGCAATCAGCAGCCTGTGCACGGCAATGCCGTCCGGGCCGGTTTGCGGGCTGACCATCCGATTTCCCAGCATGAATTCCGCAGCCTTGAAGGCTTCATCGGCACTGTCCACGAGTTTTACAAACCCGGCTTTTCCCCGCCCCCCGGCAAATACCTGGGCTTTGACCACCTGGCGCGCAAGGCCATTTTCAATAAAAGCCTGCCGGGCCTCCGCGGCGGTTTGCACAACACGCGCCGGCGGCACGGCGATTCCCGCCCTGGACAACAGGTCGCGGGCCTGATATTCGTGAATTTTCATATTGTAAAAGCTCCTTGACTTCAAAGAGGGGAAAGATAAGGGATAAGTAAAAAAAATTAAATGGCAGGCGAAAATTCCCCCTCAATCGCCGCATCAACCATTCATCCGAAACGCGGAAACACATTGTCCCGGAAATGGCGCCGATCCGCCGCGGGCTATCCGGATTGCCCCTTGCGCAAAGCCGTTTGTCCGTTCTTCACAGGCCGGAGACTGACGCGCTGCCAGACGCGCACCCGCCACGGGGAAAAAAAGTAGTACCGCCACTGGAAATACCATCGGAATCGCTTGATCGCCGCTAATTTCCAGCCCCGCCCCAACCTTCGGCTGATCGCGGCCGTCGAAAGCCGCCCGCGGCGCACATCACCAAAGCGATCCGCCAGAACAAGCGTCCGAATTTGCGGATTGCGCCGCACGGTGTTGATTGTCTTCAGCCAGGCGATTGACCAGTCATTCAACAGGGTATAAGGCGGAAAATCCGCGTACTGCCGCGGATTAAGGCCCCATACATTGCCGCTGGGCAATATACGCACGTGTCGCAACTGCAAAAAGGAGATCGCCGGGTCATCAAAGGAGTGGTTGGTTTTCGAGTAGGCGATAAACATATCCCCGGGCGCCTTGGGATTGAAATATTTCACCGCCACCTGGTTGACGAATCGCCACGGCTCACTGCGGCATATCAATGTGTTCGTAAGAGATGAAGCGGTCATCAGCAGCACCGCGACCGCAATGACCGACCAGCGAAAATATTTCAACGGCAGCCGCGCCAAAGCCGCTCCCAGCCATAACACCCAGGCTATCGCCAGAAAACCCATGTACCGCGGCAGCCAGAAAACAAAATGCGGAAACAATGACCATGGATCCTTGGCCGGAAGCGACGCCAAGCCGAAATAGATCATGGGCAAGGCCAGCCAGAGCATGACATGCCACCAGCGACCGGCGCCGCGGGCGGCGGCCCGTTCCGCAGCTTCCAGCTTCAATTTTTCCCGGCCGGCCCTGGTTAATCGCCGCCACGGCACAAGCCCCAGGATTAAGACGCCGAATAATGCCCAGGCGGCGACAAATTCAATTTGCGATATCAACGGCACGGTCCGCGTCGCCAAATGTTGAGAGTAAAGCGGGCCAAGCTCAAACCAGCTGATCATGCGCGGCGTAGGCATGGATGAGGGCCATAAAAAACCCAGCAAATCAACGGTCGGCAATCCAAGCACAGCCTTGTAATTCATGCCGTTAAACCAGCTGACCCATTGCAGATTCCCCGCGGTATGATGGTACAGCATGCCCTGAAACCAGCCGGTTTTGCGGGTATACCACCACGCCGTGAAATACCCCGCCCCGCCGGCCGCCAGCAACCAGATGGGAATATCCCATGCGCGGAAGCGGCGTTTGAAAAGGAGCCATGACAACTGAATCGGCAGGAGGAAAAGCCCCATGAAATCCAGCCCCACCATCGCCATCAGGCTTAAAATATACAAGACGCCCCAGGGAAAATGCCGGCCGCCCTGCCATCTAAGAAACAGGGCCATATTCAGCGTCACAAAAAGATAAAAGGCGCTGTACATTTTCAGGTCGCGGCTGTAGTACACGAAAAACGGGTTGATCGCCACCAGCAGCATGATCAGCAACGACGTGCGTCGGCCGGCAAACTGCCGTGCCAGAAAATAAGCCGCGGGCACATTCAGCCAGCCGAGCAACGCGCCGGGGAACCGAAGCACCGACGCGGTGAATATCCGCCCCCAGGCGACGTGGCAAACCCCGTGCAGAAAATGCACCCAGCTCCAGAGCAGTATGTACCATCCGGGCGGGAAGCCCTGCCCCTGCAACATCTTGAAAATAAATTGAAAGCTGCCGCTTATGCGGATGGTGGTAGCGGTTTCATCACACCAGAATGATTGAAAGCCCAGCCGCCAAAATCGCAAAAAGCCGCCCAAGACAAGAATCAGACCGAACGTGCACCAGAAGGCGACGCCGGGCCGGCTGAATATGCCGATGGCCCGGGCGAAACCGCCGGGCTTGTGGTCTGTCGTTTCTTTTTTACCGACGGGCGGACCGGATGTATTCGCACCGGCCGCGACGGATGGAATCGCTGTCATGTCAGACTAACGCCGCAGAGGTGATTTTGTTGTAGCACCCCGCACGGAGTGATACGGTCAGGTGGAATCCCGCGTCAGAACCGGGTAATTCTCCCGTTCACCCAGCCCGGTCACCGGGTAATCCTTGCGCAATGCGTGGGGTTTGAACCCTTCCCATGTTAAAACGCGCCGCAGATCGGGATGACCGATAAACTTAACTCCGAACATGTCCCATACTTCACGTTCCATCCATTCCGCCCCGGCATAAAGCGGAACAAGCGAATCCACTTCCAGGCCGTCTTCATTCATGAACACGCGAAGAATTAAACGCGGGGCGCCGACGCCGACGCTGATCAGGTTATAAACCATGCCGAACCGCGGCTTATCCCATCCGGGATAGTTCAGATAATCGACACAAGTGATATCGCAAAGCATGTCATAGCCCAGGCCCGGCTCATCACGCAGAAAGCGGATTACTTCGGTCAAATTTTCCCGTGGAACAGCGATCTGCACCTGTCCGTGAAACTCCACGCCTTTCAGCGGCAAATTACTGAATTTGGCTTTCATTGCTTTGGCGGCGGGATGATCCAGAACCATGGTAACCTTAACCTCTCATATTCATTATGACGGTGCGGGCGTATAAAGCCTGTTCACGGCGCTTCACCGGCATACCCGGCGTAAAGCGGGATTATAAATGAGATGTGTTTTTACGCCAATGATGACGGTAATGATACTGTCGGGCGAACAGCATGCCCCCCTTAACCCAAGCCGGAGTGTCACCGCCCGGCGGGCGAGTATGCCGGCCGGATATGGAAGCGGTATTAATCGCGAGGCGGACCGGCGGGTTTACGCCTGCCGGTGAAACTTTCCGCACCGACGGTTCGCCTCCCCGCTTAAATGATTTGTCACGAATGCCCACCCTATCGACGATTCACACGGCAAGCATCACCGCGAAGCCTATAAGAAAAAGCCAGCCGATTACACAAACGGGCCGCACAGCCCAGTTGTGGGGACGCCGCAGCCCAATCAGCCAGGCCCACGGCACCGCCGCGCACACCCCGGCGCCAATTGGAAACCAGAGAATCATGTAGAGTTCGAACCAGAAAACAGAATTATTCGCCGCATTTGAGAACGCCAATAAAACCGGCACACCGACAACGGGGATTTGCAACAAAAGAACCGCCAACCATTTAACGCGGTTGCCCCTGCCGGGCGTAACGGCAGAATCGTCTTCGTTTCGCCCAAGGAAATAGCCGAGCCAAAACCCGGCAACCGGAGCGACCAACAGGAGAAACGCGTTGAGCACAAAAAGCGGTGGAAAGTCTGTCCCGGCCGAATAAAGCCAGGCGACGCACGCCGCCGGCGGCACGAAGATCAAAAGATGAAAGTATTCGCATGCCCAGGCCGGCAACCGGCCACGCACCCGCATCAGCATGCCCATTCCAACGGAGCCGATGGCCCAGATTCCGGCGCCGGCCTCTCCGGCACCCTTGTTCATCCAGTGCAACGACACCCAAATGAAAAACGCGCCAATCAACATCGCCACCACGCCGACAGCAACGGCGTAAGGGGTGGATCGCATCTTGCTGTGCATGGCCTTTACTCCACAATTAACCTGGGCGGCCTTTCCGGGCGGCTTTTCCGGGCGGCTTTGCTCGCGCATCAAGGCCATCCTGAAATCCGGTCTCGAAAAGAGTTAATAACGCACGTGAAGTGCCGGATTACTCCGGCGCAATTGCGTAATGCCGGCGGTGCTGCAGCGCGTCTTTCCCAGCGATAAAATCCGCAATGCGTGCATCGAGGCGATCCAATGCAGATCACGATCCCCGATCCGCGTACCGGAAAGGTTCAACTCGCGCAGCTTTGAGCAGGCGGCCAGGAATCTCAGGCTGCGGCCGGTTAACGCCTTGTCGAATGCCAGGTCCAGATATTCCAGATTGGGGAGCGCGGCGACCCAGTGCATGCCCGCGTCGCCGAAGCGCGTTGCGACAAGGGAAAGACGCCTGAGGCGGCGCAATGGGGGAACGCGCTGCATGTGAGCGCCGACAATGCCGCTGTTTTTGCTTAGACCCAGCGTACGCAGATCTTTAAGATTCCCCATCAACGCGAAGATGCGGTCATTCAGGCCATCATCCCCCAACAGCAGCTTGCGCAGTCGGGTTAGCCTGGATATGCCCCGCCATCCCGCATTCGGCAACTTGACGGACAGGATCACCAACGAACGCAGATGCTGTAATTTGCCCAGCAGACGCATTTCACCCACGGACGCGCGCGGCCCCATGATATACAGGTGGGTCAGGCTGGGGAGTTGCGCAAATGAGCTAAAATCCTCTTCCGTGCTGTGCTTTAGCAACTCCGCCCGGCGGGCGGGGATCAGCAACGCGGCGAGCGGAATGCCTGAACGCAAAGACCACGTCCCCTGTGAAACGTGCAGAAACCTCCATTTTAGCCCCAGCGGGGTCCGTGCGGATGCAAGGTCGACATTGCATCGCCCCCCGGCGATGCGGCGCAGAGCCCGGTATTGTACCCCGCCGCGGGCAGCCACCGTCCAGGCCGCAATGCCTGCAGCTGCAGCCAGCGGCAACAGAGCCGCTGCAATTCCAATCGCGGATAACCCGCCGATTGTTCGTGCGGCACGGTTTGTCGAGTCAGCGGAATCGGGCATTTCAACACTCCTTCGGTTATCCCGCGGGCAGCGCCAAAGTTAAAGAGGATGTTGCCCAAAGATCATTGATGGCATTGTGCGCTGCGGCATCGGCCTAAACCGCCGCGGAATTCAACGCGCGATTGCTTACATAGGTTTGTGTCCGGTTATGGTTCGATACAATCCGGAAATGCCGACCGCCAATCCAGCCAACTGCCCGGAATGAATGCCGGCCGCAACGGGATGAATGCTTCCGCAGCACGACAGGTATCCGTGGCTGTCGAAAAGATAATAATTCATCCAAGGTCTACCTTTCTTCTTGACGAACGTGGCCGAATCCAAAGCCAGAACGTAAAGCATATTGGCGCCGATGGCTATACGCAATGCTTTCAGGCATTTTGGTGGAAAGTTATAATACCCATAAAATGCCGAAAGCGCAAATAGCCGGAGCAGTCGCCGATTTGCCGCCGCCGGCCACATCTTTATCGGGATGCGTCCGGACAACTGCAATTTCATGAACTCCTCCAGCGACATGCGATCCGCCCAAAGCTCAACGCGCCGCAGCGTTTCCGCCGTGCGCCGCCGCGTCCACCCCGACCGACGCAAAACTGCCGTAAACAACCTCGTGATTTTTAATCGGTTAAACTGGTAGTGCCAAAGCACAAGCGCCGACCCGGCAGGATGCGAATCCGGGGTCAAACCAAACGTGGAACTCGCGCTCCAACCTGGATTCGTCCCTCCGTCGGCGTCGAATCCGGTCGGGAAAGGTTGGAAGCTCGGCGGATTTTTCTTGATTTGCAGCGACAACCGCGTCGTGCCCTTTACCGGCAGGTGGGCGCCAAGGTCGATTCCCGGCCCCATGAACGAGAAATTCATCTGCCCCATGAGTGATTCGGCAACGTGATACCGCGCGTCAATGTGTCCTGCTTTTATGCGGAAAGTCAGCTTTTTTATTCCGGTCTTGCCGCCCCAAGCCAGATGCCACTCGCCGGCGGGATGCGCCTGTTTGCCGCCGTAAGCCGAGACTTCGATATCCGACGGCACAGTCCCCGGTGACAAACGAAGGTTTGTGCCAAGAAGCTTAAATGTAAAACCCGTTGGTTGCGCACGAATTATCTCCCGTAGCCGGGAAATCGGTATTGTCTTGATTGTTGTGGGCAGCAAGCGAAATCGGGGAACAGAGCCGGAAAGGTGACAGGTTGTCCGGAAGCTCCTCCACAGGCCAAGCTTGGGCTTCGGCTTGAGAAAATCAATCGCATTCAGGACGGACGCAAGCGTAAAAGCCGCTAATAGCATTACACACAAGGCCCATATCAGCCTGCGCCCCCGCCGCCGATCGGCAGTCATTAATTTCGGAACCATCATTTTTTCTTCTTCCGGGTCTTTATGAATCCTTTTAGCGCCTCTAAAAGTCATTTCCGCAGCCCACTTCCCGGTATGGATCGCAATGCAGCCGGCAATCAGGAGCCGGCGAATAATGGCGATTGCCAAAGATTGCAAGATAGCCATGAAGGATTTCTTCGCGGCAGGCTATGCCCAGCTTTTCGCTTTTCACCCATGGCAACCATCACGCAGCCTCAAACAAAATTGTTGACCTTGTTCACTATACTACCCCCGCCACGCAGCGGCAAACGGCCGTTTTCCTGTTGGGCAATGCAGCATTGTCCCCTCCGACTAAGCCGGGGCGATACCGGGCCGCGAATTGCCCCGGCCCGGATTGGCCCGCCGCAGGCCATTGGGCGGCCAATTGCGAAAAGCCGGTCGCCGCGATCCCTCCGCTTGCGCAGCGCAATTCCGCAATTCCGCTGTCCCGCGAGTAACCGGCGCCCTTCGGCTCGAGGGTGATCGAACCATCAAGCCGCATTACTATTTCTGCGGCCACCAGGCGATGAGGTTAAATAAAATTCCCAACCACCACAGTTGAAGCACAAGGTACCACGCCAACAGGCTAAATACCCGCGAAAGCCTGGAAGGCCCGGAGCGGCTCGTCCGCGCCGCCGCCTTGCTGCGGGCAATCATGTCCCGGCAGAATTCCAGGCATTCCCTGAGCTGCGTCTCGTCGGCAAATGCGTGATCTGGAATAAACGCAGTGGGCTGCGCCCCGCAAGTTCCATCATCTCTGAAAAATCCAAGTCCGCCCGGCATTACATCGATCCGGCTTAGCCCCTCCCATGCGAAGAACTCACTGCTTTCATCTCTCGCTCTGGCAAGCCCACCGGATCCGATCACCATGGATATCCGCACGTCACGCTCCGCCTTCAACTTGCGAAGTTGACGGCGCCCGACGGCTTTTAAATCCAGTGTCAGGAAAAAGGATAAAAGTAGCCCCAAGGCGATAATGCCAACGACCAGGTACCAAATTTCTCCATTCGTTAAAATATTGATCAGGCCGCCCACGAAGAGTACTACAATTGCCGATTGCACCCGCCACCGGCGAGATTTTAACGAGCGGGCCAGAATTTCCCTAAAAAGATTTTCGCGATCCGCCTGGCGAACAATTATTGACAGTGCAAATTTCCGCATCGGAACGCTCATCGCCCGGCCTCCTCTCTTCTCCGCGCGGCATCGGACACTTCGGCAGGACCTGATGAGTCGTCTTGCACTATGCCGAAGAACTCATACGGACGTCTGAATACCCGCCTGGTAAGCACCCCCGCATGACCCGCCAGGCTGCTGAGTTGTGCAGCCTTCGCAGGTGCCGCACCTGAATTTCGCGCCAGACGAAACGAGGCCGCACCAATGAGAACAAGTGCGCCAACAACAGCCGCCGCCATTCTCAAAAGCACAATGCGATCCCAACGAGGTGGTGTTTCAATCGGGGTGCAAATCGCCACCCCGGCGCCACTCAGGCCGCAGGCCCTTGATTCCAATTCCCCTGAAAGCACCGGCTGATTGCCAAGAGCGGCTTGCGTTGATTTCTGGCTTGTTATAGCCAAATCCATATATCTCCGACATTCGCCCGCGAACTCCCGAAAAACAGCTTCTTGCGAACGCTGTTGTGCCAAGGCCACCACCGGCCAGGCAAATCCGGCTATTTCAATTTCCAGATGGAATCTGCCGGGACGAACCGCATTTATTGACGACCAAGGAGTGAAGGTCCCGCCGATGTCCGTGGACATCAACAATCCGTCCTCACGGGCCTCAACGACGGTGCCGACACGCAAAGGGCGATGCACAAATCTCCGGTAAAAACGCAGCCCAACGGGAAAACTTAAGATCGCCAGCGGCAATGAAAGCGGTATCGCCGCGCCCACATAAAAAAATGCCACATTTCCCGTCACCACCAATAGCCAGACGCTAAATAGAAACACCAGCCCTGCACAGAGCCGCGGCCTGCGAAGCGCTGGAAGCAACGCAAGAAGAGTCGCGCAATGAGGTAACCCCCGGACTTGGATCGAGCGAGTTGCCAATTTAGCCTCCGATAATGACCAGCGTTAAACTGGAGCCGGCTTGCCACCGAAAAAACGAATTTTCACCACGACCGCACGAAGACACAACGCGGTTAACTACGGCTTTTTGAGTATTGGACCTCACGCCGCATTTATCACGCCGGCGCCGGGCGGACTGCATATCTGCGGTACCGCGAACCGGGGATTTCACGGATGGTGTGAATTGGCGGCGGCAGACCCGACCGCTTCGCGGCTTTGTGTCGCCGTGGTGAAATTGTTCGTCCAGTGCGAGCAAGATAATTTCTCCGCAGGTAGTTGAATTAAGGGGATTTTATCCGTCCCACCACACGGCCTGCAAACGGACCGCTCGATTCGGCCGGCATCCGGCCCACGCCGCCGGCCACGCTGGCCGGTGTTTTGGCGATATCCGCGTGACGCGGGCATCTTGCCCATGAAAACAACAGCCCATCGGCTGGAAGCCAGTGCTATGCCGCCGAACCGGTTTGCTCATTCGCCCGGCCATCACCCCGCATGGCTGCGTAATCCGAAAGGCGGTCACGGCGCCGCGCCATTTCGCTGGCATAACGCCGCCCCAGCCACTCGCGGTTCTCCCTCGCCCAGTGCGTCAGCCGGGTGGTGCCTGTGGGTTGCGAATCCACAAAAAGCCGACCTTCCATCAGGCCGCGAATTTCATCACGTGTGATCATGACATCGCGCACTAAAAGGCCCGTGATCGCCGCAATCAGGTAACCGGCGCCCGGCGGCACCGCCATAATCGGCCGCCTTCGATCAATAATTGCGCCGATGACCTCCACAAGTTCCCGGTAGGTAAACGTTTCCGGGCCGATGGCATTCACCACACCGCTGCCTGCCTGCGATCCCGCGGCCACCGCCAGCGCCGCCAGATCATCCACATATATTGGCTGCAGTTTGTAACGGCCGTCCCCGAAGACGCCAAAGAACGGAAAATGCCGCAGCATCCAGGCAATGTTGTTGACCAGAATATCTTCCTTACCGAACAGCACGGCCGGCCGCAGAATTGTGTGCTCCAGCCCGCTGTCCACCAGCGCCTGCTCCACATGGGCCTTGCCGCTGAAATATTCAAGGGGTGAATTCGCATCCGGATTGGTGATGCTGACATGAACAATTCGCCGCACGCCGGCGGCTTTGGCGGCCGCGAAAAGGCGGCGGCTGTTTTCCACAGCCTGGGCAAAGCAGAATTGGCGTGCATTAAATCGGACCCAGTACGTATTGTACAAAACCTCCGCACCCCGCAGTGCCCGGGTCAGTTCATCCGACGATTCCCAATGAATGCCGCAAACTTCCACGGTATTGCCGAAAGGGTTGGTGCGCTGCGGCGATGCCGTAAGCGTTCGCACGCCAAGACCGGCCGCCAGCAGCCGACGGGCGATGTATTGTCCGGAATATCCAAACGCGCCGGTAACCGCGTGGAGAGAGCGGGCAGACATGGCATGAACCTCCTGAGCAGATCCGGCGGAGGCATCATGATGAGCCGGGCCGGAACATTAAAATATCTTAACAATCGGGGCGAGCAAAAACGCGACGTAAAGCGGCCATGTAAGGAGCCAGAAAATAGAAAAACATAGGCCGAACGGAACGCCGACCAGCACCGCCAAAGTTGACATCCAGCCCCCGATGATCCCACCGCGACGCTTTACCCGAACCATGCACCAGAACCCAACGAGGTAAGTGACCATGAACCACAATGCGGATTCATAATACAACATTTCCACCGGGCGGGTTGATGCAACCTTGGTCGGCAACAGCCAGCCGGAGGTCAACGCAACGAAAAAACAAATCGCACTGGCAATAAAGCCGCTGAGGGCAAGTCGTCGCATCGAAAACCTCAGGCCATATTAAAAAGCAGAGCGGGCCGCCGTACCGGGGGCGGCATCGGCCCTTCGCTCAATAACCAAAGAATAATGCGCAGAGACAAAAAAAGGAATTGGCATGGCGGCGCCGGGCGGACAGCATGTCTGCGGTACCGCGAACCGGGGTTTTCACGGATTGTGCGAATTGGCGGCGGCAGACCCCACCGCTTTGTGGCTTTGTGTCGCCGTGGTGAAATTGTTTATCCAGTGCAACCAAGATAATTTCTCCGCAGACAAGTGAATGAACTGAATTTTATCCGTGTTATGGCGAGGCGTGCAAACCTGCAGTTGCCGGATACAGGAAATACTCCCCCCTGCCTCGAGCAGTATTGCAGCAACACACTCAGCGGGACGGTTGTGGTGCCGCAACTTGCAGCCCCATGCTGCCGCCGCATCCTCCGCTTGATCTCGCAATTGCCCTTGGAGCACTGCCAAATTTAGAACCTCATTTGTTGACTGCCCATCATACAATCTTTGCTTTTCCCCCGCGGCAATCGGCCAAAATTGCCGATGCCTCCTTAACAATATCTCCGAACCCACATTCCGTGCTATTTTGGTTTTAACCCGAACGGTTAAAAACGCCCGGCGATCCGTCGCGAAAATGGGCTGGCGGCTGGAGCGCCGCATTGACAAATACCCGCGGACCTCGGCGAATAACCGCCTTCAGCGCGGGCTTTGGACGCGGCCGCGAATTTGTGTTAAACTCTAATGCTATTGCAGCGCTAGTAGCTCAATTGGATAGAGCGTTGGCCTCCGAAGCCAAAGGTTGTGGGTTCGACTCCCGCCTGGCGCATGATATTCTCCCGACCGTCGCCGATGCGATCATTCCGCGGCCACCAAAGTACTTTATTTTCAATGGCTTGCGAATTTTTCCAATATTTTTCCGGAAGCGTCAGGCGCCGTCATGGCGGCTTTGGGGGCCTGGTTTTGGGCGGCAGAGGAAGATCATTTTGGGTCGCCTGAATTCAGGCGAGCCATCGCCCCGGTTTTTTGCCGGGCGCCGGCAATCCCGGCAATCCGGAAAGCAAACTGTTGACACCGCTTTTGGGTAATACACCAATTTGCCGCGGCCGCGTATACTAAAACGCGGTGCGTAGCCGGGAATCAAACATGACGGAAAAACCATCCGCTTCCGAACCGATTGGAATCATTGCCGGCCAGGGGCTGCTGCCGGTGCAGGTGGCACTTGGATTAAAGGCGGCCGGGCATCGCGTCATCGGGCTGGGACTTTCCGGCCAAAGCCGGGAAGACTTGCTGATTCCGCAATGCGATGTATTCTCTCGCGTAGGCCTGATCCGGCTGAATCAATGGGTGCGCATTTTGCGCCGAAATGGCGCGGCGCGGGCGGTGATGGTCGGCCGCGTCGCCAAAGAGCGAATTTATGACCGGTATTACATGTTCCGCTATATGCCGGATTGGCGGACGGCCCGGCTGTGGTTCGTGCGGTTAAGACATGACAAACGCAGCGATCGACTGCTGCGGGCCGTGGCCGATGAGCTTGCATCTGGAGGCATCACGCTTATTGACGCGTTACCTTATATTCCCGGGTCTTTGGCGGAAAGCGGCGTAATGACCGCGGCACAGCCCTTCCCCGCCATGCAGTCGGATGCTGATTTTGCATGGCCGCTGCTCAAACGGATGAACGAGTTGCTGATAGGGCAAAGCCTGGCCTGCAAGGACCGGGAAATTATTGCGGTGGAAGCCATGGAAGGCACCGATCGGATGATTGAACGTGCGGGGCAACTTTGCCGCCGGGGCGGATGGATTTTATGCAAGGCCAGCAATCCCAACCAGGACCTGCGGTTTGATGTGCCCACCATCGGCCCGGCAACCATTGAAAACCTGAAAAAAGCGGGGGCGGCCGGGGTGGTGCTGGAAGCCGGAAAGACGATCATGCTGGAAAAAGGCGAATTGCTTAAGCTCGCGGATAAACTGGGAATTGTGGTCATGGGGCGATAGGCCGCCGTGGCAGGAGTGGTGCGGGAGGCAACATCCTGGATCGCGGCACAATCCGCATGCGCTTGTCAGCGTCGCCGGAATTAGTTCTAATATAAGGTACTGGACCTGAGAACAATTTAAACGAAAGGGGCTGAATTTATGGCTGTTCCCGAATTGCTGGCCACACATGTTGTGGACGAAAAGTACGCGGGCGTCACCTATCATATTCAGGGGGAACTGGTCCCGGTGCTGCAGGTGGAAATGGCGCAGACCGGCATATACTTTGAACATCATGTGCTGTTGTGGAAAGATCCGGCGGTGAATGTCGGCATCAAGGCGTTAAAGGGAGCCTTTAAACGCATGATATCCGGCATGCCGATCTTCATGACGCAGGCCGCGGGTCCGGGCCGCATCGCACTGAGCCGCGACGGCCCCGGCCACATCATGGCGCTGCACCTTCAGGCCGGGCAGAGCGTGGATGTGCGCGAGCACCAGTTTATTGCCGCCAGCGACAGTGTTGATTTCACGTTTCGCCGTGTCCAGGGTGTGGCGAATATGCTGTTCAGCGGCACGGGCTTTTTTATTGACACATTCAGCACGCAGCAACAGGAGGGAATCGTGTGGCTGCACGGCTACGGCAATATTTTTGAAATTACGCTCGGCGCCGGCGAACAAATTGACATTGAACCCGGCGGCTGGATTTACAAAGACCCCGGCGTGACCATGGAAACCAAAATGCAGAAGCTTTCGACGGGCTTTTTTGCCTCCGGCGGCCAAATGGTGTGGAACCGCTTTACCGGTCCGGGACGGCTGGCCCTGCAAAGCATGTACATGCCGCTGGAATTCGGCGGCGAGTGAGGCCGGGTGTGTAACGACCGGCCCCGGGGGATGGCGCCATGGGCTTAAAGAAGACATTTTGCATCAATCATCCGGACCGGCCGGCCGTGGGCATATGCGTCATCACAAAAAATCCGATCTGCGAGGAGTGCTCCACGCGTTATAACGGCGTGAATTACAGCCGGGAGGGATTGGCCATCATGCGGGCGCGGCGGAAGGCCGGCGCCGGTCGGCGATTCTGGCGGGACCATGCCTGGTTTGCGGCGATGGTGATTTTATCACCGCTATGGCTGCTGATGCTGTACGCCGGTGTTTTTGCGATCATGCGATGGCTGATGCAGCGGGGGTCGGCATGACATCCAATGCCGCAGCGGATGTTCGCGAGGAAAGCCTTATGCGCGGCGGATTCGCCGGTCCGCTGGACAGCGCTGCGGACTATATTCGGCGATCCGCATTATGGCTTGTGCCCGCCTACGTTCTGGCCGCCGGGCCGCTTATTGCGGTGGCGGTGCCGGCGATCTCGGCCATTATGGAACGGGATGCCATGGCCGCGCAGTTTTATGCCGTCATCATGGTGCCTGCGTTAATCTGGCGATGGGCGGGTCTGGCATTGATCCAATCACGGGTGTTTGGGGAGTTGTCGGGAAAGCAGCCGGCATTCATATGGAAACGAATGGGGCCGATTCTGGCGCTGCGCATGGTCCTGGCGCCGCTGGCGATATGGGGCATGTTTCTGATGGTGGCGCCGTCGCTGGCGGCAATGTCCGCGGCCACCCTGACCGCGCCCCTGCTGCTGGACGGGCCCGATGCCGGCTTCCGGCAGGTGGCAAAACTTTTTCGCTACAGCGTGGCCCGGGGCCGCGCCATTTGGCTCGCCGGATTCCTGCTGGCGGCGTTTTTAATCCTTTCCGCCATGATTTTCGGCGTGCTCCAGCTTTTGCAAAGCTTCGTCTTCCCCGCCTTGCTGGGCATTTCCGACGCCCGCATATCCATGGTGGTCAACAGCGGGGCCATGAATCTTGGATTGGACCTGCTGGTTTTTCTACTGCTTGACCTGCTGTGGTGCATCGCCGGAGTCATTCTATATCTGGAACTTGACGCCAGCCGCACCGGAACGGACCTGCGAATACGGCTGCAGGCCCTGCTGGAGGCTGTCGATTGAACAAGCACCTGCGGAAAAACTTCAAGCTGTGTCCGGGGGTGTCAACTCGTTTGCTGTTCGCCGTCGGCATCTGGCTGATGTCGTTTGTATTATCCGGCCCGGCCGCGGCCCATGCATCCGCTTCCGGCACGGCGGCGGCGGGCCATCCCCACCAGGTATTGCGGCAGGTTCTTGAGAATCCGCTGTTTCATCAATGGCAACTCCGAACGCGGCAGGCGAAGCGGAATCAATCCGCGCAATCGCCGCTCCAGTTGAACGGATTCGTAGATCGCTTTTGGCGCTGGCTGCGTCATCTGATAAAATGGCGTCACAAAAAGCATGTGCATATCTATACACATACGAACGGCGTATCCATGTTCCCGTCGGTTCTGATCTTTTTGGGATGGGCGGCCATTATCCTGATTTTACTGGCTGCCGCGGGGCTGCTCATCCACATGCTGGTCCGCGGGAAAGACAACAGCGCGGCGGGTGCGGCCGTTCCCCCGGTTGAAAATATAAACAATGCGCTGCAGGAGGGCGACGCGCTGGCCGCAGAAAGCAACCAATGGCTGGCGAAAGCGGAGGGCTTTGAGAAAAGCGGTGATCTTCGGCTGATGTACCGGGCCTTGTACCTGGCGCTGCTGGCCGGCCTGCATGAGCGCGGAAAAATCCGGTTCAGAAAAAGCGCCACCAATTTCACCCTGGTTCGCGGGTATTCCGGCAGCGAAACGGATCGAAACCTTTTTGGCCGCCTCACGGATACATTCGACCACATCTGGTACGGCTGGAAAATTTACCCCGAGGCCAAAACACAGGAGCTTCGCTGCGCCATCGCCGCTTTGCTGCCGGCGGAGAAACAAAATGCGTAGATTCACTCCTGTTATTCTTGCCGTGTGCTTTCTGGCGGCCGCCGGCTGGCTGCTGGTTACGATCGCCTACAGCACCGCCCGGGGCGGCGCGGAATTGCCGGCGGGTTCGGCCGATCGATTTGATCCATATGGCTGTGCGGCACTGTACGCCACGTTGCGGCGGTTGCATCATCCGGTGACGCTTCTTGACCGGCCGGATTTGCCCGCGTCGGCCAAGGGCGTGCTGCTGGTGGTTGTGCCGCCGGCCGGCGGGCGTGCCGTCGAGGAGAATTACAGCGTCGCGCCCGGCTATAACCCCTCTCTGCTCCACTGGATACGCCGGGGAAACACGCTGCTGGAATTCTCCCAATATCAAACCGGCATCATGCGCCATTTTAAGATCCTGCACGGAAACCGCTCGCCGTATATGATCCGCCGTGAATTGGCGAAGCTGCGCCGCGCAATATCCCGCCGCAATGGAAAACACAAATCAACCGCTTTGAAACATGCAGGGCGGGCGGCCGGTCGGCTTAATGAATCCGATTATCCGTGGTTGGTTTTCATTTTACACGCAAAAAATCCCAAACTGCTTCGGCCCTGGCTGGTTGACTGTCCATGGAATCGGGGGTCCGCCGCATATGGAACCGATGCGGGCGATACGCGGCAATCCCGCGTTGCAGCCGCCGGCACCCTTAAAATGCTGGCCCCTCCGAGTTTCAGCCTGCCGAAAATAAAATCGGGAAAACAGGTATGGACGGTACTGGCGACGTATCAACACAAGCCGGTGGCGATTGCACGGCGGTTCGGCCGGGGATGGATTATTTTTGTGGGATCTCAATGGCCGGTCTACAATTCCGGCATCAGCCAGGCGGGTAATCTGGATTTTATATTGCGCCAGATAGGACAAAATCCGGTGATCATGGACCAGTGGGAACTCGGCCTGGGGCACAGTGCATCCGTGATTGAAGTTTTGGGTGCAAAGGGCTTTATGCCGGTCCTGTTCCAGCTGCTGGTGATTTTTCTGTATTACGTATGGAGCCGTGCGGGGTATCCGGCCGACCGCGCCCGGCCCGCCGCGGTCCGCACGGATACGGTTTCCGATCAGATCATGTCACTGGGCCACCTGTACCAGCGCACGATTAATGCAACCGAATGCCGCGGCCGCATAAGCACGGAAATGGTCAACCGCATTTGCGGCGCCCTGAACTGCAGTCGCGAGGATTTACCGCGCCGCATTGTCCAGCTTCCACCGAACCTCGCGGATAGAACGAATCATCTGCTGGCACTTGCGGATTCACAAGCCACGGCCGAAGGGCCGGCAAAAGGCCGGTCCGGCCGCACAGCGTCGTCAGCGTGGCGGCCATTTGCCCGGATTCTTGCGGAGTCAACCGCATTGTCAAAGGAGCTAAAACGTGTCCGATATACAAGATCCTGAGTTAATTTGGGCCATTGAAGCGCTCGGCGCGGTGCGAAAACGGGCGGCCGAAATTATCCGCGGGCAGGATGGGGCGCTGGATTCCATGCTCACGGTGCTGGTGGCCGGCGGGCACGCCCTGCTGGAAGGTGTTCCGGGAACCGGCAAGACACTGGCGGTGCGCACCCTGGCCGCCACGCTCAACTGCCGGAGCAAGCGCATCGCCTTTACACCGGATCTGATGCCGTCGGACATCACCGGCACCACCATCCTGACGCCGGGTGAAAAAGATTTTCATCTGCACCAGGGCCCCATATTCACCGACCTGCTGCTGGCCGACGAAATCAACCGCGCTCCGGCCAAAACCCAGTCCGCGCTGCTGGAGGCGATGGCGGAAAAGCATGTGACCATTGACGGGCAGCGGCATCTTTTGTCACCGGTATTCACGATTTTCGCCACACAAAACCCGGTGGAATTTGAGGGAACCTACCCCCTGCCGGAAGCCCTGCAGGACCGCTTTCTTCTTAAAATCAAGCTCGATTATCCAGATGCTGAGGCGGAGCGGTTTATTCTGGATCGCACCCACACCGGCGCGCCTTTGGACAAATTGGAACAGGCGGAAATCAAACCGCTGCTGGATATTCCGGCGTTGCAGCGTGCGCAGGCGGCGCTGCCCGGCATTCGGGTTGACCCGCCGATTCTAAAATACATTTTGGATATTGTGCGGGCCACGCGCCGCGATGAATCCATTTTGTTGGGCGGAGGTCCGCGGGCGTCCATCGCACTGCTCGTGTGCGCCAAGGCCTGGGCCATGCTGCACGGAAGGGATTTCGTCTCCCCGGACGATGTGGTGCGGATGGTGGAACCGGTGCTGCACCATCGGATCACGCTTTCCGCCGATGCCGAGGTAGCCGGCGCAATAAAATCCGAGGTTATTGCGCGCATTCTGGAAAAGCTTGAGGTTCCCCGATGATTATTCCCGGGCGTATCACCCTCTGGATCGCCGGAGCGGCGGCCGCGGCGCTCCTGCTGAGCGCCGTGGCCGTATCGGCCGGCGCCGGCCTGTGGCTGCTAGCGGCGGCCGCGGCGATTGACGCCCTCATGATTGCCGCCGTTCTGCTGGAAGGCGTTTCCCTGCGCCGCCATGACATTCGCATAACGCCGCTGTTTCCGCCGCGCGGTGAAGTGGGCCGCGAATTGCGGATCATCTGGCGGATTGAAAACCGCGGCCCGCGAGCGGTGCACGTGGTGCTTGAACAGCCCGGTTCGGGCGGACAGGGCGCCGGCGGACCGGCCGGACTGCCGGAAATAAGACCGGCCCGCTTCAGTTGGCGCCTGCCCCCCCTGCAGGCGGTATCCGCGGACATGGCCCTTACCCCCAATGAACGGGGAATTCTGCGTATCGCACCGCCGGTATTGACCATCACCGGCTCCACAATGATCGCCTCCTGCCGCAAGGCGGCCGCCGCCCCTCCACCCATTACCATTTTCCCCAGCATTGCGCCCATCCGCCGCTATGAAGCGCTGCGGCGCAACCGCGCGCTAAGCCAGATCGGCATGCACCGGCGCCGGATGGTTGGGGCGGGGCGGGAATTTGAGCAGTTGCGTGATTACCTTCCCGACGATGACTTTCGCGATATCAACTGGAAAGCATCGGCACATCACCGCAAACTGATTACCAACGTGTATCAAATGGAGCGCAGTCAGGATGTGCTGCTGTGCATTGATGCGGCGAGGATGATGGCGATGCCCGTGGCCGGCGGGACGGGCCTGGATGTGGCCATCGACGCCGCCATTCTCCTGGCGCACGTCGTGGCCAGGCAGGCGGACCGCGTGGGCCTGATGGTGTTTCGCGATCAACTGGAAACGTTCATCAAGCCGGCGGGATCATCCAAGGCGGTTTCACGGATCATCAAGGCTCTGGTGGAAATTGAGCCGCGAAACCTGTATCCATCCTACAGCGTACTCGCTGAAGCCATTCGCCTGCGTCAAAACCGACGGGCCATGATATTTATATTCACGGATGTGAATGATCCGCAACTGGCCACAAATCTTTCGGACGTGGTTGGCACCATCCGCACGCGGCACCTAGTAACGGTCATTTCATTGCGGGACCCCCTGCTGAACTTAACCGCCGAAGGCGCGCCAAACAGTCGTTCGGAAGTTTTTCAGGTCCTTGCGGCCCGGCAGCTTGTCAGCCAGCGGGACAGCCACAAACAGACGATCAAACTAGCCGGCGCCGGACTGCTGGAAAGTGATGCGGGCCAGTTGTCCATTGCGGTTATTAATCGTTATTTAAGCATAAAAGCCCGCCAACTGGTCTGAATGCCCCCCCGCCACACGCGGCAGGCTGCCCCGAAGAAAAACCGCTCTTATTTCCCGCAGGCCGAATCGCATAAAAATCATCGAAAATATTTGCTTTTGGCCGCCCTGCGAATATAAACTTAATCAGGGGGGAAATGGAGGCCGGCTGACCCCGGCGACCGGGATGATACGAGCCGGCGATGGTTTTACACCATTTTAAGGAGTCATATCATGACGAACGCAGTACTAACCGGTGATGGAAAGGTTTCAACCGGCGGCGTGCATACGGATGCACTTCGTCAGAAGGCCGTCGCCGCCGGCCATGCGGTTGCGGAACTTGCCGGCGAAGCACGGCACGTTGCCACCGCCGGGGCGACGGAACTTGCGGCCCATGCCAGGGATTGGGCCTCAACGAAAGGCGAGAAAATCCGGACTCGCGCCGAGTCCATGCACGTTTCCACGATCAGCTACGTGCGGCATAACCCCTACAAATCGCTGGCAATTGCCGCGGGCATAGGGGTTATGGTCGGTATGATGATCCGGTTTCGCGGCGGTCGTGATTGATTGACGGCACGGCAGGAAAGCAGGCTCAACGCCGGCGGTTTGGGCCTGTCGGCTCGCGCAGGTTTTGATCTGTGCGGCACGGCGGCCGTGCTTTCGCATAATTGCCGGGTAAGGCTGCATACGGCCCCCGCCGCATAAGGGTTATTTGTTATGCACCAGACCGGTCCAACCGCTCCACCGTCCCCCCCCGATTCCCCGTCGCAAACCGGTGAAAAAGCAGCCGGTCCGGAGGAATCGCCCGGACGCAGATTACTGTCCCATCTGCTGGAACTTGCGGAACTCCAGGTGCGGCTGGCGGCGCTTAAAGTTCTGGCGGCGGTGCAGGCTTCCTTTTTCAAGCTGGGATTGCTGGCGATGGCGTTCCTGGCGGCGCTGACCGGTATCGTATTTCTATACATCAGCATATTCCAGTCATTGGACCGCATGATGCCGACACGGGATGTTTTTCTGCTGTTCGCCCTGTTTCACTTTATTGTCTGCATCAGTCTGGTGCTGGCGGCGCGGCGCATTACCGATGCGGGCGCACCGGCGCGCCATACCGCCGGCGACGGGCGGCCGGCTTCCCGTGGAGATGAATGATGAGTTTAAGAACGGAAATCAAGGGCATGGAGCAGCGGCGCGAAGACCTGCTGGATGACATGCACCGGGATGTGAAGCAGCTGACCCATCAGGTTCAACAGGCGATGTCGCCCGCGGCCCTGGTACAAAAATATCCGTTCGGCGCGATGGCCGCGGCAATTGTCGCCGGACTGTTCCTGACGCGCGGCGCCCGCCGCCGGCGATCCGCGGCTGAACCGGCCGGGCCTGCGGCAGAACCGGCCCGGTCCGCGGCGGAATCTTCAACGCCGAAATCTTCCGCCAAATCCGCTTTCGGCAAAATTGTGGACACCGCCATCCGTTCCGGCGCAGCAGATATTATTGCGACCGTGCCATGGCATGAAATGCCCGGCCTGTGGAGGAAATTCCGCGGCAAATCGGAAAAATCCGGCCGGCCGCCGGCCGCACAGCCGGATTCCGCGGAAGCCCCGAAAACAATGCAGACCGGGGAGACCGGGGAGACTGGTCACACTGGGCAGACTGCGGACACTGGGGAAACAGGCCCGCACCGGCGGTAATGCCCCGACGCTTTAACCTTGCGGACTTGCGGCGCAAAAAACGGCAATCATAATGACGCGCCGGAAACCGGCACGAATGACAGCTTAGCCCGGCGGCGTGGATTCCAGTTCTTCCTGCGTCGGCTGGCGCTTTGCCGCAATCGCAGTGCGCGGCGCCTTGCCCGCAGAAGCCTCTTCAGCGCCGGGATTTCGCAGTGAATCCGTCCCGCGGGCCATGGCCACCACGCCGGTTCGCCCCAGTTCCAGAATGCCGTAAGGCCGCACAAGTTCAACGAACGCCTCAAACTTTTCTTCCTGGCCGGCAAGTTGAACGATAATCGAGTTTGTACCGACATCCACCACCTGCCCGCGGAAAAGGCTGGTCAATTCAATAATTTCCCCGCGGGTGGCGGCGGTGCTCCGCAGCTTGACCAGCATCAGATCGCGCGACACAAAGGGAACCTCCTTGTAATCGCGAACTTTCACCACCGTCACTATTTTCGCCAGCTGCTTGCGCACCTGGTCCAGCGTGCGCTCATCGGCCACGGTAACGATGGTCATGCGGGATAAATTTGGATCTTCCGTGCGGCCCACCACCAGCGAATCAATATTAAATCCGCGTGCGGCAAACATCCCGGCCACATGGGCCAGAACGCCGGGTTCATTCATCACAAGGGCGGTAATCACATGTTTCATGGTATGACTCCATTAATTGAGCGATTTTAAGCCGGGGCCGAACCATCGCCGCGACGGCCTTGCCGTCCGCGGGAACGGCCGGGCATTCGAAGCCCGGTACGGTCCGCCAAGGTCGGCCCGGTCATGACCGCCGCGTCAGGCGACGGTCATTGCTGACAAAAATTGACATGCCGGCGAATTTACGCCAGGGATCCCATTTCCCGGCCGCTGTTGGGCGGCGCCGTGCCGACAACGCCCAATTCCATTTCATGCAGCCCTTTGCCGCTGGCCACCATCGGGTAAACGTTTTCGGCGGTTTCGCATAAAAAATCGACCACGCACGGCCCGGGATGGTTCACCATTTCCTTAACGGTTTTCAGCACATCTTCCTTCCGCTCGCAGCGTATGCCGCGAATACCGAAACTTTCCGCCATCGCGGCGAAATCCGGATTGACCATTTCGGAATGGGAAAAACGGCCTTTATAAAAAAGCTGCTGCCACTGCCGCACCATGCCCTGGAAGTTATTATTGAGAATCGCCACCTTAACCGGAAGGTTGTACTGGCGAATGGTGGCCAACTCCATGGCGGTCATGATATAGCTGGCGTCGCCGTCGATATCAATCACCAGATCGTTGGGCCGGCCCACCTGGGCGCCGATGGCCGCGGGCAGTCCGAAACCCATGGTCCCCAGCCCGCCGCTGGTGATCATGCTGCGCGGTTTGCTCCAGCGGATGAACTGCGCCGCCCACATCTGATGCTGGCCCACACCGGTGGTAAACACCGCTTTGCCTTTGGTCACCTGGTTAATGGCTTCAATGACCGCCTGGGGCTTGGCCAGCGGAGAATCATCCTTGTAAGTGAATGGAAATCTGGCTTTCCATTCGGCAATTTGAGCAAACCATTCCGTACGCGGCCGATGCTCAATAATGGCAAGCATGTCACGCAGGCTCGCTTTCGCATCGCCCACCACGGGAACGTCCACCTTCACATTTTTGCTGATGCTGGTGGGATCTATATCGACATGGATAATCCGCGCCTTGGGGGCAAAAAGCTTCAGGTTGCCCGTCACGCGGTCATCAAAGCGTGCGCCCACGGCAATCAGGCAATCGGATTCCTGAACGGCGTAATTGGCGTAGGCACTGCCGTGCATGCCCAGCATGTGCAGGCTCAAAGGGCTGTTCTCGTCAAACGCGCCCATTCCCAGCAACGTGGTGGTTGTGGGAATATTCCCTTTTTCCGCCAGCTGCCGAACCTCCGGCCACGCATCGGACAATATGGCCCCGCCGCCGACGTACAGCACCGGCCGCTGCGAACCGTTGATCATTTCCGCCGCGGATCTGGTCATGCGGCTGTGGCCGGCCTTGAATATTTTATATCCCGGCAGATTGGGAGAATCATCAATGATTTCCTCGATTTTACTGGTGGTCACATCCACGGGCAGATCCACAAGCACCGGCCCCGGCCGCCCGGTGGTGGCGATTATGAACGCCTCGTTGATGATGCGCGGCAAATCCTTGACACTTTTCACCAAGTAATTCCGCTTGGTAACCGGACGGGTAATGCCGGTCACATCGGCTTCCTGAAAGGCGTCATTACCGATCATATAGGTGCGCACCTGCCCGGAAAACACGATCATGGGAATGCTGTCCATGTACGCGGTGCCAAGCGGCGTGACCGTATTGGTGGCGCCCGGGCCGCTGGTCACAATCACGATGCCGGGTTTGCCCGTAGCGCGGGCATATCCATCCGCCATGTGGCCGGCGCCCTGCTCGTGCCGCACAAGGATAAAATTGAGCTGTTTTTCGTAAAGTTGATCAAACGTGGGAAGAATCGCCCCTCCGGGATAACCGAAGGCATCCGTCACGCCGTGTTCCACCAGCATTTGCAAAAGAATTTGCGCGCCGGTCATGCCGATGTAGCGCCCGGTCGGGCCGACAGGCTTACCCAAAACCGGCAGCGCCTGTGCGGACGCCTCGGAAACATCCGCAGCGGATTCTTTGCTGCGTGTTGCGGAAGGTTTTGTGGAATCAGTTTTGGCTGCCGGCGCAATACCGACCGCCCCGGTGGAGGGAGTCACAGTGGACATAAAAGCCTCATACAACTTACGACTGCGTTGAATTGGGTAGCGGGCGTCCGCACAACGGCGAATTACACCAGCGCCAAATCAGGCCGCCGCTTTCTATCGAAAAAAGCTGAAAACCGGCGAAAATCGCCGACCTCAGCCGTTGTGCTAGGTATCATGCCAAATTCAATTCGTAAATTCAAGTGAATAGTCTTGGGAATCCATATTTTATATTTCTTTTTTGCGAATATGCCGTCCCGCCCCTGCCAAATCGCATTTCCTGCCGGAGCGGCTTTCATAATTCCTGGTGTTCAACAAGCGTGCTGCACCGTTGGGTTGGCTTTGGGCATAATGGTCCGTAGAATTCCCTTTGGTTTGGAGCCTGCGGGCGGAATTGAACGGAGTTTTCATGCGGCGCGTGGTTGTTACCGGTTTGGGAGCCGTTTCTCCCCATGGATTAACTACATCGGATTTTTGGAATGGATTATTGGACGGAAAGTCCAGTACAGGGCCATTAACTCAATTCAACAGTGAAAGTTTCCCCAGCCGGGTGGCAGGCGGCGTCCCAGGCTATAAGGTTACGGATTATGTTCCAAAAAGCTACCGCAAGGCCACCAAAATCATGGCCCGCGATATTGAACTCGCCGTGCTGGCCGCGGATGGCGCCTTGCGCGACGCCAAAATTGCCACACGCGGCATCCTTGAAGCCAGCGGCGGTAAAAAACCGGATGAAACATGGTATGTTCCGGACCCCGCCCGCGTCGGCTGCAACATTGGCGCCGGCCTTATTTGTGCGGATTTAACCGAACTTGCCGCCGCCATTGCCGAGGCCAAAAGCCCCGACGGCAATCTGGATATGCGCCGATGGGGCCGATCGGATGATCCCAGCCGCACCAGCGGTATGGAAAACCTTACACCCTTATGGCTGCTCAAATATCTTCCCAATATGCTCGCCTGCCATGTGAGCATCATTCACGACACACAGGGGCCGTCAAATACAATCACCTGCGGACAGGCATCAGCCGGCCTGGCGCTGGGCGAAGCCTGCCGCACGATAGCCCGCGGCCAGGCGGATATCGCCCTGGTGGGCGGCTGTGAATCCATTATTCACCCGGTCGGACTCATGCGATGGGCGTTGCTGAACCGCCTGGCGACCAAAAGCAATGACAGCCCGGCGCAAGCCTGCCGACCGCTGGATATGCAGGCCGATGGCACGGTGGTGGCGGAGGGCGGCGGAGTTCTGGTCATTGAAGAACTGCAAAGCGCCAAAGCCCGCGGGGCGGAAATTTACTGTGAAATTTCCGGTTCCGGCGAATCCAGCACGGCCGGTGAAATTTGTCAGGCCCAGCCCACCGGCGAAGCGTTAAGCGTGGCCATGGAAAAAGCGCTGGCCAAGGCGGCCATTTCCCCGGCTGATATTGATGTTGTTATTCCATCCGCTTACGGCGTTGCCGCCTATGATCAGGCGGATGCCGCGGCCATTAACCGCGTGTTCAAGGGGCACAAGCCGGTGGTGGCTGCCGCCCGCGGCGGCTTGGGCGACTGCGGGGCGGGCAGTCAGGCGATTGATCTGGTTGCCGCCGCCCTTACCGTGGACAGCCAGGCGATTTTTCCAACCGTCAACAATCAGCATCCGATTGCCGGCCTGCGGGTATCCCACAGTCGGGTGGATCAGGCCGATATCCGCCATGTCATGGTAATGTCCACCTCTCTGGCGGGGCAGAATTCGGTGGTCATTCTCCGCAGATTCACCGGTGCGGATTAGCCGGTTGATCCGCGGAACCAATGATCGGGCAACAAGAAAACGAACTGGAGCATCACACAATGCAGCATAGAGTAGTCATCACCGGCATGGGATGGGTTACACCGCTCGGAAGGACCCTGGAAGATGTATGGCGCGGCCTGCTGGCCGGCGAAAGCGGCGTGGCGCCCACGACGCTGTTTGATGCCCGATCATTTCCGACCACTTTTGCCGCGGAAGTAAAAAATTACAGCTTTCCCCCGGAACTTGCGGCCGGCGGGCGGCATAAATCCGCGGCCCGCGCCACGCTTTTTGCCTTGGACGCGGCGCGGCAGGCATGGCAGCAGGCCGGCATGAATCACGGCACGCAAATTAACCCCTATGATGTGGGTGTTTATCTTGGCGGCGGGGAAGGCCCGCTTGATTTTGAAAACTTTACGCGCACCGCCCTGGCCGCCTGGGATTACGATTCGCGATCGCTCAATATGCCCGAATGGGGTCGCCGCGCCCTTGCCAATTTTCAGCCGCTGCGTGAAATAGAACAGGAACCTTCCATGCCCATCGCCCATCTAAGCATGGAATTCAATGCCCGCGGACCGGCGATGAATTGCCTCACGGCCTGCGCCGCCTCCACGCAGGCGCTGGGCGAAGCCATGGAAATTATCCGCCAGGGTGACGCCAAAGTCATGATCTCCGGCGGCGCACATTCCATGATTCATCCTTTCGGCGTCACCGGGTTTAACCGGCTCACGGCTCTTTCCACTTTTAACGACGACCCGCGGCGCGCCTGCCGCCCCTTTGACGCCACCCGCGGCGGGTTTGTTATCGGCGAAGGGGCGGGCATTTTAATCCTTGAAAGCCTGGAGCACGCTTTAGCCCGCAACGCCCGTGTGCTGGCTGAAATCGTGGGATACGGCAGCTCCGCGGATGCCTACCGCGTGACGGACCAGCACCCCGAAGGACGCGGCGCCGTGGTGGCGATTAACGCCGCGCTCCGGGACGCCGGCCTCACCCCGGCCGATATTGACTATATTAACGCCCACGGCACCGGCACCAAGGAAAATGACTCCACCGAAACACTGGCGATTAAAAAAGCGTTTGGCGACCGTGCGCGACAGGTGCCCATCAGCAGCATAAAAAGCATGATGGGACATCTGATTGCCGCCGCCGGCGCCGTGGAGGCCATCACCTGCGTGCTGGCGTTACGCGACCAGATACTGCCCCCCACCGCCAACTATAGCGCGCCGGATCCGGAATGCGACCTGGATTATGTTCCCAACGCCGCACGCCGCGCGGCGGTGAATGTCGCCATGTCCAACAGCTTCGGCTTCGGCGGACAAAATGACACCATTATCCTGCGCCGGTTTATGGTTGATCAGGCTGAATCCGCGAACTGATCGGATCGCCGGCTGATATCGGTCTGCCCGTTTTTATCCGGGGGGAATCAGAGCGAACAAATGGGATAATGGGTGGTGGTCCGGTGGTTGAACCGGGGCTCCCCCAATAATTGCTTTGACGGGATTGCGTGAAAATGAAGTGCCCGCATTATCGCAGCTTCACCCACGCTGGATTCGTTGCCGCGCGGCCAGCGAGCCCCCTGAGGGTATTTACTGAACATCGACCAGCCCCTTTCACCCACGATCATTCCCGCCTACTTTGACCATCCTTGGGGTTGGCCTCCCGGCCTGACCTTTATAGTGGTGGTTTTGCCGTGGCTGACCACGGTTACAAAGCTTGCAAGCTTGTAGCTGATTCTGAATTTGCCCGGTGGAATTGGCTTGCCAAGAACCGGTATGCTGCCTTGGTGGCTGACCAATCCCCGCACGCCAACGGCAGCGTCTGCCCCAGACCCTTCGATAATTGCTCCATGAGCATTCCAAACCGTTTGCCCAGTCGGGCGTCCGCGAAGCAGCACCCTGCTGATTCCTGATCAATCCATGATCCCATTTCCTTGACCCCATTCGAGAGATTTGGAACGCCGTCCATGGCATCCACTTCCTTCATTTATCGGCAAGGCCGCACCTGCTCGGCCAACGGCAACTCGCCGGGAACGTCTACCCCGCCAACCACAGGGAATGCGGGTAATTGAAACGTTCGTCATACGGACACATGACACAGCCACGATACTTCCAACTAAGCGACCGCGTATCCGAAAACTCCCGTTATAGTCTTACCTGAAATGACAGCCCGCCTCATGACATAACATTATATTCATATATCAATTTATTATAACTGATCGAGGGACCGATACGTCGGGTCTTACGACCGCGCCCGAGGCGTTACCGATTCAAAACCAAATACCCTCGGATCGGCCAATCTTCCTGCCGCAACGAACGCTTAATCTCAACCCAGATCCGACCAATTGAAGCATCATAAGTCATTATTTAAAAGCCATTTAAACTACACTGTGAAAAACTAATCGAAGTTTATCTTGACAATTGATTCCGGAACTCGTACAGTCGCTTGTTGGTCAATGGAATGACCGGAGAGAGCGTCACACCGGCTGCAGTGTGGTATCTCAAAAAAACGCGTTTGGAAGCAGGCGCACGGGTAATTGCGACGAGCTTGGTGCCGTTCACCGGCGTCGGCGGATTTGTTTCGCAGCCACGGCTTTTTTGCTACTGGCTGGCAGGTCGGCGACACCAGTTGGGTTTTGTCTTTATTTCGGGAGGTTGACAGTGAATTTTCGAAACATCGTTCGGGCCAGTGCTCTTTCGGCGGCTGCGATCGCGACTCTTGGGTTGTCGTCGCAGGAGGCTCGGGCTAATTTAATCACCAATGGAAATTTTTCCGCCAATGCCGGCAGTTATGTAACCTTTCCAGGCTATTCGTCGAATTTTTATCCGAGCGATCCGTCCAATCCGGTATCTCCAACCGGCTGGACGATCACGACGGGTTATCCTGTCGGCCTGAATGGAACCGGCACTTCATTTACCTCAGGATCCGACATCCCCTTTGCGCCCACGAGCATGTCCGGCGTTACTGATTTTGCATTTATGCAGGATGCATCCGGATATACCGGGTCAGCGATCAGCCAGGTCATTGCGACCGTACTGGGGCAAACTTATACACTCAGCTACGTTGCGGCGCAGCGATCTATTAATAACTCCGACGCCACAATGGAAACGCTGGTGAATAATGCGTTAAACAATGCGCTTATCGCTTCACAAAATCCCACTACTTCCACGTCCGACTTTACCACCAATGGCCTGACGTTCACCGCTGTGTCCTCATCCACGCAAATTGTATTTGAAAACACAACGTCCGGCGTAGGTTCAGACAATACCGTGGATGTGTCCAATGTGGTGGTCAGCAATGCGCTGCCACTGCCCGCATCGCTTAGCCTTATAAGTGTCGGTGGTGCGGGCCTGAGCCTGCTGCTGCTTAAACGGCGGACTGGCCGCTCTGCTGCATTTGCCTGATAGCGCATAGCCTCTTGTGGGGCGAGCTCGTTTTTATCGACAATTCGTTAAACTGTTAGCAGGGGGGCAGAATCGGCCAGTCGTGGGCGGGTTAAAACCGGCCATTAACAGCGGTTGTTTTGGACCCTTCAAACTCTGAGCCTTTCGGCTTGAATAGCAAGGAGTTTACGGATGTCCAACGAGCTGGAAATGGCAATGCAACAGGCAATATTGGCATTACGGGCACGTGGCTGATCGCGATCGGCGGATCGCACCTGAAATGGGTATCCATCGTGAGACGGTGGGGGCGGAATTTGTCGCTGGCGGCAAAACCGGCCACCAACCCGCCCGCCGGGTCTGCTGCATGTGTTTCGCCGAATTTGGCTGCTGATTCCGTGCCTTCTGACGGGGTATTGGGGACGGCCACCGCCAATCGCATCGATCCCGTTGCGCAAGAGATACCGGAAATAGCGAAATCATAATGCAATCATAATATAGAAATGTTCATGCGTCCGAAGGCTACACGTTCGGGTGCAGTCAAAAAATTGGGCCGGACAGACCCTCGGCCACCACCAGACTCCGTCCCCGTTGATCGCGCAGCTCCGAGCGTTCCGCAAGCCATTGTCTGGCGTCCGCCTGTACAGCCACTGCAAGGATACTCTTTGTTTCGCGAGCAATAATCTCGCTAAGCGAGTCGGATGCGAAAAGGGTTGGCAAATTCAGATTTTCGGTCATGATCTTACTCATGGTGGCTTAAACCTGAAAAAAAAAGAACACTAAAAGACAACCTTTAGGCTACGCCGCCTGGTTTATGCCCGACCACAACATTTGACAATACCTCCAATATCAAAGCCGCCTCGAAGCTCCGCAGTAATTGTCTCCCGTACGCACAAACGTAACTTGCCGAGGGTCCGCAGGCAGTAGCGATCATGGATTTGGCCAGGGGTCGGATGCGCCCGGCAAATTCAAAAATTAATCGGGCCAAAGCCCACCTCGGTCAGTAGCCGGGAAAGTGTGTGAACGGACCAGAATTTAATCTGTCCATGGTCCCACAGGGCGGTGGCGGCGCAACTGAAACGAAATAAAAGCAAAATAAAAACCGAATAATGATTGACGCCAGCCCCCCTTTTTTTACCCGAACGGTATACGTAAAAATACGTATACACGAATCTTGAAAAATTTGCGTTTTTTTCTTGATTTGGCCGTAATTATGGCTCATAGTCAATCATATTAAGTTACCGGGGCGCGCGGTCCGCACCAGGCTGTTGCGGGCTGCAGCCATGTATAAATAACTTGGTCGGGAGTAACTGCAAAAATGGAGAAGAGAAAATCAATTACGAAAAGTAAGCTCTTAATAGCGGGTGCAGTAGCTGGATGCTTCGCGGGCGGTGTTCAGGCCGCTACGCCGCCAGTACCGCCACCGGTGCCGACTGCGCCGGTTATGCCGGCGTTTCAGATGGAAATTGTTGGTGCAACTCTCGATTCTCCTCCGACTTTCGGCACCGGCACATACTCTCCGCTCCGTGTTCCGCCACCCTTGCCGCCCACGATTCAAGGTGGAACATTGCAGCCGACTGTTCAGTACCTTTACGGCCCCGGCCTGCTTTCCGTCGTTGATTCATTGGCCTCCTTGAACCTTCTCACTTCCACCACCTACTCCCTGCCGACCCAGACCCAGAATGACAGTGAGTCCCAGACAACTGTAGAAAACCCGACGGCTGGCCCCGTTACTCTGGGCCTCTTTTATGCCGATCCCAATCTCGACCCGATCAATATTACGCAAACGGTGACGATTGCCGATGGCTCAGGGGGTTACGCTTCTGGGGCACAAGGATATCACCCGAATTCCACCAGCTATGGGTCGGTAATACCTTCATACCCGAAGGGCGCATTAGTGGTCGGTTCCGCAGGCTATTCTTGGCTAGAAATCAGCAAAGGTGGATATCTAAATACCCAAGGCACTCCCAATATTGGAACAGCGGGCTACAGATCGCCCTACAATCATAACGCCGGTGGGGTGTTTGTCGGTACAACGCTCAGCTCCGAATCGTCCTATTATTTATTCACCTCCCCGAACGGCGGGTACCAAAATTTGCCCCAAGAGGGCGTCAGTTGGAATACGCTCAATTTCGGCGGCCCCGCCACCGGCTATGGGATTGTGAATGTTAACGGCGGGACGTGGAATGATTCCAACAGCCCGATCTATGTTGGGTACGGTGGCCAAGGCTTCATTACCGTGCAAAGTGCCGGTAACGTTAATATCACCAATCAGGCGCTTATCTTGGGCCGGAACTCCACCGGCCTGCCGACGACTGATACGCTGCCGGCCTCCAACCAAAGTTACGCATTGCCCCACCTCCCCGCGGGCATCGGCACCATGGTCGTTAAATCAGATGGCTCGCTCACGCTTACCGGCACAGGTGGCTATATCGCACTGGGCCGGTCGGTCAGTTCATCGGGTGCAACGGGTAATTTATACATCACCGGCGCTGGTTCCACTGCGTCGGTATCTCAAGGCATTCTCGTGGGCGATGGCGGCTACGGCTACCTTGCAGTATTAAACGGTGGCCAAGTTACCAGCGGCAGCGCTTACGCCGCTGGCGGAGCCAAGACCTACGGCGTTACCACCCAGCCCGGAAGCGGCAACATCGTCATTGACGGTGTCAGCTCGTCATGGACTATTTCCGGCAACGCCGATTTTGGCGTATCCGGCGTGGCCACGGCTAGCGTTCAAAACAATGGTGATCTG
>JAKBBN010000003.1 GCA_021808485.1 Planctomycetota bacterium | reverse complement strand
ATAAAAATAAATGGCGGGTCGCTTGGCCGCAGGCAAAAGACGCGCAGCCGTAAAAAAACTTATCTCTTTTATGCACGGACGCCAGTAGGCGTCTATCGCATGTGCCGTGAAGGTGATCCACTATTTCGATGATTCATCTCCGTCTTTCCGCGGTGAATCAATCGATTCTTTTGGGAGAATGCACCATGGCAAGCACCATTTCAAAACGTGAAGTTGATTTTATGGCGGCGGCCGCGGCAATCGGCCGGATGAGTGGGGCGGGAATCGCCGGACGCCCGGTGCTTTTGCAAAGCGCACAACGAATAAATTCATAAAGTTCGTGATCTGCCTTGCCGCAACCGCCGCCAAAAGCGGATTGGTTTAATTCCTCGCCCGTTCAGGATGAATGTTCCCGGCCGGCATTCCCCAGGACCTGCGGATTGATGCCTCGCCATTTTTAACAAAACGGAACCTTGAATTGGGGTTGGGTTATGCCTGAATGCAGTGACCCATGGTTGCAATCCGGTGATTTTGTCGGCTGCGAACAACACGTATAAAGGAGAAAATTATGCTGCTGGCTTCCAAGTCAACCCAAACTGGTTTGCGCGTGCTGCTCTCCTCGCCAAGGTCAATTATCAGTCCGCCGGCGTGGATGGGAGGAATTGCTTTTGCCGCTGGAATCCTTTCTCCGGCACTTGCCCCGGTCGCATCCGCGGGTTTCTATGGTACACCTGGTTCCACTTACGCCTTTCAGCAGACATATTACTACTGCGGCGAAGGGACCATGCAGATGATGCTTTCCGCCAATGCAGTCGGCGCGGCAAATCCGGGATTTGTCATGCCGACGCAGAACGCACTTTATACCGTCGCGCAAAAAGCCCAGTTCCTTGCATCAGGTTTCAACATAAAAGGCACACTTCCCAGCGGCCTTGCCAACGCCACCGCCAATCCCGGCGCTCTTCCAAATGCCGCGCCAGGAGACAATTGGTCGCAATACATCAGCCTGGGCACACTGGCCGGCGCGGATCAGGCGGAACGCAATATTGCCAATGCCTTGGCTGCCACCCAGATACCGGTTGGGGCGGTCGTCAATTATGGCGGCCATTGGGATGCAATCTGGGGTGTTCAGGCGTCCGCCGTCCCGGTCCTCAATACGCCTTATCTGATTCAAGGCTTCGCCGTGGCTGATCCATGGACCGGTTATGCTCTGGCCAATCCTTCACCGGGCCAGTCGCTCGGGTTGGGAATTGCCTACGTATCCAATGTGACAGTGCCTTATTTGTTGCCCAATGGCGCTGTGGCATTGTACAACCCGTTTTTGTCCAATGTGTTTGAGCCTATACGCACCGTCGGGGCCCCGTGGGGAGGCAGGTACGTCAGCGTCGCGGATCCGTTGGCAACCACACCTCCGGCTCCGGACAATGGCTCCAACAACAGCATCCCTCTGGCCGCGCAAGTGAATCTTTCAACCGCGGTTGCGATTACCGCAGCCACCGCGATAACCGACGCCGCCAACGATGTTACGAATGGTTCGGTCAATTTATCGACAGAGCCGGGGTTTAACGGCGGCGATAAAGCCGACGCCAATACCGCGGATGTACTGCAAGTCGCCGAACCGGGGATAACCGGCGCAAGTGTAAACGACTTTCTGGTGCCGTTTGAGGATCCCAACGGCGCTGCGGGAAGCAATTACACCGGCATTGCCGCGATTAATCCATATACCGGCCAGATTGATACCGCACAGTCCATCCCCATAACCTCCGGCGAGTTGACATTGGCCGAAATTCAAGCCCTGGGGCGGGATCTGCTATCCGGAAACGTGCCGCAGGATAATGTGGTTGTCCCTGAACCGACGGCGATTATGCTTGTCGCCATTGGCGGACTGGTTCTGTCGGCACGTCGCCGTCGGGGGCAGGCGTTGCCGCGCCGATCATTTTGAAAAAGCCGGAACTCTGCCGCTGCGCTTGAATCGGGCCTTCTGGCTCCACCGGTCCGCCGGGCCAGCGGTGAACCTTTGTGTTTGCGCTAATGAACCTCGGCACCGGCCGGTACCGGCGGCAGGATAGCGTGCCGGTGCTTTTCCGCGGCATCCGGCGGGATTGTCGCCTTATGCCTGCGGTTTTATGGCATATACTTTGACGCTTGCGGCATATTCATTAAGGTCGTATTTCCGCGCTAATTCAGCAAGGTTCTCATGCACGCTGGGTTGCGGCGCACCACAGCAGCCTGTTTCACGGATCGGCAGTGTGACCGCTGTTTTTGCGGCCGCGGTGGTCATTGAAGGCGAGCAGCAGGCGGTTTGCTTGCCGACGCTGCCGTATGCATTCAGATCCGTACCGCTGTCCACCACGTTCACTTGGGCAAAACCGGCGTCCAGCAGACTTTGTCGATAATCCGCCATGAGAACAGCGCCGGAAATACATCCGACCCATGCGGCAATACTGCCCGCCAATTCTTCCGGCAGCGGCTTTTTCAGGGCGATGTCACTTATCGCCACGCGCCCGGCGGGCTTGAGGATACGCGCAATCTCCCGAAATACGGCGGCTTTATCCGGGGCCAAATTGATCACACAGTTGGAAATTACGCAATCCACACTTTCTCCAAGCAGCGGAATAGCGTGAATCTCGGCCAGGTAAAAGGCGACATTGGAAAAAGGTTTCCCGTCCGGGCCCTGGGCGGCACTTAACCTGGCGCGCTCGATCATGGCCGGAGTCATATCAATGCCAATGGCTTTACCGGCCGGCCCGACTTTTTGCGACGCAAGAAATACATCCAACCCGCCCCCGCAGCCGAGGTCCACGACCGTCTCACCCGGTCGCAGGCTGGCCATGGCCGTTGGATTGCCGCAGGAAAGACCCATATTTGCCGCGGCCGGCACGGCAGTAAGTTCCGCTTCGGAATAGCCGAAGGCCTTGGCTATCGCGGCCACGCCCGCGTTGCGGCCGGACAGGCTGCCGTTCGCCACCTGGCCGTAACAGTCCTGAATTGTCTGGGTGATTGATGCAGTGTCGGACATTGAAAATCTCCTTTTTTTATCAGCCGGCAACCGGCGTCTAAGCTGCGGTGCGGGTGACAGTTAATGTCTGCTCCGGGCAACATTGCGATTGCGGTACAACACCTTTTCGCGATTCATACCATCGTTGAGTACGATTGACCAGTGCCACGGCTGAGAGCATCACCGGCACTTCCACCAGCACACCCACCACCGTAGCCAGTGCCGCCCCGGAGTGAAAACCGAATAATGCAATCGAGGTGGCCACCGCCAACTCAAAAAAATTGCTGGCGCCGATCAGGGCGGATGGCCCGGCCACACAATGGGCTGATCGCACGGCCCGGTTCAGCAGATATGCCAGCGTGGAATTAAAATAGACCTGAATCACAATTGGAATGGCCAACAGCAGAATAACCAGCGGCTGGGCCACAATGCGGCCTCCTTGAAAACCAAACAGCAGCACCAGCATCAGCAGCAGGGCGGAGAGTGCCGGTATATGCAGTGCGCTGATAAGACGCTGCAGGCTCCGGTCGCCTTGCGGCCGGCGCAACAGGAAAGCACGCAGGATATTGGCGATAATAAGTGGAAAAATGATGTAAAGACAAACGGAAATCAGCAACGTGGACCATGGTACGCTGATGGCGGAAAGCCCCAGCAACAGCCCCACAATCGGGGCAAAGGCGATGATCATTAACAGGTCGTTGATCGCCACCTGGGACAGGGTAAATGCCGGTTCGCCGCGTGCCAGCAGGCTCCAGACGAATACCATGGCGGTGCATGGCGCCGCAGCCAGAATAATAAGTCCGGCAATAAAGCTGTTGATTTGATCCGCCGGGAGCCATGGCTTGAACAGCACTCCGATAAAGAGCCATGCCAGCAGTGCCATGGAAAAAGGTTTGACCGCCCAGTTCACAAAAAGGGTGACCAGCATGCCCCGCCAGTGCCTGCTGATGGAACTGATCGCTCTAAGATCTATCTTCAGCAGCATTGGAATGATCATGATCCAGATCAGCACGGCCACCGGCAAATTGACCTGAGCCACCTGCATCCCGCCAACGCTGTGAAACAGTGCGGGCAGCAATCGCCCAAGCATAATGCCCGCCACAATGCATAAAAGCACCCACAGCGTCAGGTAGCGTTCAAAGAACCCCATGGGGGAACCGGCGGCTTGTTTGGCAATGGTCTGGCATTGTACGGACACGTTTGACTCCTTGCACCCGGTGGTTCGGGCCTGATTCGGTGATGTTTTGCCTATCGGCCGTAACCGTCGGTGATTAACCCGTAATCGCCTGCGGCAGGGTTTGCACGAACCGGCGGATTTCATCGCGTACACGCCGGTAATTGTTCAACGCTTCGTCCGCATCTTTGGCCGTTTTCGCCAGTTTTGGCGGATCATCAAAACCGGCATGCACGATTTTTGCCGCGGAACCGAGCCACGCGGGGCAGGTTTCATTGGCATGGCCGCAAACGGTAATCACATAGTCAAATGGAATACTCCGCAGACTGTCCACGGTTTTGGATGTATGCCCGGAAATGTCCACACCGGCTTCGGCCATTACTTTTACCGCGTTCGGGTTTAAGCCGTGTGTTTCAATTCCCGCGGAATACGCCTCCAAAATTTCCCCTTTGAGTTTTTTTGCCCAGCCTTCGGCCATCTGGCTGCGGCAGGAGTTTCCCGTGCATAGGAACAATACTTTCAGCTTTTCGGGCATCGACATTTCTCCATCATGAAATCCCCGGGATTTCCAGCCATTTATAAATATGCTGAGCCATATATCTGTTCCGGCATATATACCGCCGAAAAAAATCAGGAACAGCAGCCCGTCACAGCCGTCTTCCGGCAGGTTCGCTGGTCCAACAGGGCGCGATCACGGGACAACAGCGGAACATCGGACAGGCAGCCCGTCAAACACTGCAACAGATTGCGGTGCACGGGTTTGGCGGCGTCGGCCAGCCGGTAATGCATCCAGAGTCCATCCCGCCTCGCGAGTACCAGCCCGGCGCGACGCAGGTACGCCAGGTGGCGGGATACTTTCGGCTGGGACAGCTTCAGCACATCCACAATATCGCAGACGCAAAGCTCCCCGCCGGACAGCAGGTTTAATATTCGCAGCCGCGTATGATCCGAAAAAGCGCGGAATATCAGGTTCACCTGTTTGACGGCTAAGGCGGCGGATCCATTGGCGGCTGCAATAGGCTTCTTGGCTACCATATTCACACTATATGCGTGTGAGCGTATATAGTCAACAAACTTCCCGCACTCCGTGCCGCGATTGCCTCAGTATCCAAGGGTTATCAGCAGGCCTGACAGGCCGCCGAAGATTGATCCGCCGTAACCGCCGGAGGAGGATATTCCGCCGGGATTAAACACGCTTTGCAGGTGAGCCTGCGTAGATTGCATCGCGTCGATATCGCTTTGCATGGTCATGTTGGCGATACCGAGCTTGTCCCGCAGTGCGACGATCTTTGGATCCGTCGTGGTGGTCAGTTCATAATACAACCGCTGCAGCAGGGGGCGCTTGCCCACGTCAAGCCAGATGCCGTTGCATTTTTTGCACATCTGAATCGGCACCGGAATAAGCGGGTTCAGCCGGTCAATATTCATTTGAAGATGGCAGTCGGGGCATTGCATCGCCTTTTTTGTGTCCGATTCCATCGCCAACGCGGCAAGCGACCGGATGTCCGGCGGCTCGGAACTTGCCCCCGCCAGTTCCACATCTTCCGCCGGCGCCGCGGCAATCGGCGGCGGCGTACGCACCAGGTGCATCAACGCCGGACGCGATACCCATTCGCCAAAACAACTGCTGCAGGTTTTGACATGAAAGTTTCCTTCCATGACATCCGTCATGATCACAAAACAGGATGGGCACCGTGGCATAATCAACCGCCTTTTTACCCGGTTAAGATCAGCTGTCCGGGTGATTCGTGTATTGTCTGAAAAAACCGCTGATTGCACAAGAGCGCGGCCCTTGTCTCAGGGCGTTTACGAACGGCCCGCCGTTCCACTCCTGATCGTCTGATCTTCAAACTTTCCGCCCGGTGTGCTACACTTCCGCCCTGTAAAAGTACTGGAAAAAATCAGCAGGAGTTGTGCAATGCCCATTCTGGACCTACCTTTTGATCAGTTGGCGGTTTACAACGGCCGCAATCCCAAACCCGCCGATTTCGACGCCTACTGGCAACGCGCACTCGCCCAGATGCATGCCGTTGATCCGAAGATTGAATTTCGCCCGGCCGCATTCAGAACTCCTCATGTGGATTGTTTTGACCTCTACTTCGCCGGTGTGGGCGGGGCGCGCATTCACGCCAAATTCCTGCGTCCCAAAAACGCTCCTGCCCGGTCCTGTCCGGCTGTCTGCATGTTTCACGGCTATTCCGGCAATGCCGGTGACTGGATGGATAAACTTGCGTGGGCGGGGGCGGGATATGTGGTTGCGGCCATGGACTGCCGCGGACAGGGGGGAACGTCGGAGGATATCACGCCGGTGCGCGGCACAACGCATCGTGGTCACATTGTGCGCGGATTGGATGATCCGGATCCGCAAAATCTGCTGTTCAGGTCAATTTTTTTGGATGCCGCACAATTGGCCGGCCTTGTGCTGAACATGCCGGAGGTGGACCCCAAGCGCGTCTTTGCCACGGGCGGATCGCAGGGAGGCGGACTCACGCTGGCGTGCGCCGCGCTGGAGCCTCGCATCGCCAAAGCGGCGCCGGAGTATCCGTTTCTGTGCGATTACCGGCGTGTATGGGAAATGGATCAGGCAAAGGAGGCGTACAAGGAACTTGCGGACTTTTTCCGCCGTCATGATCCGCGGCACCGGCGTGAAGAAGAAATTTTTACGCGTCTGGGTTATATCGATTGTCAACATCTGGCGCCGCGCATCAAAGCCCGGGTGCTGATGGGCATCGGTTTGATGGATCCGATCTGTCCGCCGTCCACGCAGTTCGCCGCATACAACAAGGTAATCGTCCCAAAACAGCACGCTGTTTATCCGGATTTC
Organism: Planctomycetota bacterium; assembly: GCA_021808485.1. Taxonomy (GTDB): domain Bacteria; phylum Planctomycetota; class Phycisphaerae; order WQYP01; family WQYP01; genus JAJYPG01. Next base: position 74,812 of record JAKBBN010000003.1, on the reverse strand, counting down.
GGTCATGAAATCCTGCCGGACTGGGCCGATCTTGTGTTTGATTTTTTCAACCGGGATTAATTCATGGCGCCGGTTTTTGCAGTAACGCCCGGGGCAGGGCTGTTATCGCCGTAACCGGAAGCAGCGGCGGCAACGGTACGTCCGTGCGATCCATCGGCAGCATCATGAATTGTGTGGGTTTAACGGCCAGTTGCGGAGCATGTTTTTCCAGCAGGGCGGCCTGAATTTTCAGGGATTTTATACCGGCCAGAATGGATACGCGTTTGCCGGATAATTGCATCTGCACGCTTTGCGCCTGTGTTAGCGCCGCCACGTCGGAATCAAGAACCGCCTGATTTCCCAGATCAATCATTCCCGTCTGTGTCACCACGGACCCCTGGTTCACCTGCAAAATGGCGACCGCCTCCAGCAGTGCGTTAATCTGCCGGTTGACATTATAAATCTGCAAATTGACGCTTTGCAGCGCCACAAGGTTCATCTGGTATTGCGACTCAAGGGCTGCCTTTTGGCTTTGGTATTCGGTCATCCTTTTTTCCAGTGTTTTTTCGGTTTTTGCGTCCACCCAACCGGAACCGAACCTGTAAAGTCCCTTTTTTGCCATTGATATTTTCATGCGGTTGTCCGCCAGGGTGAAACTGGCCCGCAAATTCCGGTACAGTCCGGTGCGTTTGGACTTTTTATAAATTTCAAGCGCCGCGGCGATATTGTCCAGCAGCATTCGGTTGCCGTTGTCGATGTGAAGGGCTTTCTGGTAAGCCACCAGTGCCGCGGGCTGCCGCCGCTGCCGAAAATTGGTAATCGCCTGATCGTTGAGCGCTACAATATCCTTGGGATTGGATTTCTCAGCCGCGGCGAACGCCCGGCTGGCGGCCTGAATTTCATTGCGCTGATAATCAATGACGCCCTGTAAAATCAACGCATCGGGATTGGTCGGGTCTACCTGGAGCGCCGCCGCCACATGTTCGTGCGCCTGGGCCAGTTTTCCGGCCACCACCAGTTTCTCCGCCGTCGCGTTCTGACCGGCGCACAATGCCAGCAGTTTGCGCCGGGCGGCCGGTGAAATCCAGCGGCCTCCGACGGAAATATAACCTGATTTTTGATATTTCAAATAAACGGCCAGTGATTTTTTTGCGGCCTTAACTTCCGGGGACTTGCCATGCTTTCCGATGTAGGCCTTTAAATCACTGATAATGACCGGGAGGCTCCGGCTTTGTTTGACTTGTGCCTGTGTGTACACCCAATCGTTGGCCGCCTGCTTCGCCGGACTCGCCGTGGATTGCAGGGTTATGCCGGTCACATCATTGAGCGGCACTTTAAATGGTTGACCCTTGGTCGGGGCGATAATGTATTGATCGGAGTCACGGTATAGCCGGCCGTTAATAACCTGTCCGCCTTTGAGCGTAATCAGATCTGCCCGAAGCGCAGATGTCAGCAACGGCAGGACGGTTATCAGTCCGGTGAATACATATAGCTTTAATTTCATGGCACGGGTCCCCTGTTAAAGCCTTAATGCTGATCTATGACGCTTCGAACAATCGAATTTTAGTCATTCCGCAGGGGGAAGTAAACACAAAACATGCCATTATTTAGAGATTTAGGAGGCCTTGGCCCAAGGCATCGGTCGGCGATCCATCCAATCCGTACTTTTGCGGCGATGGGCTTTTGCGATTATCCTTGCAAATTCGTCGCAAATACCGGTTTTGCGGAGTCACTGCGGGGATGTGGCGAACCCCTGCATTGCCGCATAACCGGGGAAACGCCAAGGAGCATCATTGCATGACAGTTTCGGCCATTATTCTGGCTGCCGGGAAATCCACACGAATGAAATCCCAACAGATAAAAGTACTGCATCACATCTGCGGACGGCCGATGCTGGCGTATGTGCTGGATGCGGTGCGGCAGGCGGGAGTGCGGAAAATCGCTGTTGTGGTGGGGCATGGACGGCAGGAAGTCATGCAGACCTTCGATCATCAGGAGGATATATTGTGGGTTCATCAGGAAGAACAGAAAGGCACCGGTCACGCGGTAAAAGTATGCGAAGCCGCCTTGGCCGGCACGGAAGGGGATGTATTTGTACTGGCCGGTGACGGGCCATTGATTCGCCCCCAAACATTGGAAAGGCTCATGGCGACCCATAAACAGCAAAATGCCGCTCTTACACTGGCCACGAGCACCTTGGCAGATCCCCATGGTTACGGACGGATCGTTCGAGGAGAAGGTCAGGACGTTTTGGGTATTGTGGAGGAGAAGGATGCCACGGACGTACAAAGGCAAATCAAGGAAGTTAACCCTTCGTACTACTTATTCAATTTAGAGAATATGTTTTCCGCGTTATCGGAAATAAAGCCTAACAATCATAAAGGTGAATATTATCTTACTGATACGGTTTCTATATTTCGTCGGCATGGATTGCGCGTGGCCGCGGTAAATGCCGTTCCGCCTGAAGATGTGTTGAGTATCAATTCTCGCGCCGAGCTTGCGATGGTCAATGGCCTGATGCAGCGGAGAATCGTTCAGACGGTGATGGATTCCGGCGTTACAATTGTGCGCCCGGATAGCACTTGGATTGAATTTGGCGCTCAAATCGGTCAAGATACTGTGCTCGAGCCTTTTACCTGGATTGGTTCCGGCGCAAAGGTTGAAGCGGCCAGTCATGTTCCGGCGGGAACGGTGATCGGCCGCGGCGGGCATTTCGGATGAAATGCCGTCCGATGACACTGCCGGATCGGCGTGGAAAATATCGGCACGAGCGCCGGCGGTCCGGGGTTATCTCCGGTCCTCGGAGCTGCCCAATGGTGATTGTATGTATGGCGGCGTCTGATGCCGTCGCGTGGATTTGTTGATACCGCACTGGCGGCTTGGATTTTTTTTTGGATGTGCCGGAGTGGCGAAACAGGCGGAAAAAATTAGAACCTCGCATCCCGGGGATGAACTGAAAGTTTTTGCCGGCAGGGCGAATCCGGCGCTGGCGGAAAAGATCAGCCAGCGCATGGGCGTGCCGCTGGGCAAGGCGCGAACGGAAACATTTCCCGATGGCGAGATCATCGTCAAACTTGATGAAGATGTCCGCGGGCGCGACTGTTTTATCATTCAGCCCACGTGTCCGCCGGTGAACGATACGCTGGTCGAACTGCTGATCTGGGTGGACTGCCTGATGCGCGCATCGGCGATGCGCATCACGGCGGTGATTCCCTATTTTGGCTATGCCCGGCAGGATCGCAAAAGTGAGGGCCGTACGCCGATCACGGCCAAGATGGTGTCCAATATCATCACGGCCGCCGGCGTGGATCGCGTTATTGCGATGGACCTTCATGCCGCGCAGGTACAGGGATTTTTTGATTTGCCGGTGGATCATCTGCTGGCCTCTCCGGTTTTCATGCAGTGGTATCGCACGCAACTGGCCAGTATCGGCCGGATTGCCGTGGTGTCGCCGGATCCGGGCAATTTGAAGGCGGCCAGTTATTACGCCGAAATGCTGGGGGGAGATCTGGCATTTATCGACAAGCGCCGGCAATCCGGCACGCAGGTGGCCATGACCGCCATTGTCGGCGACGTTCGGGATAAAACCGTTCTGATGTTTGATGATATGATCACCACCGGCGGTACGGTTGCCGAAGCCAGCCGCATTCTCATGGACCATGGCGCCAAGGCTGTTCATATTGCGGCCACGCACGGCGTCTTCGCGGGGCATGCCGTGGAAAGACTGGTAAAAAGCCCCATCAGCAAAATTGTTGTGACGGATACGGTTCCCATGGATAACCGGCTGGATCCGATTCGTGACCGTCTTGTGGTGCTCTCCGTCGCGGACTTGCTGGGTGAGGCTATTCACCGCATCCATCTAAATCAGTCCGTATCCATATTGTTTGACAAGGGGGGCAACGGAGGGAAACGGTAATTTACGGCGGAGCGTGTCCGCCTTTCCAGGGCCGGGGTATAACCGGCATCGCAAAAATTGGATTCGATTTTGTTACTTCAGGAGTGTAAGCCATGGTGGCAGTGAAATCTCAGCGAATTGTGCTCAAGGCCCAGCCGCGAACCGCAACCGGCGCCCGCGATACAGCCGCCCTTCGGGCGGAGAATAAGACACCCGCGGTCGTGTACGGTCTGGCGGGTGGAAACGTGTCTCTGGCGATCGGTGCACCGGAAGCCGAAAAAGCCGTGCACAGTGGTGCGCACCTCGTGGATTTGGATATCTCGGGAAAACTGGAACACGTGCTTATTCAGGATGTCCAGTACAATCATCTGCAGACCAAAATCGAGCATGTGGATTTCATGCGCATCGACCCGACCCGTGAGGTAAAGGTCAAAGTTCCGCTCGACTTCCGCGGTACGCCCAAGGGCGCCAAGGAAGGCGGTATATTGGAAGTGCAGCATGCGGAAATTGAAGTCATGGTGCTGCCGCTTAACATTCCCGATTCCCTGCGGGTAAATGTCGAACATCTGGAACTTGACGGCGTGCTGCACGCCCGGGAACTTCAGTTGCCCGAGGGCCTGCGGCTTATCAACCATCCTGAGCAGATAATCTGTCAGGTTAGGGCGGTTAAGGAAGTGGTGGTGGAAGTTGAAACGACCGCCGCCGCCGCGGGTCCGGAAGTTATCGGCAAGAAGCCCGCGGAAGGTGAAACTCCCGTTGCCGGCGCAGCTGCTCCGGCGGCGGACAAAAAAGCACCGGCCAAAAAGTGACCGCTTGCCGGTAATCGGTGTGCGGCGGTTGCCGCCGCCGCGCCGGCCGCGATGCGGCAATAGTACCGTTGCGGTCCGAACGGTATTGATCCGCGATTTCTTATTCAGGGTAGGCAGTGTGGCATGAGGCTTGTCGCAGGCCTGGGAAATCCGGGCCAGGAATATGCTCAAACGCGGCATAATGCCGGGTTTATGGTGCTCCAACGGCTTGCGGACCGGCACGGCAGGTTGCACTGGAAGATGGACCACAACGGTCTTTTGGCTGTCCTTGGTTCCGGGGACAATCGGCTGCTGCTGCTAAAGCCGATGACGTTCATGAATCTCAGTGGAACTGCGATTCAGGCAGCCATGCGGTTTTACGGCTTGTCCATCGATGAGCTTCTGGTTGTCGTGGATGACATTGCCCTGCCTTGCGGCACGCTGCGGTTGCGGCCCGGCGGATCCAGCGGCGGTCACAACGGCCTGGCCAGTGTGGAACGGTCGCTGGCCTCTTTGGCGGCGCCGGCGGGAAAGACCGGCCGGGATTACGCCCGGCTCAGAATTGGAATTGACAGTCCCGGCCGGATTCCAATGGATCAGTATGTGCTGGGAAGATTTTCGGCGGATCAGCAGAACTTGCTGGAGCCGGCTTTAAATCAGGCGGCGGACGCGGTACAATGCTGGGCTGATTTCGGCCTGACCGCCGCCATGAATCGGTTTAACGGCCCGACGGCGGAATAACGGCGTTGGCATGGTATTCCATGGGCGAAAGGCCGTACCGGAGATTGTCCGATAGTCATAGTTTGCCGCGTGGTGAAACCCATGGCAGTGCCGGTGGCGCTGCTCGCCGCGGAGGCTTTTTTGGAGAATGTATGGCAGTTCATACCCGTCAATACGAAGCACTTTTTCTGCTGAACGCCGGTTACGCCAGTGGCAACTGGGACACCGCCAAGGCTGAAGTGCAGCACATCTTGAGCCGCGCCAATGCGGAAGTTATTCACCTGCGAAAATGGGATGAACGCCGGCTGGCCTATCCCGTCCGCGGAAATAAGCGAGGGGTTTACGTCCTTGCTTTTTTCAAATGCGAAGGTCCGAAAGTGGCTGGCATTGAACGGGATGTGCAGCTTTCCGAAAATATTCTGCGAGTGCTGGTGACCAAGGCGGATCATCTGGCCATGAAGGATATGGAAGCGATGGCTCCGCAGCAGCCGATGCCTGAAGAGCACGAATTTCGTCAGCCGCGCCGCAACGATCGCGGAGGTCATCGTGAACCTGCCGCCGCTGTTGTTGTGGAAAGCGCAGCTGAAGTTGGCGAGGAACAGCAGTAAGCGGCGAATTCCTCGATTTGTTTTCGCGGAAATATGCCGAATATACCGGCTGCCCCATCACGGATATCGGGCGAATCCACGCGGAAACGGGAGTAAGTGTTCATGGCCAATCTCAATAAAGTTTTTCTGATGGGAAATCTGACGCGCGACCCGCAACTCAGTTATCTCCCCAGTCAGACCGCGGTGGTCGAGCTCGGCTTGGCTGTCAATCGCCGATGGAACGGTCAGGATGGTCAGCCACGGGAGGAAACCACGTTTGTGGACATCGTGGCCTATGGCCGCCAAGCGGAAACGATTTCCAAATACCTGAAAAAAGGTCGGCCTTTTTTTGTGGAAGGTCGCCTGAAGCTGGATCAGTGGGAAGCCCAGGATGGCACCAAACGCAGCAAAATGCGGGTGATTCTGGAGGGCTTCCAGTTTATTGATTCGCGTCCGGCGGGCGGTTCACAGCAAATCGATGGCGATGCCGCAATGGATGAAATTTCGGCGCCCGAGTCACGACCCGCTCCCCGGGCGTATGGCCGTCCGGCGCCGGCGGGCGGGCCAGCCGCCGGATCGCGTCAGGCTCCGCCGGATGACGAGCCGCCGCCCATCCGCGAGGATGATATACCGTTTTGAGTTTTGAAAGACGGGCGTTAATCCCCGCGATGAGTCAAGCCGGCATGTGTACCGGCGAAAGAACTGAAATTTACAAGGTGAATTGAATGAAAATTCTTCTTACGGAAACGATTGCAAAGGTAGGCGTGGTGGGTGAGGTGGTTGAGGTAACCGAGGGGTTCGCCCGCAATTACCTGATTCCCAAGAAACTCGCCATTCAGCCGACGGACGGCAATATCAAACGTTTTGAAGCCGCACGCAAGGAATACGAAGCCCATCAAAAACTGCTCCGCCAGCAGAAGGAACAGCTCTGCACCGCATTGGAAGGCGTGGAGATTTCGGTTATTCGCGCTTCCAATGAAGAAGGCCACCTGTTTGGTTCCGTTTCGCGGCGCGATATTGCCGAAGAACTTCAGAAACTCGGCCATGCCGTGACACCGGATGATGTGCGTCTGGACGAACCGCTGCGGCGCATTGATACATTTACGGTTCCCGTACAGCTTGCCCCGGACTTGAAAACCCAGGTAAAGGTATGGGTAATGCGGGAAAAGACCGCTGAAGAACAGGCTGCCGCCGCCCAGCCGGCCGCTACCGCGGAAAGCTCCGCACCAACCGCGGGTTAATTCGAATCGACCCGGCAAGTCGGGCGTTCATCTGGCGTGCGGGCATCATCCGCGACTGCCGCACGCCGCGCCATAATTTTCCCATGTCACCGGGGGAATCCCATGGAGGACCCGATTTCACAGGCTACAACCGCCCGGCCGCGGCCGGACGGATCCTCCGCGGGCGCCGGGGGGAATTTACCGGTGGATCGCCTGCCGCCGCACGATCCGGCCGTTGAAATGGCCCTGCTGGGATCGATGCTTATCGCACCGGATGTGATCGGTCCGGTGTTGCAGATCGTGGACGATCCGGAAGTCTTTTTTTCCCTTCAGCATCAGATAATTTTTGTCGCTATCCGTGACATGTTTGAGTCCAATGCCGGGATTGACGGCATAACGCTCAGCAACTGGCTGATGCGTAAAGCGCAGTACGATGCGGCCGGCGGATATGATTTACTGGAAAAAATCCTCAACTGCGTGCCCAACGCCGGTAACGCCGAAACCTACGCCCGGATGATTCGCGACAAATCATTGTTGCGCCGGCTTATCAGTGCCTGCACCCGAATCCTGACGGAATGCTACGAAAGCCCGGACAGCCCCACGACAGTGCTCGATCGCTCGGAGGGGCGTATTTTTGAAGTCGCGCAGAAAAAACAGATGGGCAAGCCTGTGGTGCTCGGCGAAGTTCTCGGCGAGACCATGGAAATGCTGCACCGGACCAACGGCGAGCATATCACGGGTGTTGCCAGCGGCTATGTGGAGTTGGATAACCTTACCAGCGGGTTGCAAAAAGGTGAAATGATCGTCATTGCCGCGCGGCCCAGCGTGGGAAAGACCGCACTGGCCATGAATATCGTGGAGCATGTGGGCGTGGATCTTAAGAAACCGGTGGCGGTTTTTTCCCTGGAAATGTCCCGCCAGCAGCTTGCCCAGCGCATGCTCTGCTCCCGCAGCGGCGTGGATTCGCATTCGCTGCGCCGCGGCATGCTTTCACGGGATGATCACGCCCGGCTGGGCGGGGCGGTGGGCGCTTTGGCGGAGGGCGTGATTTATATTGATGATACACCGGGCCTCACGATGCTTGATCTGCGAACAAAGGCTCGCCGCCTGAAATTGCAGCACGGAATTGAAATGGTGGTCATTGATTATCTGCAACTCATGGAGGCTCCGCGGGAGGAAAATCGCCAGCAGCAGATCAGCACGATCAGTCGCGGAATCAAGGCGCTGGCCCGCGAACTCGATTGCCCGGTCATCTGCCTGTCGCAGCTCAATCGCGCCTCGGAAAGCGAGAACAGGCTGCCGCGCACCAGCGACCTGCGCGAGTCCGGAAGTATTGAGCAGGATGCCGATGTCGTCATGCTTCTGCACCGGGAAGCTGTCATGCATCGCGGCGACAAGGAATGGGAAGAGCAAAACCCGGACAAGCTCAACGAGGCGCTGTTGATCGTCGCCAAACAGCGCAACGGCCCCTGTGATACCGTCAAGCTTACCTTCCTTGGAGCCAATACCCGGTTTGTAACTTACAACCCGGGCGTGATGTAGTTTTCCGTCCCCTCCGCCGGTCGCCGCCGGACCAGCTTGCAATTTCCCGCGTGTCCTATTACAAGAAGTCGCTGACCGGCAGGAGATATATCATGATTTACCGGATTGCACCGTGTGTGCGCTGGTGGGTAATTGGATTGGGCTTGTGGCTCATCGCCATCACGCTGCCGCTTGCATTTTCACCGGCGGAATCTCTGCGTGCCGCGGCGGTTTCGCCACTGTCGGTTACCGCATCCATCCGGCCCGGCGCCCGCGGCATCGCGATTGCGCGCTCATTTTTGGGCATGTCCATTGAATGGGGGCTTACGGACCGGCTGTTTACCCGGAAATTCGGCCGGCAGGCGACCATGATCCGCCTGCTTAAAATGCTCGGCCGCCGCAACGGCCCGCCGGTGCTTCGTATCGGCGGCAATTCGCAGGATGAGGCTGTATACAACCTGCCGCGGCGTCACGGCTTGCCGAAATTCGTGCACATTAATATTCCCCCACGATCGCTGCAGCGTCTTGCGGAGGTTTGCCGGGCCACCGGTTGCAAACTGATTATCGGCCTTAACTTGGCTGTCAACCGTCCGGCCCTGGCTGTCAAACTGGTAAAGGCGTGCCGCCGCATTATCGGAAATACGCATATTCTGGCTTATGAAATCGGCAACGAGCCGGACTTTTTTCACCGCTTCGGCGGTATCTGGAATCGCAATTCGCTGAAACTATACGTCCGACGCTGGCGGCGATATGACCGGGCGATCCGCGGCTATCTGCCGACGCCGGCGGCGGTTGAGGGCCCGGCTTTCGGCGGCGGCTGGACCGGGCAGATACCGCGGTTTATCCGCATCGCGCATCGGGATATCTCGCTGGTCGGGTTGCATCATTACGCCCTTGGCGCACCGATCAAAAACCCCGGATCCCCATTGTTCGCCAGTATTGCCAACCTTCTCAAAAATTCTTCGGCGACGGCTTTTGTACGGTTCGTCGGGCCCATTATGTCTTCGGCCCGAAAATATCATCTTCCCGTGCGCTATACGGAAATGAATTCCGCCTGGGGCGGAGGGAAGCGCGGTGTTTCGGACACTTTTGCATCAAGTTTCTGGTGCCTGTCCACCCTGTTTCAAATTGCCCACGCGGGAATTACCGGGGTCGCCATCCACCTGTCCGAGGGGATGGATCAGTTCGGAGGATATTACGGCCCGGTTTATTTTCACCATGATACGCCGCTGCGCGTCCGGCCGATGTTTTACGGTATGCTGTTATTCTCGCGTATGCTCGGCCGTCATTCCACGCTGCTTCCGGTGGAAATAAAAGCCCATGGCGAAGACCTTTCCGGTCTTTCGATGTGGGCGGTGCGTCGGGCCAATGGCCGGCTGAATATTATGGCCATCAATAAAAATTTGCACCGTACCATGCATGTGAATTTAAGCCTGCCGGGACTCGCCGCCATGCAGCGTTACAGACTCACCGGTCCGGCGATCAACGCCATGTACGGATTGAAGCTGGCCGGTCAAACGTTTGACGGCGGCCGCAACGGCCGGCTCAGGGGCGGATTGCGGGTCAGGACGGTTAAGTTTCATGTGCACGCCGTTCTGGTTTTGCGGCCCATGTCCATAACGGTGTACGAGTGTCGCGGCCAATGGCGATAACTTCCTAAAATTCCGCGCCGCGCGGTGCGGTTGGAACCCGGGATGCGTTACAGGGTTCCGTCCCATTCCGGGGGCAGGGCCAGAATCGGTATGGTGCTGGTGTTGAGGATAGTGCGGGGCAGATTGCCTTCAATAAGCCGTTCCAAGACTCCCTGGCGTGAAAGGCCGAGCACAATCATGGTCGCCTGATGTTCCTGGGCCGTTTTGAGCAGGGCATTGACAAGCTCGTTGGAAAACAACAGCAGGCTTTCGACGCGCGGCGTGCTTTTTTTCAACTGTTCGGTGATGAGCTTCAAGGCCCTTTCGCCCGGTGTTTCCGGACGCGATGTTTCCGCAAGCCCCACCACAACATGCACCACCAGAATTGGCGCATCCAGACGATTGGCCCATCGGCCCAATGCATCAATGCGTTTGTCCACTGTCCACTGTTCGGAAACCGCAAGTAAGATTTTGCTCATCTTTCGCACCCTGTTTGCGATTTTTCCGGCATTCGGCGGGCGGCGCGGTTATAACGCCGCTGAACCGTATCGGCATGCGGCACAATCGCCGCTCTGGGAAGGCATTATATTCGCGGGGGCCGTTTTGAATACAGGCCATGCCGCGTTGCATCTCCGCGATGCTGAAGCGGGTGTTAAACCATCCGGGCACGGTTCAAAGTTCGCGGCACATTTAAGCCGATTTCCGGTTCAATCCGTATCTACAGGCGTGCCGATTTTAAGCATGATTGCGCCATGCGGGTTTACGTTTGCCGTATAGCCGTCAAATACTCCCAATGCCTTTCGCTGCCAAAGGTCGCGTACCAACTGTTTTCCGGGCAATGCCGTTCCGCCCGGTATGACCGGCCGCAGTTCCGCCCATGATACGCTGACGTTCGCGGGCAGAATGCCGCGGTTAAAAAGCGCCACGGCCACGGTTCCGTCAAAGAGGGGTCTGGCCCAAACTTCAGCGTCGCCCTTGCGCGACACACGCTGTGCCTGTACACCCAACTCATCCTGGTTTACCGCCAGAACTTCGGTATTGCTGATAAGGTCCAGCGTGAATGTGTTCATGTGATCCAGATCGCAGCCGAGCAGCAATGGAGCCGCCTGCATGCACCACAGCGTAAAATGGGTGACTTGCTCATTGGGAGTCAGCTTGCTCCAGTGCAGAGGCCCATCCTCAAAATACCCCCAGCCGACCACCAGCATATCCGGATCGTTCCAGTGGCCCGGCCCGGCAAACGGGTACAGGTCGCCATTGCTGCCAAAACCATTGGCGGTCATCGCGCCCCAGGAATCGTTTATGTCGCCGCTGATCCGGTAGGAGTTTCCGTATACCGGGGCTTTGCCGGCCCATGTCCACACATGACCCATTCCGTATTGGCAAAGACTGAAAAAGATGTCCCGACTGGTGGCCCGCAGGGCCTCGCCCATGATCCGGTAGGGCTTGATGAATCCCTCCAGATCCGGATTCGGGTCAATGTTGTGATAGCTGCACCAGTCATATTTCAGGTAATCGACTCCCCAGCTTGCGTAGGTGTCCGCATCCTTCGTTTCGTGCTGATAGCTGCCGGTGTGGCCGCCGCAGGTTTCGGGGCCGGGTGAGGAATAAAGTCCGAATTTAAGACCTTTGGAATGAACGTAGTCCGCCAAGGCTTTCATGTCACCGAATTTTTTGGTGGTTTTGATGGTGCCATCCATATTCCTGCCGTTTTGCCAGCCGTCATCAATGTTGACGTAGGTGTACCCTTTGGCCGCAAGGCCGAGACGGATGAAGGCGTCCGCGGCGGCTTTGGTTCGGGCGGCACTGTTGGCCATGCCATAGGCGTTCCATGAATTCCATCCCATTGCCGGGGTTCGCGCGATCATGTGCTGACCAATCATGATCCGCAGTGTGCGGTGCGCTTTGCCGAGGCGGTTTTCAGCGGTGAGCTTTACTTTAAACTCACCGGCTTCGGATACCTCGCCCGCGATCAGGCCGTCGCGCAGCGAAAGGCCCGTGGGCAGGCCATCCGCGGTTAACGTTACCGGTTCCGCGCCCGTGTAGGGGATACGGAACATGAACGGCTTGCCGGGTGAGCCGCCGGTGACCCGCGCACCGTGAAATTGGGGCGTTTCCGGGTCTCCATGGGCCAGCACCGGCATCGGGCCGATCGCGGTTAAAGGAACGGGCAATTGACTGCTTCCGGGCTTCATATAAATCGTCGGATTTATCCAGTCGGCATGGTCGAAATTGATATTGTCGGTCGCCGGCCGCACAATCATTTCAAATATGTTTACCCCGCGCAGGTCCGCATGGATCGTCACGGCCGCCTGTCCGCCGCGCAAAACGGGGGATTTCGCCAGTTCACGGCCATCACCGACGAGTTCAAAAATCACCGCGCCTTTGTCGCCCACTTCGCTGTCCACGCCGATGGTTGCGGAAAACGCGGCGGCCTGACCTTGCAGTTTCAAGGCGTAAGTGCTTAGAGCGTGTGTTCCGATACCGCGGCTGAAATGCTTGCCGCCGATATGCAGAGGATTTTTGCCCACGCTGGCATTTCGATGCACCCGGCCCCAGCCTGTGCTCATGGCATCCATGTTCAGGTCCTGTACATGTATCGCTTTGCCCCGCGGCGTTTTTGCGGCGGTTATGATTGAGCCCGGCCGCAATGCCGCGGCGGCGGCAGCGGCAGTGATCAATCCGCGGACAAATGTACGACGGGGAAGTTTCGATTTGAGCATGACCGTCTCCGTAAAGAAGGACCCTTGAGCTTAAAGAAACTGTGATTATGGCATCTGTTGCCGAAGTGGGCAAGGCAAATATCGCCACCCTGTCGGTACGATAATCCGATGGGCATGATTGTGCGGGCAGGCGGCGTTTGGCGCGGGCGCGGCAAGTGATTATCCGAAATTTATTCAGTCGCTTAAACCAGAATAACACCCTTGCTTTACTTTGACAGCCGGCGGTTCACGGTGGACCGCCAGAGTGCTAACAGTGGTATCTTTCAGGAGTATATCATGCGCAGTGTTTCATTTGTTTCAGCGTCGATTTTGGCCGCCTCGGCGGCGATTGTAATGGCGGGTCGGTTGCAGGCGGCGCCGACGGTGGCCGCCGGCTATACGCTTACGACCTTTGCCTCACCTTTTGCGGATGCCGGTCTTGTACAAACAAGCGTCCCCGGCGTGTCCACACCTGCTCCCATGGTCTCCGCGCCGGATGACATCGCCGTCAGCGGCGGCAATGTGTTCATCGGATGGGGGAATAATGTGGCATCGGACGGCGGTGATGGCGGCCTGAGCACGCTGGCGGAATATACCAGCACCGGCACTTTGGAAAAGACCTTTAATATTCAGGGCCACCTTGAAGGAATTGCCGTGGACCCCGCCACCGGGCTTGTTTATACCGACGAAAATGAAGACGGCAACTCCGCCCTTACCGTGGTCAATACTTCCACCGGCGGGCAAACGCGTTACGGTTATCCGAATCCAGCGCCGCACGGCGGCGGATTTGACGGACTCCAGATCATCAATGGAACGCTGTACGCTTCCGGCTCCAATCCGGATAACGGCGGCGATGTCGCCGGTCAGGCCAATGGGCAGGTGAACAGTCATCCGGTTATTTATCAGGTAAGCATGGATCCGAATTCCTATCCCCAAACCGCCACGGTTTCGGGTGTCGTGTGGGGCAATGATCCGATTACCGGCTCCACGACGGGGGCAACGTTGAATGTATTCGATCCGGATTCACTGGATCAGACCCCGGCCGGGCAACTTCTGCTTTCAAATGAAAGCGGCGCGCAATTGACCCTAGTGACAAATCCGGCGTCCGCCGCAAGTCGCAGCATTGCATCGATCAGTCTGTTTAATACGGCCAACGGCAACGCCCCGGCGAATACCGATGAAACCGGTTTTGCCACAAGCACGAAGGGTACGCTGCTGTTTGCGGACGTAAAAGCCGGCATCGTATATGCCCTTACCGCAAATGCCGGGTTTTCCGTGAATCAGGCATATTCCTCGGATAAAACCTTCAAAAGCCTGGATGCGCTGAATCTTTCCACGGGTGCATTAACCCCGATCGTCAGCGGATTGGGCGGGCCGGCGGGGGTTGCGTTTATTCCGGACCCGGTCAATACGCCGGAACCCGCGGCGCTGGGGCTGATTGCGGTGGGTGCTCTGGTCCTTGGACTGCAGCGGCGCAGGTCCCAAGTCTGATTCGTTGTACTCCGGTGATTCGTTTCCAATAGCAACTGCGACCGGGCGCTGTGGCCACTGATGTTGTCACAGCGCCCGTTTTTGCATCGAATGCGAACAGGTTCCTAAACCGCCAGAGGGTCGAACGCCGCACGAATTGCGGCAAGTTCCGCGGGTTCCAGGTGAATAGCCACGGCGCCGGCATTGTGTCGGGCCTGTTCGGCGTTGCGGGCTCCGACAATTGCCGCCGTTATACCCGGTTGTGAGAGAGTCCAATTGATGACCAACTGGGCATAGCTGGCTTTATGCCGATCGGCGATTGGTTTAATGGTTTCAAGGGCGGCCAGCACACGTGCGCGGCTTTCGGGCGTAAAAAGTTTATGTCGCAATCGATGATCCCCCGGCGGGAATTGCCGATCCGGCCCCACTTTTCCCGTAAGCAGGCCGCGTTCCATGGGCGAGTACACGATCACGCCGATATCATTGCGTATGCAGAAGGGTAGCAACTCTTTTTCAATGCCCCGTTGCAACAGGCTGTAGGGAGGCTGCACACTGGCCAGCAGGCCCGCCTGTTTTGACCGGGAAAGCCATTGACAGTCATAATTGCTTACGCCAATCGCGCGAATTTTTCCTTCCCGCCGCAGTTTTTCCATTGCGCCAAACGATTCCTCCGGCTCAACGGAGGTATCGGGCCAGTGGATCTGGTATAGATCAATATAATCCGTGCCAAGACGCCGCAGGCTGTTCTCGCATTCATATGCAATGCTGGCGGGGCGGGAATTCTTTCGAATGACGATGTCCTTGCCGGACGGGTCCTTTTGCGGCCATGGGTCCGTCCCTTCTTCCCGCGGATCGTCCCAACGCATGCCGCACTTGGTCGCAACCACCACGGTGTGACGCGGAATGTCGGCAATCGCCTTGCCGACGAGTTCTTCACTGGCGCCCATGCCATAAACCGCGGCGGTGTCCAGCGTGTTAACGCCCGCATCAATGGATGCGCGGATGGCGGCAATGGAATCCTGTTCGGAATTTCCACCCCACATCCAGCCGCCAATGGCCCAGGCGCCAAAGATCACCTGAGATACGGCAATTCCAGACTTTCCCAGCGGACGCGATAGCGACATACTTGCACTCCGAATAATGTACCGTGCATTGCGATGCAGATACATGGTTTCTACAGCAATTTTTCAATTGGTGCAATCCTGAAAAAATAATCAGCAGGTCTCGTGCGGTCGCATGATTTTATGCGCGGGTGTAATTGCAAGTTATTTATTTGCAGGGTGTTATGTGCGGTTGTCAAATCGTGGAAATACCATCCTTATCCCCATGGCGCCAATTGACCGATAAGATTTATGGAAGGCTCTCGCGGAGCTGCTTTAATCTTGGCCTGCCAATATGGGTGCCATTGGCGCTCTCGTCTGACCTGTTTAACGGGAGTTTGAAGAGGTTGATAAACCTTTTTTCAAGGGCCGGTTGCCAAACTGGATCCGCGTATGAACTCAGATCAACTCATTTCTTTGTTGCGCCTTTGTGCCGGCGCGCAAAGACTCACCGATATTCAATTTCGCGTGTTGGACTTGCTGATTGCCGGTACGCAGGCAGCCGGGGGGCTGGTGTACGAGTTCTCCGGTGCGGATTGTACACTGCGGGCGGCAAGATGCAGTGGAATTGAAGGCGGAATGCCCGGGGACTTACCGCTGGACATCCCCGGGGGTGATCTCCTGTTCGAGGAACTGTTCTCGGGCGTGTCGCAGCCCGGCGGTCTGTCGGGCGGCTTTCAATCGGCGGTCAATATTAACTTTAAGGTGGTCGATAATTTAACTGCTGAACCCGCATATATTTCAGCCGTTTCGCAATTTTGGATTCAAACGGCAGCGACGCACGGCTGGAAATCGCTGGTCGCCGTCGGTTTTGGCTCGACGCGCATCGTGCTTTTTGGGGCGACCAAGGCACAATTCCATGGGGAAGGGTTTGCGGCGAATTTTGAACCCGCCGTGCAGGTGGTGGCTGTGACCTCGATGCGGGTAATCGCGGAAGAAAAAATGCATGCGCGCAACGCGGACCTGCAGCACCTGAATTCACTGCATCAGGCACTGATGGAGCAACAGCAGTTGCTTTTTGACGCACCGGCCGAGGTGGATTTATTTGAGGGCGTATGCCGGCGTTTACATGAAACCGGGCTTTTTGATCTGGTGGGTATCGGGTGGCCTGATGCCGATGGTCAATTGCGCTATCATCATGCAGTGGGCAGTCATGCCAAAGAGCTGATGGAAACCTTTGCCACGCCGGTGGCGGGTTCGGCCGGCGGCGGAACACTTTCCCGCGAGGTGATGCGGACAGGAAAGATTCAGATAAGCAATGATTACCAGCATGATATACGTTCAACGGCTTATCATGAAACGGCCCGGCGGCTACGGATAAATGCCTGGGCGGCGCTGCCGATTGTGTGTGAAGGCAAAACGTGGGGAGTGCTGGGTGTGATCAGCGGCAAGCGTGGTGTTTTTCGGGATGCGATCAGCACGCTGCTGGCCAGCAGTGCCGCGCTGCTCGGCCGCACACTGGAGCGCCGGCGGCTGGTCGACCGGCTGCAGTCGAAGCAGTCGGCATTGACCCGCCTGAACACGCTGTATACCGCGATTCTCGAGGAATCAAAACTGATTCTTACGGCCGCGTCCGAGCACGACCTGCTGCAGGGGACCTGCGATGCACTGGTGGCGACCGGGCCATTTTGCATTGTCGGGATCGGCTGGCCGGACGAGCAGGGCATGCTGCATTATCATTTCGGAGGCGGACCGAGTGCGGATGAAGTACGGCATTGCTTTTCATTTTCCATCCATGAGGAGCCCGTGACGCTGTCCGCGAAGGCATGGCAATCTCAGAGCCTGGAATTCAGCAACGATTACGCCGCCGATCCGCGCAGCCGCGGTTTTAGTTCTTCGTCAGCGGCACGGTATATCAAATCAATCGCGGTTATTCCGATCCGCCGCGGAGGAAACATCTGGGGATTGATCAGCGTGGTGGCGAACCAGGTGAATTTTCTGGATGGGGATATTCTGGCGCTGGTCCGCAACTGCTCGATGCTGCTGGGCAGCGCCCTAGACGCGCTGGACATGCGGGCCCGTGTAAACCGCTTGAGCAGTCTCTATAAATCCCTCAGCGGGCAGGGACAGATCATATTGCAGAAGCACGACGAAAACGGCTTGTGCCGGGGCATTGCCGAACAGCTTGCCGATTGCGGGCTGTTCAGCACTATTTCAATTTTGCGGCCCGACGCCGCCGGCTGGCTGGCGCGGATTGTGGTGGCCGGCCGGGGCAAAGAAGAATTAATGAAGGTGCGCATCAACATTCACGACGATCGCCGCATGAGCCTGGTCAGGAAGGCATGGAAAGAAAACCGGCTTTGCTTTGCCAATCAAATTCAACGCGAGGAAAACGTTTCGGCGACCCGGGATACAATCGTGGCGATCGGCGGTCACGCGGTCGCGGCCGCGCCTATTATGCGGGCCAACCGGCAA
Organism: Planctomycetota bacterium; assembly: GCA_021808485.1. Taxonomy (GTDB): domain Bacteria; phylum Planctomycetota; class Phycisphaerae; order WQYP01; family WQYP01; genus JAJYPG01. The sequence goes on along the minus strand of JAKBBN010000003.1, from coordinate 56,784 downwards.
TGGGGCATCTTGAGCCTTATTTCGCCGCATGCCCAGCTGTTTGATGTGGAAATATCAGGACTGGTGGAGAGCCTGGTCGGGCAACTGGGGCGGGCTTTGGATGAAATAGACCTTCGCCACCGGCTGGACGCCGAACTCAGCCAACAGGCGTGGCTGGCGGCGCACGATGTTCTGACCGGCCTGCCGAACCGCAGCATGATGGATGAAAATATCACACGGGCGGTGGCACGCGCGGAGCGCGCCAAATCGCTGATGGCTGTTGCGGTTCTGGACGTCAATGATTTTAAACCGATTAATGACACACTGGGCCATGCGGCGGGAGACGAATTCCTTAAGCAACTTGCGGCGCGGATCCGGGCGGCACTGCGCAAAACGGATTGTGCGCATCGGCTGGGAGGCGATGAATTTGTGATGGTACTGGAGGACTTGACCATGCCGGCAGATGCGGAGGCGTTCTTTCGTCGGATTACTGCGGAACTAGATCGACCCTATCAACTGAAGGGGTTCGGGGAAATTCGGGCGCCGGCCAGCATTGGCTACACGATTTTTCCAGCGCTTTGCCCGGCAGCGGCGAATTTGCTTGCACGGGCGGATGCGGCGCTTTACGTGGCCAAGCAGAATAAGGGCGATGCAACCCGCTGGGTTGCGGATACCGCGGACGCGGCGGATAGGCGGGAAAATCCGGTTGTCCGGCAGCCGCAGCCGAATTCCGGAGGATGACGGCGACTGTCGGGCAAATAGTCAGTCATCAAAAACGTGCGGTTCTTCTTTGGCCGGTTGAATATCAATGGATGTCGGCTGTGTCGGACAGGCCTGTTCGCACATGCCGCAGCCCACGCATCCCCCCGGTTTTACCAGCACCCGGCCGGTGTTTTCGCTGACGACGATGGCGTGCTCACCGATGGGGCATGCCTCCAGGCACAGGCGGCAGTCTTCGCCGTGATTGCGCAGGCACGAGTCATGGTTGACTTTTGCCAAGCCCATTTTTATTTGAAACTTATCCACCAGGGTCAAGGCACCGCTGGGGCAGGCTTTCATGCACGCGAGTTCATCACATACCACGCAGGGCGCCAGGGTCGGAACGATATAGGGGTAGCCGCCGCCGATCTGGGCGGTGTTATCAATTTGAATGCATTTGACCGGACAGGCTTTAGCGCATTCGCCGCAGCGCGAGCACAATGTTTCAAATTCCTCTCCCTGTTTTGCGCCGGGGGGCCGCAGAAAAACAGTCGGTTCGAAGGTATCGGGTAAAGGGGGAATTTCATCGGATTCATCGGGCGTTATGGCGGGGAATTTTCCCTGCAGGGCGGAGGTTACGGGTTCAACGCGGCGCTCCACCAAATGGGCAAGCGGGCTGATGGCGTCGCGGAAGGCTTTTGCGAAAAAATCCCGTCTTCCCGGGTCTTCGGGAGTGTCGGATGAAAGTGAATTGGGAGGGTCGAAGTTCTGTTCCATCAACTTGGATTATAGCGACGTCAGCGATGGTAGAAAGTGGTCATTATTTACAGTTTGGCGAATTATAAATGAAGGGGCTGGATTTAATTGAAACTGAGTCTCAATTGTCTTATATTGCCAATCGCTGTAAGCCGTGCGGTTCCCGGTACACTGAATCGCCTTATTGGCGGGTATTCTTTATTTGCAAAAGAGCGGCAAGGTCAGGATTCGGTATTTATGCCAGTTGGTTCAGACCATAACTTGAAAGCATCCTCGACCGCAAAATCGCCAGCCGGGTCGACCTCCGGCGATATCGGATCGGCCAAGTCGCAATCGCCGGAGAATAAGTCGGCTTTCATCAATCTTCCCTTCTGGAAATTAATGCTGCTGGTCATGGGGCCGGGCCTGGTGGTGATGCTGGCGGACACGGACGCGGGCAGCGCTATTACGGCAGCGCAAAGCGGCGCCCAATTTGCCTACAAGCTTCTCGTGTTTCAAATTGTGCTGGTGCCTATTCTTTATATCGTGCAGGAACTGACGGTGCGCCTGGGTTTAACCACGCAGCGCGGACATGGCGAACTGATTAAAGAACAGTTTGGGCCTTTTTGGGCCTGGATTTCCGTGGCCACGCTGGTTGTCTCCTGCGTAGGCGCGCTGCTTACGGAATTTGCCGGCATCTCCGGCGTAGGGCTGTTGTTCGGAATTCCGCAATGGGCCAGCATTGGGGCGACCGTGCTGTTTCTGGTTATTGTGGTGGCCTCCGGCGGTTACCGCCAGGTTGAAATTGTGGCACTCTGCATAGGTCTGTTTGAATTTGCCTTTATCGCCATGGCGTTTGTGGCGCATCCCAGTGTGCATAGCATGCTGCTGGATTCCGCACATATGCCGCTGGCCAATCGGGATTTTTTGTTTCTCGTGGCGGGAAATGTCGGGGCGGTGATCATGCCGTGGATGGTGTTTTACCAGCAATCGGCGGTGATTGATAAGGGCCTTTCATTATCGCAGATACGTGCGGCCCGGTGGGATACGTTCATCGGCGCATGTGTGACCCAATTTATCATGGCCTCAATTCTTATTCTTACGGCATCCACCATCGGCCGCACGAACCCCAAGGTTCCGCTGGATTCCGTGCAGGAAATCGCCCATGCGCTGACACCGTTGATCGGGTCTTACTGGGGCCGGGTTGTATTTGCCATGGGTATGCTGGGAGCGGCGTTGGTGGCAACGATTGTGGTATCGCTGACGGCGGCATGGGGGCTGGGTGAGGTGACGGGCTATAAACGTTCTTTGGCGCATCATCCATTCGAGGCGCCATGGTTTTATATTGTGTACATATTAAGTTTGCTGGCCGGGGGCGGCATTGTCCTTTCCGGGGTTAACCTGGTGCGATTGTCCGTCGGCGTTGAAGTGATGAATGCCCTGCTGCTGCCAGTGGTGCTGGGCTTTCTTTTTATGCTGTCAATTCGCGCGATTCCAGAACCTTGGCGGCTGAAGGGTCGTTATGCATGGATTGTGGGCGGTATTGTGGTGCTCACATCGGTTGTAGGCGTGTACGCCGGGCTGGCGGGAATATTTTCCTGATCTGCTGTTCGCTTATCATAACTTGATTGAATGCCTACAATCCCTGCATGGAACAAAACGGACAACTTCGCCGGCAGAACCCCGCGGCACGGGCCGTCCACCCTGGCCGATCCGTGTCAACTGCGGCGCAGCGCTGGATTCAGGTGCGGCGCACGCTTGAAAGCCGCGCCTGCCTTATTGACCAATCCGGCCGATGGCCGAAGGAAAACCTGCGGTTATTAAGCACCTGCGGCGCCATGGGATGGACGATTCCGCGCGGTTTTTGGGGCTATCCACTGCCCGCACGGACTCTGCATAACCGTTATCAGCAGATAGCCGCGGCCTGTCTTACAACAGCTCTGATCCTGACCCAGCGCGATGCCGCCATCGAATTTTTGAACTGTTGTCGGCGGCATCCTCTGGCGGAAAAGCTGCTGCGTCAGGCGGCCGGCGGCCGCCGCTTCATTACCATCGGCATTTCCCAGATCACCACATCGGGGCAGCATCATCTGCCGGCGGTAACGGCCGACCGGATCGCCGGCGGCTGGAGTGTGAGCGGCGTCATACCATGGGCTACCGGTGCGCATCATGCGGACTGGATTGTGGCCGGTGCCGCGGTTGCAAATGAGCCGGAGCCGCCCGCCGGTGAAAAGGGGCAGATTTTATTTTTGCTGCCGATGCGGCGAGCGGGTGTGAGGGTGCAGCCGGCGCAGGAAATGGCGGTGCTGAACGCCAGCGATACGGCTTCGGTTACATTGTCCGGGGTGCGCATTATGGATGGGGAAGTCCTGGCCGGGCCGGCGGCCGATGTGATGTCTGTCCGGCGGGGTCGCGGTCGGTTGAGCCTGAATACGTGCATTCTGCCGTTGGGCGTGGCTGCGGGTGCATTGGACATGGCGCGGGAATTGGCTTCCGCGCGATCCGTGGAATGTCGACAGGCTGTGAAACGTCTGGAGCAGCAATGGCAACAGCTGAATGCCGCCGTGTGCGCCTTGGGCCGAGACGGAAAAGCCGTTGGAAAGGAACGGGCGGTTCTTGCTGTGGAGGCGGGGGGCAGTATTGCGGGTTTGGCGGATAAATCCAGGCTGCGAGCCCGGGCCAATTTATTGTGCAGTCGGGCGGCGATGGCTGCGCTTGAACTGGCCAAAGGAAGGGGCTTGTCCATGGCCCATGCCGCCCAGCGCCGTGCGCGCGAGAGCACATTTTTCTTTGTTTGGTCGAGCCCAGCTGCGGTGATAGAGGAGACGCTGGGGCTGCTGGCCGCCGGGTGAATAATGGTGCAGGCCCGGCAGGCACGGGCGGCGGGCGGCAAGCATTGCCGGGGCGCACGGGGCGTTTTTTTTCGCCATGGTTGCCCACCGCGGCCGAATGCCGTAACCTTTCTTGTAGTAGAGTTCAATTATTTTCTGTCCGCCGGTCCGCCGGTAACCTGTAGTCCGTGATTCATCGGGTTTTTGAAGTGAAGTGTTGCTGAATTAAGGAGGATACATGCTGCGACTATCCGGACAAAAATTCACCATACTTGCCGTATTGATTGTACTGTTATTCACAGTGGGAGCACGGGCGGGCGTCCCGGCGACTCCGCGAATTACGCGGGCGGAGCGTAAATTGCTGGTGTGGCATTTTGACCAGTGCTCGTACAATGCGCTGGGGTCCGTGATGACCTATTTTTACGGTCCGGGGCCGGGGATGACACCGGCGAATCGGGCGGCATTTGAGCGAAAGACATTTTTGGATCCATTGAATTCCACGGGATATGGGGCCTACTTTGGCTGGGCGCCATGGACCGGAAAAATGGTGGATTCGGGGAAAATGGTCTGGAATGGCCATCATGTTACCAATCTGATCGGCGCGAATTTTTCGCTGGCGACGCGAAAGCTGCCTACCGTCAAGATACAGGCCGATCCGCGTACGCATCGGCTGATTTTTCAGGCCACGGTTGAATTTGCACCGGGAGAACGCCGTAAGCTGATTGATCGTTTAAGGCGGCGGCTGCATAAAGGACCGGTGATAATCTGGACGCCCTATGCCGCGATTCTGAATCACGGCGATCGGGCGAGACAGTGGCATCAGGTTGTGCGGCAGGCCGCGGGACGGTACGTGGTTCCATTTAACCCGCAACTGACGCACGCCGTGGCGGTGTTTGCAATTCCGCATTCGCGGCAGGTCCTGGTGGTGGACGGGTCGGATTTGCACGGGGTGTATCGTACCAGCGCCAACGACGTGGTCTGCACGGCGGCGGCGATGTCGGCATCCGTTCGGCTGAAAATGGGCGGCAATACCATTCTTTCCCGCTGCGGCAATATGCACGGCGATAAATTTGACGTGGTGTTTTACAAGGCAAGCAAGGCCGCGCTTCGCCTGATTCCCGCCCACAATCGCAGCGGCGTCATCCGGGCGCTGGCCGCCGCGGGCGCCAACGAATCCAGACTGGTAAAAGGTTATGCACTGCTGCCGGAAAGCCGGCGGCCGGCACTGTCATTTTTGTTGGCCAACATGCCGCGGCACGATTTACGATCGCTTTCCGGGGCGTATCTTGCGCGGGATGTGTCCTTGTCTTATCAGGCGATGCAGGACCGGCCATGGCACAGTTATGTTCCGCCCCGGGTATTTCTGCAGTATGTGCTGCCGTATGCAAATCTGGATGAAACCCGCGGCAATTGGCGGCAGCGGCTGGGACCGATGTGTCGGCAAATCGTAGCGCATTGCACTTCCGCGGGCGCCGCGGCGCTGGCGCTGAACAAGGCAATTTTTCCGCTTCTACGGGTCAGTTACAACGCAGTAAAGCGGCCCAAACCGAATCAAAGTCCGGCGGAATCGGCGGCGGCGCATTATGCGTCGTGCAGCGGGTTGTCCATTTTATTGGTGGATGCCTGCCGCAGTGTGGGCGTCCCGGCGCGGGCGGTAGGTACGCCGATGTGGGCAATTCATCGCGGTGACGCAAACGGCAATAATGCGGGCAATCATACGTGGGTTGAAATCTGGGATGGGCAGTGGCATGTACTGGGCGCATCGGAAGTTTCGCCGCTGGATCACACATGGTTTCTGGCCAATGCGTCTCTGGCGTATCCGGCGCGGAACGTCATGTTGGACGGTGTGTATGCCCATCGGATATATGCCATGACTTTTCGGCGGAAGCCGGGCGATCCCGGCAACTGGTTTCCGATGGTGTGGAATCTGAATGATCACAGTGTCTATGCGGAAGATGTTTCCGCGGATTATTATCACCGCCGGCTGGTAACGTTGCGACTGACGGGCGCGGCGGGGCGGCATCCCGTGCGGCTGATATTGCATCGGGCGGGGCGGCTGATCGCCAATGTGGCGGTTCACGGCGCTGTGAAACTATGGCTCTCAGCGGGCGGACATTATGCCGCGGTGTTGCAAACCAACGGCCGCACATTTGCCCAAAAACTGCACATCGGCATGAAAAAGCCGTACGTGGTGAGTTTGCGCATGGATTGAGCGGGGGCGCCAACGGTCAGATCAGTTTGCCCGGGATGGGCAGCGGGCCGACGAGCGGCTTGGCATACGTCACAAAATCCGCAGCCACATCGCAGCCGTTGATAACCCACGTGGCGTCCAGTGGTTTGGTTTGGCGGGCGACATTGCCCAGCGCCGTGGCAAAGGTTTCAATTTTGTACGGATGTTCGCTGACGCGGCGCATGGCCACCGATCCGCTGGTCAGGCCTTCCGGTGCGGACAGGGCATAGCGCACGGCCATGGCGCCACAGAGTCGGGCTTCGAACGCATCCGTCGGGCTGACAATGGTGGGGAAGCTGCGCTGGAGATAGCCGAAGGTATCGGCCCGGACGCGCATTTTGGCGCCGGTGGATTTTTGAAGCTGGGCGCCAAGTTTGTTTTTTACCAGATCGGAAAGGTAATCTCCGAGTGCGCCGGTACCGGAAAGTTGCTTGTTGCCGTGGGCATCGACTTCGCCGCCCTGCACAGCCTTTTCCGTCACCAGCGAGTTTTTGTCACCGGCTTTAAAGCGGATGCCCTCACTGGCGGCCACAACGCAGCGGCCGAGCTTGGTGTAAACGCGGTCAACATCGGCAAGGAATTTGTCCTCGCTGAAGTCCACTTCCGGAACGTAAATTAAATGTGGTCCGTCGGTATCCTCATGACGGGCGAGGGCGGAAGCGGCGGTCAGCCAACCGGCATCACGCCCCATGATAATATCAATTTTTACACCCTTGAGCGAGCGATTGTCCAAGTCATCGCCCATCAGGGCCAGCGCGACAAAGCGTGCGGCGGATCCATATCCGGGGCAGTGGTCCGTGGTGCGCAGGTCATTGTCAATGGTTTTGGGAACATGGTACACGCGGAGGGGGTGGCCGGATTTGGCGGCCATTTCGGCCACGATGCGGGCCGTATCCGCCGAATCATTCCCGCCGATGTAAAAGAAATACTGCACGTCATGCTTTTTAAAGGATTCCAGCAGTTTTACGCAATACTGTTCATCCGGCTTATCCCGGGTGGAGCCTAATGCGCTGGAAGGGGTCTGGGCGACTTGTTCCAGAAGTTCCGCCGACAGATTGTTAAGCGGGACAAAATCACCGTTAATAATGCCGCGAACGCCGTGCCGGGCCCCGAGTATCCGGCCAATTTGAGGCTGTCGTCCAAGTTCTTCAATCACACCGACCAGAGATTGGTTGATAACCGCGGTTGGACCGCCCGACTGGCCGATGGCGGCATTGCCTTTTGCTGACATGTTTGCATGCTCCATTCACATCCGGCATGGTCCGGCCAAACCACAGGCCGGCTCATGCCATGAAAGCGTAAAAGTATATGCGAGAGCGGGCAGCGGTAAAAGCGATAACGCGAAATTTTCGCAATCACATTCGGGGCGGCATTTTGGAACGAATCCGGCGGTTCGCGACCGGTGAAACAAAAACAGATGAATTGAGCGTTAACCGAATTTGGGCTCTTTATAGAATCATCGGTTATGCTGGGCAGCCGGAAATGCTGCTGTAACAGGAGTATGGAAATGACCCATGGCTGCGTGATATTTGATTTTGACGGCGTGATTGCCAATACCGAGGAAATTCACCTTATGGCGTATAACCACGCCCTGAAGGAGCTGCGAGAGCGGTTGGGCAAGGACATTGTGCTTACGCCGGAGCGATATTTTTCGCGATACATTGTTTATGGTTCCAGCGAGGGGTTTGATCTGGTGCTGCGGGACGCGGGTATTGAGGCAAACCGGGAACTCGTGGCGGCATTGGTTTCCGCGAAAGACCGGGTAATAGACCGGGACATTGTGCAGCATGCCGGTCTGTTGCCGGGAGTGCGGCAGTTGCTGAGTCATCTTGCGGATCGCAAGGTGCCCACGGGAATATGCAGCGGAGCGCGGCACCATGAGATTGAGCCTTTGTTGGCGGCATTCGGTATTGCGGATTATTTTCCTGTGATAACGGCCATTGAAGATGTGCGCCAAGGCAAACCACATCCGGAGGGTTACAGTAGAACGCTGCAATTGCTTAATGAACGTGACGAGCGGGAATTTCCGGCCCGCCAAAGTTTGGTGATTGAAGACACCAACGGCGGGGCGATTGCCGCGCACGGAGCGGGCATGCGTGTGCTGGGCGTGGCGACGAATTCCCCGTTGGATCATGTGCGCAACTGGTCGGAATATGCGGTGGAGGATCTGGCCCAATTGGATTTTGGCGAACTGGATTCGTGGATCGGGCTTACGTGAATCAAGAGCAGGATGGGGCTTCCGCGGCGTGAGGAAATTTACCCGTTGGCCGATGGCGGGCGGGCCGCCGCCGGGTCGCGGGTTATGCCCGCATGTGGTAACATAATCGGGATATCGAAAAGCGGGAAAAATCGCCCGTACGGCCGGCAACGGAAATGCCGCCTCTTTCAAGGCATGAGGACCTTTCAATGTACGACCAGGATTCCCGGATCAATGATCTGCAAATTGAAACCGAATTGCAGGAAAGTTATCTCACGTATGCCATGAGCACGATCATGGATCGTGCCTTGCCGGACGTGCGTGACGGGCTTAAGCCTTCGCAGCGGCGCATTCTGGTGGCGATGAATGATCTGCAGCTCACGCCGCGAAGCAAACATCGCAAATGCGCGAAAATCGCCGGCGACACTTCCGGAAATTACCACCCCCACGGTGAAGCGGTTATTTATCCCACGCTGGTGCGCATGGCGCAAAAATGGAACATGCGGCATCTGCTGGTCGATGGGCAGGGAAACTTCGGCTCCATTGACGGCGATCCCCCGGCGGCGATGCGTTATACGGAAGCCCGCATGGCGGATGCATCGCATGAAATGATGGATGACCTGAAGGAGGACACGGTTGATTTTATTCCCAATTATGACGAGGCCCGCCTGGAACCGACGGTTCTGCCCAGCAAGTTTCCCAATTTGCTGGTAAACGGTGCGCAGGGCATCGCGGTGGGCATGGCGACCAGCCTGCCGCCGCACAATTTGCGGGAAGTGTGCGATGGCATTGTCAAGGTGATAAACGAGCCGCAGTGCACCACGCGCGAGTTGATGAAAGTCATTAAAGGGCCTGACTTTCCGACCGGGGGCGTCATATGCGGACGGGCCGGCATTGTGGAAGGATACGAAACCGGGCGGGGGAAGATCACCGTGCGCGGCCGTGTGCACACGGAGCAGCTCAAGGGCGGGCGGGAGCAGATTGTCATATCGGAAATTCCGTACCAGGTGCTCAAAAAGACCATCATTGAATCCATTGCCGACCAGGTGAAGGAAGAACGGATCAAGGATATTTCCGATGTGCGGGATGAATCCGACCGTGAGCATGATGTGCGGGTGGTGGTGGAACTTAAACGCGATGCGGATCCCAACGTGGTGATCAACCAGCTTTACCAGTTTACTCCGCTGCAATCCACTTTTTCCATCATCAATATCGCCCTTGTGAACCGCCAGCCCCGCACCCTGGGCATCAAGGAAATGATTGAATACTTCATTCAGCATCGCAAGGAAGTGATCCGGCGGCGGACGGCTTTCCGTTTGCGCAAAGCGCGGCAGCGAGCCCACATCCTGGAAGGTTTAATTCTGGCCCTTGCGGACATTCATACGGAGGACGTGCGCAAGTCCGCCGGCGGAAAAGTGGATGTGATGGGCGTGATAGAGCTTTTGCGAAACCGCAAAATAAGCCCGGATGTGCCCACCGCGAAGCTGAACTTGATGAAGAAAAAGTTCAGCATTGACGAAGCACTGACATGGAAGGCCGCGATTCCAAAAGCATTCCGCAAGCGGATTGACGCGGCGACGGCCGCGGACGGCGGCATGACGCTTTCGAGCGCCCAGGCGGATGCGATATTGTCCATGCAACTTCAGCGGCTGGTGGGCCTGGAAATCGACAAGCTGACGGAAGAATACAACCGGCTGACGGAAGAAATTGGCGATTATGAAATGATCCTGGCGGATGACAACCGCGTGCTGGATGTTATCCGCGAAGACACTTTGGAATTGAAGGATAAATATGGTGATGACCGCCGCACGCAGATCACCAACGAAGCCACGGACATTAACATTGAGGATCTGATTGCCGATGAGCAGGTGGTAGTGACCATCAGTCATGAAGGCTACATCAAGCGCATGCCGCTGGATACCTACCGCAAACAGGGTCGCGGCGGCCGCGGCATTGTGGGTGCGGACAGCAAGGAGGGGGATTTCATTGAGCACCTGTTTATCGGGTCCACACATGATTACCTGATGTTTTTCACCAATCTGGGCCGCTGCTACTGGCAGAAGGTTTATGATGTGCCGCAGATGAGCCGGCAAAGCAAGGGGCGGGCAATCGCCAATCTGGTGGAAATGCAGGCGGAAGAGAAGCTTGCCGAGGTGCTGGTGGTGCGGGACTTCAGCGATGAGGCCAAGCATCTGGTCATTACGACGGCCAAGGGTGTCATCAAAAAAACCCTGCTGAAGGCGTTCAGCAATCCGATGAAGCGCGGCATTATCGCGATCGGCCTGGAAAAAGGTGATTCCGTTATCGGCGTGGGGGTCACCAATGGCAATGATCAAATTGTGCTGGGCACCCGCGGCGGCATGGCTGTGCGGTTTGATGAAGCGGAAGTACGCGACATGGGCCGGCAGGCCGGGGGAGTCAAAGGCGTTGAACTGGACGCTGACGATGTGGTGGTGGACATGGTCATTATCCCGCATGGGCTGGACCATGGTGACAACCAGATCACGCTGTTGACGGCATGCGAAAACGGCTACGGGAAACGCACCCGCATTGAGGAATACCGCCTCACGCATCGCGGCGGCAAGGGTGTGATCAATATTCGCACCTCGGACCGTAATGGACCTGTGGTGAGCGTACAGGCCATTTCCGACAATGACGAGTTGATGATGATTACCCGCGGTGGGCAGGTGGTCCGCATCGGTGTGACCGGCGAACTGCGGGAAATGGGCCGTGCGACGCAGGGAGTGCGACTGATCCGGCTGGATGAAAGCGATATTCTGGTGGGTGTGGCGCGGGTGGCCCCGGAAGAATCGCAGGGAGATGCGCCTCTGCTGGATCAAAAGACGGACTGACCGGTCCGGCGGCGGGTCTGCCGCGGCGGTTTTTGCGGACGCCCTGACGGTGTGCCCCACCACGGCCGGAATGGCGCGTCGGGCGGACTGATATACGGATGAAAACCCGGTAACCGACAGGGCTGTGGCTTGGTGCAAATGGCTTTTCGTATTACATTAAGTGATTACAGGGAGAGTAATACCAGCGTTTTTTTATGGAAGGTGCACTCATGTTGAATACGGATTCCAAGGATGTGGTCAGCGGCGTATCAAAAATAATAGCCAGGACCGGGCACGGCGTGATCCGGTTTGTTCCGGCCGCGGCGCTGGCGGCTGCATTGTGTCTGGCAGGGTGTTCTTCGCCAAATCCGCCTTCGGCCAATTTTCCCGGTTACAAACTTCCCGCGGTGACCCGCGGGCCGGGCTACCGGGCGGGACAGGTGTTTACCCTTACCCAGCCGGTGCTGATCTGGATCAAGCCGCAGAATATAATGTCGCAATCTTCGCCGAAGGGGCGGGCCGTGGGCGGCGTGGGCAAACATGGGTTGATTCCACCGGATGCATGGAGTCCGTATTATCTGGACTATGTCGGCGATCCGCTGGGACCGATCGGCAGCCCGCTTTCGTTGCAGAGTTATTACAATAATCCGGCCGGGTATTCACATCGTATCCGGGGTGTTCTTCCCGGCGGCACAAGAATAAAGTTTCTGTTTAACGGTACAACCAGCGATGCTCCCGGCGCGACGGCATTTCCTTTTTTTCAAATCATCAACGGACAGTACAAGGGTTTTGTGGTGGATGGATCGCTGATTTCCAATCTGGGGCAGGCGGGTACATTTACGCCGCAGCCTAACCTGCAAATCATGCGTCTTTCGGCGCATGTACGACCGGCGGGCGCAAAACCATGAAACCGATGCCATGGTTTCCGCTATCACTTTTCGGGTGGCGATTCTGGCTGCCGATGTTGACGGCGGGTATGGTGCTGACGCTGACGGCGGCGGCTTTGTCCATTCCCCTGGCGGCGGCGGTTTTGGCGATAACCTTGGCGTGCATGGCATTTTTCCGTGATCCCCCGCGCCGGATTCCGCAGGGCAGCGGTGTCATGTTGTCGCCGGCGGACGGCAAAATCACGGAAATAAGCCGTATGGATCATTGTGACGAACTCGGCGGGCCGGCGCTGCGGATCGGCATTTTTTTGAGCGTGCTGGACGTGCACATCAACCGTTCGCCGTGCGATGCTTTGGTGGAGTCCACACGTTATACGCCGGGTGAATTCCTGGATGCTCGCCATCCGCAATGCGGACAGCGCAACGAATCCAATTTGATTGTTCTGAAAACCGCCGGGCAGTCCGGAGGTGGGGAGCGCGTCGCGGTGATTCGGCAGGTGTCCGGAGCTATTGCACGTCGGATCATTGCCCCGGTATATCCAAATGACAGGCTGGGCCGGGGGCAGCGGTTTGGAATGATCGCCTTCGGCAGTCGCACGGAATTGATTTTACCCCAGCCGGAAAACTGGGAGGTGTGCGTTCATGTGGGGCAAATGGTAAAAGGAGGGAAGTCCATTCTGCTGTCCCGACGGAAATAACCGCGGACCGCGGCATTCCGCGGGTTGGGCGATCGACCATGCGATTGTCGGCATTCCCTGGAGCGGACTACCGGCCCGATGCCGGGAAAAAACCGGTACGTTCGGATATGATATCCAGTGAAAGACCCGCGGCTGCGATACGGGTTGAATGTGAACTTTGTGGAAAAGGCGTATGGCCCAGGCAGATATTTCCATCATCACCGAAACACAATTGCCCGTGATCGTGGACTTGTACAATCAGGTATTTCGGCCTCCGGAAAATGAGAATTATTTCCGCCGCCGTTTTCAGGGACGGTACAACGTTCTGGTTATGCTGGCTTCCCTGGATAACCGGCCTGTAGGATTTAATATCGGGTTTGAACTTAAACCCGGTGTGTTTTATACGTGGCTTGTGGGTGTTCACGCGGATTTCCGCGGTCAGAAAATCGGCCGGCAACTCATGGAATCGCACCATGAATGGGCGAAATCCCACGGCTATGAATATTCCCGGTTCGAGGCGCTGAACCGGCACAAATCCATGGTTCATCTGGCTCTTGCGGTCGGTTATGACATTGTGGGAACCCGCTGGGATTCAATGCGCAGTGATCTTCTCATCCAATTCGAAAGACCCCTTTCCGACGATGCCCATTGACGGTCCCGCCATAATTTAGGCCGCCGTTTCGCAGGGCCGCTGCGGACGGGGTGTATTGGAGGGGGATTGTCCGCTGGAGTCCGGGCGTGCGGTTGCTTATGATAGACGCATATGTCCAGCGGCCGCGATATTTTGCAATCTGTTGCCCAGCGCATGGCCATGCTTGGCGGCGAGGGTGTACCGGTTGTGCACAGCGCGCCGGGCAGGCTGGATGTGATTGGCGGATTGTCCTGTGAGGCGGGGGGCGTGGTGGGCCAGATGGCTCTTCCCCGCCGCGCCGCGGTGGGTGTGCAGGCCCGCACCGATGGGCAACTGATCTTTATCGGCACGGGTTTCCGGGCCGGCGGCGTAAAGGCCGGAGAGCCGGCGACGGAATCGATCGTGCGATTTCCGGCTGATGATCTTTTTCCGCTATCCGGCAGGCCGCTGCCGGAACCGCATTACCTGATGGGCCGAATTGGACCGGAAGGTTGGTGGACGCTGCCGTACGTGGGGTTGTTTTACCTGCTTTCAAGGGAGGGAATTTATCAGACCGCGGCCACCGGGCCGGCGGACTCACCGGCGCCGCGGGGAGCCGCGGTGGTGGTGGATTCCGAAATTGCAATATTCGCCGGTCAGGGGAGTTCCACGGCCGTCACGGCGGCGTTGTTGCAGGCGGTCGTCCGGCTGTTCGGGTTTAATCTTTCCACGGTGGAAAAAGCCGTGCTGATTCATCGGGCGGAGAGCCTGTTCGGACCGTCCGGCGGACATGTGGTGGACGCGTTGACTGTGCTGTGCGCGGCGGACGGTCCACCCGCACATCTGCTGCGGTATTCGGCACAGCCGCATAATTTAATCGGGCAGATTCCCCTACCCGCCGATGTGCGGGTTTTTGCGCTCAATACGGGCAAACCGGCCATGCGCAGCAGTGAAACGGCGCGGTCGCTGCGTCTTGCCGGGGATATGGGCCTGCGAATTATGGAAACGGTGTATCGCGACCTGGGGCGTGAAAGCAGCCCCCTTAACGGTTATCTGGGAAACATGTCCCCGGAGCTTTATCGCCGCTATTTCCGATCGCTGCTGCCGCGACGGTTGCGCGGCCGGGATTTTTTGCGGAGCTATGGGGAATTGCCGCAGGAAGGCGGGCCGGTGGCGCCGGGTGAACTTTACCGCGTCCGGGCGGCGGTGGATCATCTGATTTCCGAGCGGGAGCACGCGGAGAATTTTTTGCAGGTGATGGAGGACCTGGCGGAATTGCCGGAGGCCGGACGATCCGTTGAACGGCTGGAAAATCAGCAACGGCGGCGAACGCTGCAGCGCGCCGGGCGGCTGCTGCTTGCGTCGCAGCACAGTTATAGATTGCGCCTGGGGCTGTCATGTCCGCAGGCGGACTGGCTGTTAAGCCGGCTGATTGATGCCGGCCCGGCGGCGGGTGTTTTCGGGGCGCGCATTACGGCAAGCGGCGGCGGCGGCACGGTGGCAGCCATGCTGGATAATTCGAACCGAGCCACCGACGCACTTCTGCAAATTGTGTCGGACTATCCGCGGGAAATGGGCCTCCCGCTGGAGATTCAGGCGGCGGGTGCGGCCGGCAGCGCCGGAGCGACATGGAGCGGTAATGAACCACTGCCGCTCGACCATGTCGTAGGACCGGCGGCCAGATCGCAGCTATAGAATGATTCGGTTCCCGTCGAGTGTGACGGCGTGGAATACCGCCGAATCCCGAGTATCAGTGCTATTTTATTAGAACTGCTTGCGGCGTGGAATACCGCTTGCGGTGTTCAACGCCGGGGTCGACGGTGCCCGCCCGGCCTGATCGCGGCGGGGCCGGCAGAGGGCGCGTTTCTGCTGTTGTTGCGCCCTCTGCGCTGTCAGTTGCTCCGTATGCCAACCACGGTCCGGCGGTTTTACCAGGACTGGGGAATGGTTACGGTACTCGGCCTGAAGTTCGTCGACCATTGCAATTGCCACAGGCCGGCAAGAGGAACGGTATGGGCGGACCCATCGGTATTGACGACATTTACCTGATTCAAATGCCGGTTGATGCAGAAAATTCCGAGTTCATCATTGTTGGCCAGCGTGGAATTTCCGAGATTCAGATTATCGGGAACCGGATCCATCGATTGCGGTGATGCGTCCACCCATATCGCATCGGCAAAAAGCGGCTGACCGGGTAATGTTATGCCCATGCTCGACCGCGCATCAAATGGCGGTGTGGGACCTTGAACGATTGTGCCGTTTCCACGATCTGTAAATGTACCGTTGGTAACAATAGATCCATGGAGATAATACCCATCACTGAATTTTACACCGCCGGCCGCGTAAATGGAGCCGTTGATGCTGGTCTGGCCGTGAAATTGCACGGTTCCCAGGCACACTATATTCATATTGACGCTGCCGCCGACGTGATTGGACGGGAATTGCCCGGTAACGTCCACATTGCCGGTCACCATCAGTGTGCCGGAACCGGTGATGGTAGTCTGGCCGCTCGGCGAAAAATTGCCGTTGATGATCTGCACGGGATGCGTGCTGAAATCAAGGTTTCCGCTGCCTGCCGGCCATGGATTATCGTAGGCAAGCATCTGGTCAAACATTTCCGTTACATCAGGCGGGCTGAGTCCCTGAACATTTTGTGAAACGGTGCCCGTGATTCCCGTGGCACCGACGGCCGTTACCGTGCCGCCGGCAATAACATTGCCGTTTACCAGCGAATTGCCGATGCCGACAATATTGTTGGCGGACATGACATTTCCACTGAAGGTGTCGGTGCCGCCGACAGTCGCGGTTCCCATGGAGGTTAAGGCCCCGCTCGTGGCGGACGTACTGACGTAATTGTTCAGGCCATAACTTCCGATGTCATTGGCCAGCCATGGATAACCCGCGGCATAGGGGGGGCCACCCATGTTGATGGATCCCCACGCGAGGCTCGCCGTGCCGATGCCCCCGGCGGGTAATGTTGCATCCGGACAGATGTCGGCAGCCTGCATGTTGTGGACATATGGTGCAAGCTCATGAACCCATGTGCCATTGGCGGTAAAATCATCGCTGGGCAACGCGCCGTGGTTTCGCACCGCATAGGCGTTGGCCGCCACAGCCAGTTGATGGAGGTTGGACAGGCACACGGCTATCCTGGAGAGTTCTCTGGCCCGGCCAAGGGATCCGATAACCAGGCTGATAAGAATGGCCATTGCCGCGATCACAACCAGCAGTTCGCTTAAACTAAAGGCGCGGCGGCGGCGTGCTGGTGCCGCATGGGGATGCACGGAGCTGAGAATTTTGCTTGATGTCAGGCAGTATCGCATCAGAAAACTCCTTGGTTAATGCGGCGGTCTTAAGTCTTGGACTTAAGGATCGCTGTTATTGCTCTCCGCTCTGGGTGTTTCACCGGCCTGCAGTCGGAACTCCGCACCACGCGGAGCTTGCACTGCTCCGGTTCATTTCGTCGGCTTATTTGCAGCCAAAATGGAATGTTTCCGGCGCGTTTCGGTTATCGCACGTAGCGATAACCATAAAGTCCGGGAAAGGCGGCCGACGATGGGAAATATGCAGTTGCCGGGCGGGCCGAACGGGAATTATTTAATCAAGATTCCGCGGCGGTAACGGGCCGGCGATATATCGCTTATGCGGTGAAGAAAAATCGATTGAAGTAATACTCGCCGGAAAAGCCGCGGCTCGCGGTGTTTTGTTGAATTAGTAGATTGATTCCCAGTGGCAGTTGACGCGATTCCCAATGAAAACGCCGGTTGAGGTAGTCCTGCGGATTTGCGCCGGTACGGGCGCGAAAAAAAACGGGTGCAGACGGTCTCCGTCATGTATTGGGCTTCGGCAAATTTCGAAACTTGCCGACGATCATCGGGATGATTTCGCCGTATCCGCCGAAATGCCGCGAGGTTCCGCACCTGCCGCACAGATGCAAGTTCGGCCGTGACGGCATATCATGCTGCCCTGATGCGATGGATCATCAACATCCTTTATTTCCTGGCGCTTATTCCGGCCCTGCCTTTTCTGTTTTACAAGAGCCGGCGCACGGGCAAGTACCGATCCGGCTGGGCCGGGCGGCTGGGAAGGGTTGATCCACATCTCCTGGGAAAATTACGTTCGGCGAACGGGCCAAATGAAATGTCCTCGGGCGGCAAGCGGCCGCGCCGAATATTGCTGCACTGTGTATCCGTGGGTGAATTGCTGTCGATGCGTCCGTTGATCAATGAGCTTGTCTCCCTGGATTCCCGGTTGAAGATTGTCGTTTCCACAACCACTGATACCGGTCTGGCCCGAGCCGCGGATCTTTATGCCGCCCAAGACTCGTCGGTGGTTCCTGTACGCTATCCGCTGGATTTGAGCTTCGCCGTTGATCGATTTCTGGATACTATACGGCCTGATCTTATTGTTCTCGTTGAGCTGGAAACCTGGCCTAATTTTATTTTTACGGCCGTTCGCCGCGGCATACCAATCCGGATTATCAACGGTCGACTGACGGAAAGGTCATTTCGGCGGTATCGGCTGATCCGGCCGGTCGTCGCGGCCATGTTCCGTCGCATCAAGCGATTCGGTGTGCAGACCGAGCCAATTGCCCGCAGATTTATAGCGCTGGGCGCCCCGGCGGAGCGTGTGGATACCATCGCGACCGTAAAATACGACGCGGCTGATTTTTCCATGGCGATTCCTGGAACTGTGGAATTTGCCGCTGCATTGGGAATCAGGCCGGATCATTTAATTGTGGTGGGCGGATCAACCGGACCGGGTGAAGAATCGGCACTGTTGGACATGTATCAGCGGCTGTCGCCGGATTGGCCGCAGTTGCGGCTGGCCATCGCCCCGCGCAAACCGGAGACGGTGGCAGCCGTTCGATCGGCAATCGAATCCCGCGGATTGAGGGCCATTTACCGTTCAAAACAGCCGGACGGGGCGATGGGTGCCGCATTGTCATGCGGGGATGTTGTACTGCTGGATACGATGGGCGAACTGAAAAAACTCTACAGCGTGGCGCTGGGTGTGTTTTCCGGCCGATCGCTTATCAAACTCGGCGGCAGCGATATGATTGAAGCCGCGGCACTGGCCAAACCTGTCTGCTTTGGCCCCCACACATTTAATTTTTCACAGGCCGTGGATGTGCTGCTGGCCGCAGGCGGCGCGGTGCGGCTGGAAAATGCGGGGCAACTGGAAGCCGTGTTGCGGCAGTGGCTGGAGCATCCGGACGCGGCCCGCCAGATGGGCTTGTGCGGTCGCAATTGCCTGCTGGGGCTTCGCGGATCAAGCCGGCGATATGCGATGGAAATAATCAATGAATTGGGCCTTCGTGAAACTGATTCAGGTTGACTTGTGTTCACCCGCGGACCGATTGTCCGCACAGTTTCAAAGGTTCCGGGCGGAAATATCTCCCGGAGCCGAATCAAAACACCTTCATGCCCGAATAACATGATGTTTTCGATGGCGGCCGGCACGTTGTAGCAGCGGCGGACCGAAGTGGTTATAATTACGATCCGTTCATTAATGTTGGACTGCCGTGATATGAAAAAGCAATGCGATTTTTCGGTGGCATTTCTGTTGGCCGTCATACTGGGAGCCGTGACGGCGGCCGCGGCGACCGGAAGTAAGTCTTCCGGGATCAATTCGAAGATTAAACTCCTCATCAGCAGGCTCGCCAGCAATACATATTCCAGTCGCTTTAATGCCCGGCAGAACCTTGCGGCCATAGGCAAAGCGGCACTGCCGGCCTTGCAAGCGGCGCTGGATAACGCAAATTCACCGGTGTTGCGGCGGCGTATCCGCCAAACGGTGTTCCAGATTAATTACCAGATAATTCAGCGCGGAACTCTTATTTCAATCCTGGCCAACAACGAGCCGCTTGCTCAAATTTTGCGGCAGGTGGAACGCGAAACGGGAGGGGCGTTTCATGTCCGCTTAAGTCCAGCGGCCGGCGCAATGGCCGGGCAACGTTTTTCATTGGATATGCAGCATCAACCGGTATTGAAGGTGGTTCAAACAATCGCCCACAATGCCGGCCTGTTGATAGCGGATCCGGAACATGTTCCGGGCACATTGGTGTTGTTTCCCAGTCTGCATGATGATGCGCTGCGCATTGGGCCGCGTGATCCGGTGCAGGATGATGGGGCATTTTTAATTTCCGCGCATACCGCGTTTGTTGACAGACCGCTGGGCAGCCCCGCCACGGCTCCGGCAGGAAAACATCTGGTGGTTTACCTGACATTGTTGGTGGATCCCGGCGCTCACCTGGCCGGATTTCCCTCGCCGCCGGCAATTACGGAAGTGGTGGACAATCGCGGCCGGGGGCGTGCCTGGCCGTTCAACCATCCCTGGCCCAACGCGTTTTACAGTACGGCAGGCGAGTTTTTTGAGTTTCAGCGGCCCATACGTCAATGGCCGGATAAAGCGAATATATTGCGGGTATTGCGCGGCGGCATGCCGGTGCGCGTATGCGTTACGTCCACCCGCGTGGTGTTTCCCACGCCGTTTTCCGGTGGTAAATCAGTGGTCGACGGCGTGCGCCTGCGCCTGGGAGAAATGTACGCGCAGGACAACATGTTTATTGTGAGGTTGCATTACCATGTTCCACGCGATGGCAATGTCCCGCTGCCCTCGGAGGCGGCACAAAGCGTCGTGGATTCATTTAACGGTTTGAACTACCCGCAACTGATGGACCCGGCGGGGCAATTGTTCAAACCCGCCGGCTATAAAGGAAAACTGAACATGCGCAAGGGATATTTCCAGTATTTCTACAAACCCATCACCGCGGCAGGCCGCAAAATCGCCGCCCGGCCGTCAAAAATGGTCGTGCGAGTATATCAATCGATTCGGGTGATTCGTTTGCCGTTCATGTTTCGTAACGTGGCATTGCCGGTTCAGAAGTGACGTAAAAATCGCCTTGTGCCGGGCCGGTCCGTCGCGCATGCAGGGGCGGCATTGTGCAGGGGCAAATCAACCGCCGCCGCCGAAATACCCGATGAGTACGCCGGCAAGAAATACCAGCACGCCGCCGATAAACACTGTCCGAATAGACTGCCAGAGCGGGGTATCCATGTATTTGAAGCGTATCCAGCTGATCGCCCAAAGTTCGACAAAAACCACCGCAATCGCCAATGACAGGGCGACGTGAAACTGTGGAATTAAAAAGGGAAGCGTGTGGCCCAGGCCGCCGCCGGCGGTCATCAGTCCGCACACCGTTCCGCGGGCCAGAGGATGGCCGCGGCCGGTAAGAGCGCCGTCATCCGAAAGGGCCTCCGCGAAGCCCATGGAAATGCCTGCACCCACGGAGGTGGCCAGTCCGGCCAGAAATGCCGGCCAAGTATGATGACTGTAAAGTGCCACGGCGAAAATGGGCGCCAAAGTGGAAACGGATCCATCCATCAAGCCGGCCAGTCCCGGCTGCACGATCTGCAATATAAACAGCCGACGCCGCGCTTCATCTTCCTGTTTGCGGACGCTGGGGGTCAGGTGTTCTTCCTCCAGCATGGCCGACGTGTCCGAATGTTGGCGTTCCGCCTCGGCCAGATCCGTCAGCAGGCTGCGGATGGCCGTATTGGTGGTGCGCTTGGCCGCGGTTTCGTAAAACCGGCTCGTTTCCAGTTCCATGATTTCCGTCTGCTGGCGCATGGCCTTTAATCCAAGCTTTATCACCAGCCATGTAGGGCGGCGGTTCACAAAGCCGCGGACATCATCACGTGTGATCAGCACAATATGATTGCCAAACTGCTGCACATATAAATCCGTCAGTCGACGGCGGTGCTCCGTTTCGGTTTTCTGCATTTCAAGAAATATTTTCTGGGAGGCCGGAAAATCCGGTCCCAGTGCCAATGCGAATTCACCGTAAACTTTGCTGTCGGCCTCTTCCTGCTGAATTGCCAGTGCCAGTATTTCCTGTTCGGTGAGGTCTTTGAATTTCTTGGCCATTGATTGCTCCGGGTTCCAGTTCTGTTCCGGCATTATAGTCGCATAGTCCGAACCGTGCTGTAGGTTAAAATCCGGTCCGAAGATAGGGAAATGCCCCGGAACCGGCAACTTTGGTGATCCGCTAGGCGGCCCCCCGTGAGTAGAATCGCCGGCGTTTCACTTTATATCGCCGGCAGTGCCTTGCGCAGGCGTTGGATGATTTCCGGCATTACCCGCAGGACTGCATCAATTTCCTGCGAAGTGGTGAAATGGGAAAGTGAGAATCGAATTGCGCCGTGCGCCGTGCGTTCGGGTATGTGCATGGCCCGCAGCACATGCGATGGTTCCAGTGACCCACTGGAGCATGCCGCACCGGCGCTGGCGCAGATTTCATGCTGACTGAGCAGGATGAGAATGGCTTCGGCCTCCAGCCGGTCAAAGCCGATGTTGGCGGTGTTCATGATGCGGGCCGTGGCGTCGCCGTTGATGTGCGAATCGGGAATCGCACCCAGGATGCCCTGCTCCAGATGGTCGCGCAGGCCCGCAATCCGGGCATTATCGTCCGAATGTTCCATTCGCTGAACAGCCATTGCCGCGGCCCGGCCCATTCCCACAATCCCCGCGACATTTTCCGTACCGCCCCGGCGGTCACGCTCCTGCGGTCCGCCGCGAATAAACGGCCGCCATTTATTTCCGCGGCGCACAATCAACGCCCCGGTTCCCTTGGGGCCGTGGAATTTATGTCCGCTGATGGATAGCAGATCAATCGGCATGTCGGAAAACCGCAGCGGTGTTTTTCCTGCCGCCTGCACCGCATCGGTATGAAAAACAGCACCATGTTGCCGGGCCAGATGGCCGATGGCGGCCACATCAAATACAACACCCGTCTCGTTGTTGGCCCACATGATGGTGACCAGTGCGGTTTTGTGTTCGCCCAAGGCCTCTTCCAGCATCCGCATGTTCAGATGTCCGCTGATGTCAACGGGAATTTCGATGATATTCCAGCCCAGCCGCGCCAGTCCGGCCAGCGTTTCCCTTACCGCGCTGTGTTCAACCGCGGATGTCACAATCGTGCGGCGTTCCGGCGGCGCTCCGGCGGCGATCCCGGTGATGGCGGCGTTGTCCGCCTCGGTGCCGCCGCTGGTAAAAATCACTTCGGATATCCGGCAACCGGCCAAAGCGGCCAGTTGATAACGTGCCGCTTCAATTGCCTGCCGGGCTTCCTGCCCGAACTGATGTACGCTTGATGGATTGGCGTATTGGTCCGTCAGCCAGGGGAGCATGGCGGAAAGGACCTCCGGGTGAATACGCGTTGTGGCATTGTTGTCCAGATAAATCATGTTTTAATTATAGTGCAATCCGTGGTGGAGGGCGGAACAGGGTCCGTTTCCGCCCCCGACCGCGCACCATGGCGGAAAAAAGCCGAAAACTGCAGGCCGCGTCGGGGCGGCGGTCAGTGCCGTGTCATGGCGGGATATTCCGGCCGGCTCTTTTTTCCCGGTTGGGGGATGGGGCGAGATACCGAAGGGAACAGGGAGCACTTGCCGCATCCGCTTCTCTCCAATAACTTACCGGTATGGAAACGATTGAACTCCCGAAACTTTCATCACGGCGGAATAACACTCACAAAGGCGATTACGGCAAAGTGCTGGTTATTGCCGGCAGCGAAAATATGCCCGGCGCGCCGTCACTGTCCGCGCTGGGGGCATTCCGCGCCGGTGCGGGTATGGTACGCATCGCAACGCATAAGGAAATTCTCCCGCATGTGCTTGCCATCTGTCCCACCGCCACGGGTTTCCCGCTTAGTGCACGGGATACCAAATCTCTACTGACCTTCGCGGATCAGCACGATGCGGTGGTGGTCGGCCCGGGCATGGGCATGACGCCGTTTACCCGGCGGATCGTACTGGAATTGCTGGAGCGGCACCATCGCCCCATGGTGCTGGATGCCGACGCTCTGAATACACTCTCCGCCCTGGAGGCCAGCGAATGGCCTACGCGGCGGGACTGGTCCAATATTGTCTTGACGCCGCATATGGGTGAATTCATGAGGCTCATGGCGGCCGTGATGAAACGCGGCGGGGATGTGGCCCTGACGCCGGAAGCAGCCGGACAAATAGCGGAACAGGCGTCCGCGTCGCCGAAGGCTCCGCGAAGCCTGGTGGACGATGACTCTCCCAGCACCGCCGACGGTATTCCCGTGGATCTGCCGGTGGAGACGGCCCTGAACGCCGAAGTTCAGGCGTCGCAAATTCAGGAGGCTCCAGGCAGCCCGGATAACTCCGCTTTGGCGGAACTGCTTAGCCGGGGTACCGGATGCGTGGTGGTGCTGAAGGGACACCGCACCGTTATCGCCGACGGCCGCCGCACGGCAATCAACAAAACGGGGAATCCGGGAATGGCGACCGCGGGAAGCGGGGATGTGCTGGCCGGCGTCATTGCCGCTATGCTCGGGCAGCGGTTTAGTCCGCTGGATGCGGCTGTGTTGGGTGTGCACCTGCACGGTCTGGCAGGAGATATCGCGGCCCAGCGTATTGGTCCGGCCGGATTGCTGGCTACGGATATTGCCGCCATGCTGCCCGCGGCGCTGCAGCAGCAGATGCAGGGGTAGCGCGGATCATGATAAAATTTGACGGCAAAACCGGTTGCCGCTCTCAGATATGGAAAACTTCCGCGAATCGCCGCGGTCAAGCCATGAACGTGCGGAATCTTAACTCATGACGATGCCCGCCAGACCATCTTTGGCGTCCGATGTAAGCCACACGCGCGTGGCGTCGGAATTGGTATCCAGCCAGCTTAATTGCCTCAGATAAATCAGTGCGGTCTGCAGCCTGGCCGTATCCTGTTCCACGCCGGTGGCAAGGTCGGAAACAGCCACGCCCCTGCTGCTGCCGGAAAGCTGGATCAGCACTTTGGCCGCGGTTATATGATCCACCGCCCCGGCAAGATGATCCAGCAATTTTTTTTGCGGCCAAGCACGCACCACCATCTTCGGCCCCAGCAGCAACGGCCGGACAAACCACTTGTCGGCGGGAATGTCGTCCATGTCGCCCACTTGCATGCCCATGAACCCCATGCTGGTCAGGTCTGTGGCGCTTTGCGAAACAGAGGTGATGGTCTTGCCTTCATTATCCGTACGAATCAGTTCCGCTTCCGGAGCAATGTTGTTTTTTTCGCGCAAATACAGCAGCGGCACCATGACGGCGCCGAACAAAAGGACAAATACGATCCACCACAGTTGCGGCCAGCCGTGATATCCCCATGCCAGTACTTTATTGGCAAAATAAAACAGCGTGCCGAACAACAGCGGGCCAATAAGCGACAGGGGCAGGCCGGCGCCCAGCAATATCAGCAACTGACCGCGGACGGCCTGATGCCGCTGCTTCAGGGCGGAAAGTACGGTGGGAACGGCGGAATGCACGGATATGGGTTCATTGTCATTCATGCAAGGTTAATTTCCCGGTCTCTGTTATGCGGTATAAGCCCCGGCAGCGATTATCAATGTGACCGACGGCGCCGATGACTTCGCCGGGCAAAGGCCAATCCGAAACCAGTTAAAAGCAGCGCCAGTTCCGCCGGTTCGGGTGTCGGGATACCCAGCGCGTTAATTGTATCAGCGGCTGCGGCTTGTGCTACGAAGGAATCGGCGGCGGTGGTGGGGTGCAGTTTGTCCCAGAACAGATATTGGTTCGGATTTACCGGAAGTCCCTGCGCCGGCTTAACGACGTTGAAAAAACCGTATGCTGACGGGTTTGCGGCCATTGTGTTAAACAACGTATTAATATCCACCGTAATAATCCTGATGCCGGGATTGGATGACAGCAGCGCGGCGGCGTCCGTGGCTTCGGTTGAATTAAAATCGGACGATGCGGTGCCGATTGCCCCGGCAAGTGATGACGTGGATTCTTCCGGCGTGGCATTCAGCGGCGGCAGGTTAAACCACAGGAAATATTTTGCCCCGTGCGCCGCAAGATTCCCGATGTATCCGGAAATATTATTCGCGGCGGCGGTGCCCGCGGAAATGACGGAATTTTGCGTGGCCCCGGAGGCGGAAGCGGCATTTAAAATATCATTGGCGCCGCCCCAGAATGCGTAAAGGGAATTTGTATTAACCGAAGTCCCGGCTGTGAACTGCGACTCATACGCCGCGACTTGCGTGCTCATGCCTGCCTGAAACTGGTTTGCCGCAAGGTTGATAACGGTATTGCCGGTGACCGAACCGGCCACGGCAAAATTGGTGCCACCCGGAATTAGTGAATAACCGCCCGTAAGCAGATAGGTGGATAAAAAACTGGTTGAAAGCGCCGGCGTCGGGCTGGGAAGGTTCAAGTCAGCCGCAAATTGCTGATCCCACAGCCCCAGTATGGTGGTGGATGGATCGGTGTTGGCGCCGTCGGTAAATTCACCCGACGCGTAATATGGTGGGGCGGCTGCGTCGGATGCATAAGCTGTCCCGCTTAACAGATTGGTAAGGTTGCCGGTATCGGAAAGACTGTCTCCAAATACCACCATCTGATTAATCGGCAGCGTGTAGGCCCGGCTGGCACGGGCAGGCGAACCGGCTGCCGCCGTGATCACCGCAATTGCCATCAAGGTTCCGGCTGTTATCGTGGATTTCATTGCTGCACTCCCGTAATCTTTATTGCCTGACAAACAGTTCAAACATAACCCTTCATTTATTTATCCTAGCCGCTGCCGCTCCGCCCTACAAGACATCGCGTCCCGCAAACATCGGTAAATTAATCGTGTAGACGCAGTTATTGTTCAGGTAAATTATGCGCCGCGATTGATTTTTTGAAATTGAATCCGTGTGACGCGGCCAATATACTTCCGTTAACGCCTTTTTGACCGGTTCGACGGCGGCTTTACCGCTGCGTACCGGCCCAATGCAAGGAGCTTGCATCCGTGGAATCGCCGTTGGAAATAGACCCGCAGAAGGCCATGTGCCCGGTCGATCCCGGGTCGCCGGTGCCGCCAACCGGCGCCGCACCGGGGGCGGGGTTGCGGGAAGCGGGACGAACGTTTCCCCTGCCGGTCACGGACCGCCCATTCGCCGGATTAACCGATGATACCGCGGTGAAACGCCTAGCCGCCGATCTGCAAAAGCTGGGAATCGGCACGGTCCATTGTGATCGTCATTATCGCAATTTGTATTCCACGGACGCCTCCCTGTATCAGGTGCTGCCTCTTGGTGTTGTCATGCCGCGGGACGCCGATGAAATAAAAACGATTGTCGACTATTGCGCTTCCCGGCGGATCAGCCTGCTGCCACGCGGCGGCGGTACCAGTTTGGCCGGCCAGTGCGCCAACGGCGCGCTGGTAATGGATACGACCCCGCATTTACGGCGGATTCTTGCGGTGGATGCCGGCGCTCGAACCTGCACGGTTGAGCCCGGAATCGGGATTGATGAATTGAATCGACAACTGGAAATTGCGGCGCCGGGCCTGTTTTTCGCGCCGGACCCCGCCACCATTGCCCAGGCCAGCATCGGCGGCTGCATAGGCAACAATGCGGCGGGCGCCAGGTCCATAATGTACGGCCGAACCAGCGAAAATCTTGCCGGTGTGCAGGTCATTCTGTCCGGTGGGCAGCAACTATGGCTGGAAGCCGGCGCCGGTCGGCGATCGGCGGTCGCTGCGGATCTGGCGATTCGTACCGCACGGGTGACGCGCCATTGCGCCGCGGACATCCGGCATCGCTACCCGAAACTCGTCCGCCGCAACGCCGGCTATGCGCTTGACAGTGTGCTGGCGCAGCTGGATGCCGGCGTTCCCGATGCGGAAATCGACCTTTCCGGTCTCATCTGCGGAAGTGAAGGCACGATCGCGGTAATTACCGCTGCACGGCTTAAATTGTGCCCTGTTCCGGTCGCCCGCGGTCTGGCGGTGGCGGCATTTGCCGATGTGGATGCGGCAATTGCGGCGGTGGAGCCCGTGTTGGCCACTCGGCCCAGCGCCGTGGAACTGCTGGATGATGCGGTCATGCGGGCCGCCGTGGGCAACAGTCGTTGCAAGCCCTACCTGGACATGCTGCCGCGGGTGGAGGGGGACTTACCGATGGCCGTGCTGTATGTGGAATACGAGGCGACGGAATTGGCGGACGAACTTTCCCCGCGGTTTCATGCGCTGAAAAAACTCGTCGGGTCCGACCATATCAGAACATGGACAGGCGCCGGTGAAATGTCCGAAGCATGGGCGCTGCGCCGTTCCGGTGAGGCTTTACTGCACGGCTTGCCGGGGCTTCGCAAGCCGGTGACATTCGTCGAGGACAATGCCATTCCCGTCCCGCGTCTGGGGGAGTTTGTAGGAAAATTCCGTGATATTGTGCGGCGGCACGGCACACAGGCGGCTTTTTATGCCCATGCCTCCGTCGGCGTTTTACACGTGCGGCCCATGCTTAACTTGCATGACGCCGCAGACCGCCAAACCATGCGTTCCATAGCCGCGGAAACCGCGGAACTGGCCCGTATCTGCGGCGGGGTGATGTCCGGCGAGCATGGCGACGGCCGGGTGCGCGGTCCGCTGCTGCAGGACTTTTACGGGCGAAATATCATCAGCGCGTTTGAAGAAATCAAACGGATATTCGATCCGGCGGGCATTTTAAACCCGGGAATGATCGTCGCTACGCAGCCCCTGGAAAGCATCACGGAGAATCTGCGGACCGTTGCGCAACCGGTACTCGATCAAATCGGCGATCTTCCGACATACTTTAATTATGCCAAGCAGGGTGGATTGGCGCATGCCCTGGAATTGTGCAACGGCGCGGGATTTTGTCGCCGCCGGTCCGGCGGTGTCATGTGTCCATCCTATCGTGCCACACTTGATGAGCGCCATTCCACCCGCGGCAGGGCCAACGCCCTGCGCATGGCCGTGACGGAAGGGCAGGCCCGGAATGGCCGGCCGAACTGGCACGACGCCGCGACCCTGGCCACGCTGGATCTTTGCCTGGGCTGCAAGGCCTGCCGCACGGAATGCCCCAGCAATGTTGATATTGCGCAGTTGAAAGCCGAATACCTGGCCCAACATTATCGCGATGCATCCATGCCGCCGGAGGCCGCCATTCTCGCCAATTACCGACAGCTGGCGCGCGTCGCATCGCATTTCGCGGGCGGGGTGAATCGCATCATGTCCTGGCCGCCGGCGGTCCGCTTGCTTGCCCATTGGGGCAATTTGGCGCCGCAGCGGCCGATGCCGCGGTTTTCCACATCGCTTTTCAGACGGGCTGCGGAAGAAGCCCGGCGGCGGCCATCGCCGGAAGCAAACCAGGGCCCGCGCGTTGTCTATTTTGGCGATTGTTTTACCGCGTTTCATTCATCTGACCTGGGTATGGCGGTGGTTCGCGTGGTCGAAAAGCTGGGATATTCCCTGGAATTGGCCGATGCCGGTTGTTGCGGTCGCGTCATGATTTCCGGCGGTCTGCTGGCGCAGGCGGCCGCGCAAATTCGCCGCACATTAGCGCGGCTGGCGGCGTTTGCCTGCGACCCCCGGGTCGTCGCCATTGTCGTTTCCGAGCCATCCTGCTTCAGCGCCATGATTGATGACTGGCCGAAGCTCCGTAACACTGGTTCACCGCAACTGCGGAATGCCATTCTGCAAAAAATAATCTGCATTGAAGATTTCGTGGAAAAGCACTGGGATCGGCATCCGTGCCGGCCGGTATTGGCCGTTCGCCCGGTTGCCGCCGTATTTCATGGGCATTGCCACCAAAAAGCCCTTTGGGGAACCCGCGGCGTCGGTGATCTACTGCGGCGGCTGTGCGGTGAAAATTTGCATATGCCGCCGACGGGTTGTTGCGGCATGGCCGGCGCCTTTGGCTACAAACAGGATCATTACGCCGTATCCATGAAATTATTTGCGGAAAGCGAATTCGATCCGTTGCGGCAAGCTTCCGCGGATACCATTTTGCTGGCCGGCGGTTACAGTTGCCGTGAGCAGATATATCATGCAACCGGCCGACGGGCCATTCATCCGATACAGTTGCTGGACCAGATGCTGACCGTTCCGGATTGATCGTTATGGCGGTCGGGCTGTTGCCGGCCGGTGCGGAAAGGATTGCAGAACCGCTGCAGCGGCGGCTTCGCTCACTTATTTTTCATGCGGAGTGGCTGACGTGATAAATTTCAGATGGCTGGTTGGGACCGGATTGCTGGCATGCTTGTTGTATTGCCGGCCATCGGCGATTGCCGGCGTAACCGCCGTCTCTCCGTCAAGCACGCCGCGGTCGCAGGTAACCCTGTCAAACGCGATTGGTGGACAAGGCTATGTTGGTTTTTATATGCATATCCCGCGGACATTGCGGGACGGCGCCGGCGCGGTGAAATTGAATCAACTGCTGGTGCGATTTTCCGGGCTGGCGGATTGCCGTCTCACCTGCGGCCCGGAAAGTGTAAACCTTATTTTTGAGTGGGGGCGGCGAAAATATAACCGCGGCTATCTGGTAAATCTTACCCGGCTTCCCGGACCAGAAACCTATTTTCTGCAATTTACATGGGATGACCATATCGGCCGATGCGATGGGTATCTTAACGGCACTCCGCTGGCACTGCCGAAAACCCGGTATCCCGCATGGCATATCCGATCACGCGCCAGGGCTGTGGTAATCGGCGGGGGGCCGGTCCGGGTGAGCGATGTGGTCGCAAAATCCGGCTACGTTCCCGCGGCGCAGATCATCCATCTTGTTCCCCGCGCACTGCGGGGGAAAAACAAGGCTCTGCTGGGATATTTTTCGCCGCCGGCGGCCATGCGTTATCGCCGGCGGCTGGGGAAGCTGCTTTATAACAAGCCGTTTGCCTCCCGGCGGGATGTGAACTCATGGGTAATGGAAGGTCCGGGGAAATTGGACTTTTCGCACGGATCCATGCGGATGCAAACGCGCCGGCCGGGAACGTTCAACGGTCCGGGGCACTTTGTGTTCTGGTGTCGAAAAACATTCCCCAACCGGTTTGTTGCCAAATGGCAATTTGAACCGGTGTCCGCCACCGGTCTGGCAATTATTTTTTTTGCCGCCCATGCAACTGACGGCGAAAGTATTTTCAGTCCGGATTTGCCGCCGCGAAACGGCATTTTCAGCCAATATACACGTGGCGCCATTGACAGCTACCACCTGTCATATTTTGCGGATCTGCCGTTGTTTCAGACGGGGCGCCCTTCATCCAATTTGCGCAAGAACAACCATTTTTATCTTGCGGCGGTTGGTCCGGTGGCCGTGCCGCCGGGAGCGCACGGCTTTCAAAAGCTTTGCCTCATAAAAGACGGCCGGCATATTCAGCTGCTGGTCAATGGCCTCGTGCGGCTGAACTGGATGGATAACAATCCGCGCCGCTTCGGGCCTGCGTATCAAAGCGGTAAAATTGGATTTCGGCAGATGGCTGGAACCGTGGGCCGCTACAAGAACTTCAAAGTGTGGGCGTTGCATCGCAAATAATGCAGCCGGCGCGGTGAGTTGTCCGTAATTTGGTTCATCGCAATATGTCGGCA
Source organism: Planctomycetota bacterium (assembly GCA_021808485.1). Taxonomy (GTDB): domain Bacteria; phylum Planctomycetota; class Phycisphaerae; order WQYP01; family WQYP01; genus JAJYPG01. The sequence goes on along the minus strand of JAKBBN010000003.1, from coordinate 25,723 downwards.
GGGGCGCTGTGGTCGCTTGTGCATCAGGTCATTAAACCTCAAAGCCCCGGGCGATGGCGTCGGCCATATCTAGGGGCATCTTATTTTACTTTTATTATGTTGCGATCAGAGCTATTTATTCGCCCATGGCCAGGTCTTTGGAATATGCCCTGCGGTGAAAATCCGGTCGCATTCTCAAATGAACTGTGCTGCCGCTGTGAATCGGCTTGTTCAGATTAATGAATGTGGCGCTGCACACGCTGTCGCTGGAAGTTAAAGCGTGCGATCCGGCCCGATTGACCGTTGCCTTGCTCGCGGTGGGCTGCGAGACGACGATCTTGAAACTTGCGGACATGGCTGAACCTCCGGCATATGGTTTATAATCCAAATGAGCAACATCCATGTCACGTGTATAGCCCATTATTCGGCTATCGGATGGGAAAAAATGATTAACTTTTCGGTAAATTTTGATCTGCGACGTGAAACGGCCAATAGTCCGATAATATTGCCATGGGTATTGCATAACTCCGGCCATGATGCATTGTCTGGCCGGATTTGCCAGTTTTGGCTATAGTGGCCTTATGGCAGGTGTTTATACAGTCTTGGCCCGAAAATACCGCTCCCGGAACTTTGACGAGCTCATCGGGCAGGAAGCCATTGCCACCACCTTGCGCAACGCCATTACCACCGGCCGCCTGGCTCATGCCTTTCTTTTCACCGGGACAAGGGGGGTTGGAAAGACATCCTCCGCCCGGATTCTGGCCAAGGCGATCAATTGCCCTGCCTGCAAGGACGGCCAGCCATGCGGCGAATGCCCCACGTGCCTGGCTATCGCCCGCGGCGAAGACATTGATGTGATTGAAATTGACGGCGCATCGAACAACGGCGTGGACAATATCCGTGATCTGCGGCAGAGCGCGGGCATTACACCCAGCCACTCTCCCTATAAAATTTATATCATTGACGAAGTGCACATGCTTTCCGCCGGCGCGTTTAACGCACTGCTTAAAACGCTGGAAGAACCCCCGCCGCACGTGAAATTTATCTTCGCCACCACCGATGTGCACAAGGTCCCGCCAACTATTCTAAGCCGTTGCCAGCGCTATGATTTCAAAAATATTCCAGCCGCGCGCATTGCCGACCATCTGGAATTAATTTGTCAGGCGGAAAAGACGCCGGCGGACGCGGCCGCACTGCATCGAATCGCGATTCTGGCCTCCGGATCCATGCGCGACGCTCTTTCACTGCTGGATCGTGTGCTTTCACTGGGGGCGGACCGGATTACCGAGGCCTTGCTGGATGAACTCCTTGGAAAGCCGCCCATCGCGGCGGTAGCGGGGCTGGCGGAGGCCTGTATTACGGGGCATCCCGGAGAAGCTCTGGAGAAGTCGCAAGCCATGCTGGATGCAGGCATGGCGCCGGAGCATATTCTTGCGGAATTAACCGCTCTGCTGCGGAATTTGATGGTGATCCGCGTATGCGGCGAAAAAACGGAGCTCCTGGACGTGCCCGCGGAATGGCGCAGAGCATTGGCCGCCTTGGCGCCCAAAGTGGAGACCGCCATTCTGGTGCATCATATTGCACTGTGCGATCACACCCATCGCAACGTACGCAACAGCACCATGCCCCGGCCTTTGTTTGACAGTTTACTGGTGCGGATGGCCTTAACCGGCGAATTCACGGCAATCCGCCAAGTGTTGGAGCAAACCGGAGAAGCGCAAAAAAAAAATGAACCATTGACCCGTTTACCGGCCCAATTGCCGGATCCATCGGACAATGCCGCAAACATGCAAGGCCGCCGCATGCCGCCTCCGGCCGATGATCCGCCGGTGAAAAAAACGGATTCCTCGCCAATACCCGTCGATCCGGCCCAGCCGGTGTCGCTTGAGCCGGATGCGGATTTATCCGCCGCATGGAACGCCGTTCTGGAACTGATCCGGGGAAGCAAATTTGCCGCCATGCTCGCTGTTCTGGAACAGCGTTCCAGGCTGGTAGCCGTGGATATGCTTGCGGGCACGGCTCACCTGGAAGTGGAGGGGCAATTAAGGACACTGTTGTCCTCCACCGCCGGTGTGGGGGCCATTGAAAGCTTTCTGGCGCAGGTGGTGGGCCGTACGGTTCGTGTGGAAATAAATTGGCGCCAGGCGCCGCCGGCGCCGGTGCGCCCGCCTGACCGCAGTTTGTCAGCGGGGGCTCCGCCGGAACCCGCGGCACGGGCGGTTGCGCCATCCGTTTCGCCGGAGTTGCTGGCGGCCGCAAATAATCTACCCGTAGTCAAAAGGTTGGCCGGAAAATTTAAAGCCCAGGTGCTTCATGCCGAAGCAGTGGAACCCGGACCAACGGAGAATACATAATCGGCGGAACGCAGCATTATGATGCCGTCCGGCATCATGGGTAAATTGGCGCGGAAGCCGGATGTAGACAGGAAAGGCAACGAATGTTTGATTCTTTAAAAGCCATGACCCAGTTAGGCCCTATGATGGCCAAAGCCCGTGAAATGCAGGCGAAAATGGCGGAATTGCAGCAGCGCATGGGCTCCATACAGGCTGCCGGCACGGCTGGCGGCGTGGTGACAGTACGCGTCAACGGCCGGCTGGAAGTTCTGTCCATCGAATTTTCCCCCGATGCGCCTTTAACGGATCGAACCGCCCTGGCGGACCTGACTCTGGCCGCGGTAAACATGGCCATGGCCGGGGCAAGGGAAATGGTGCAGGCGGAAATGCGGAAAATTACCGGCGATATAGACCTGTCGGCAATGCAGAATATGCTGGGTGCGTAACCGACTCTACAAAGTGTAATGGATCACTTGTGCGGCGCCGGACGGTATCGGCACTCAGCGGGATGGATGTATGGGAAATACAAGGGGCGGTTACAGCACCGCGGTGCGGCATCTAATGGAACTGCTGGGGCGGCTGCCGGGCGTCGGTTCACGCTCTGCGGAGCGGATGGTGTTTCATATATTAAAAGGCTCCGCGGACGATGCGCTGGCCCTGGCCCGTGCCATTGAGGCGGTTAAAACGCAGGTCCGCCATTGCAGTATCTGTTATCATCTTACTGAATCGGACCCGTGTGAAATTTGTGCGGATCCATCGCGTGATCAAACGCTGATATGCGTGGTGGAACAGCCCAAGGATCTTTTCCAAATTGAGTCCACCGGCGCATTTCATGGTGTGTACCATGTGCTGCTGGGGCATTTGGCGCCCTTGGACGGAATATTGCCCGGGGACCTTACCATTGATGCCTTGGTGGCGCGGGCGACGGAAAAAAGCCCGGACGCTTCGCCCAGGATTAAGGAAATTATTCTGGCCACCAATCCAACCATGGATGGCGATGGCACCGCCTTGTACCTGCAACAGCAGCTGGCGGACACCGGGGTTACGATTACCCGCTTGGCGCGCGGAATGCCGGCCGGCGGTCAGATTGAACATGCCAACAAAGCCATTCTTTCCGACGCCATTTCCGGCAGAACCCGGATACAGTCCAGCCAGTAATGAAACCGCATAAAAAAATGCTGCACCTGCTGCGGGCCGATGTGCGGTTTCACCCCGGGAGGTTTTGTGGTGAGCTTTTTGATATTTTTCGTTGGCCGTCAGGATGGCGACCGCCCGGATGTTTTCCGATGGGCCTTTGGCCGGCAGGCGGAGCGATTGATGGTATGGCTTGTGGTAAAAAATAATTGGAACGGAAAATCGGGAATTGGCTGGTTTGGCGACCGCCGGTTGCCCATTGAACGGATCGGTGTCCGGGTGTTTGCAGGCGGACAGTGCGATGGGCCGGTCGGCATTTGTCCAATGGGAGGACTATTCCGCTGAAAAACCGCGGCCCTCAGGCTACATGCAAAAGTTTGCTCACATCTTCGCCGCCGCGCCATTTACGGTAAATCATGAGCGATTGTTCAATCACCGGATAGGCGTACTCCGCGGGCAGGACATCGTCCACCACCACGCGCTTGTTTTCCAGGGATTTATAATCTTCAAAAAAACGCTTAAGAACCGCCAGGCGGTGCGGCGGCAACTGATGCACATCGGAATAGCTGCTGAATTCCGGGTCATTCACATGGACCGCTATGACTTTATGGTCCACTTCATTCTGGTCTTTCATGGTCATCAGGCCGATGGCCCGGGCCTCAACCAGCGTAAGCGGGTAAACCGGTTCGGCGCCCAGCACCAAAACATCCAGCGGATCGCCGTCATCCGCCATGGTTTGCGGAATAAAGCCGTAGTTCGCCGGATAATAAACCGCCGAATGCAGCACGCGGTCCAGCCGCAGCAGTCCGGTATATTTGTCCAGTTCATATTTGTTGGAGGAGCCGAGCGGAATTTCAATAATCGCATTGAACACCGACGGCAAAATTCCATTGCCCGGATTGACATCGTGCCATGGGCTTACACCCGCCGTGGGTTTATATGGACCAATAAGACGCGCCATGATTTTCCTCCCGGAGCAAGCACATTTTCCGGCTGAAGTTTAACCAGCCGGGGTTTAAATCGCCAGATGGCGGCAAAAAGGGCACAACAGCCGATCACGGAATTTCATTGAAAAGCTCAGCTTTCGGCCGCCTTTTTTGCGATGAATGATTCCAGCAAAGTGGACACATTGCCTCTTTGTCCGAAGACACAGTCTTCCCAAAGCCCGATTTTTTCCACCCGCCGTGAATGCCGGCCAAGTTCAAAATCTGTCGTCAGCCACACCTTGACGATGCGCTTAATCAACTCCTCACCCAATAAATCCGCCGCCAGGCAAAGTGCATTGGCATCGTTGTACCGGCGTGATATTTCCGCGGTCAGTTCATCATGACACACCGCCGCACGTATGCCGGGCAATTTATTCGCGACGATAGACATACCGATCCCGCTGCCGTCAATCAAAATCGCGCGGTCCACCTTCTTATTCATAATGGAAAGACACGCCGGCAACGCCAGATCCGGATAATCGCATGCGGTGGAAGTGTGGACGCCGAAATCCTCCACCTTGTGCCCGGCGCCGGTAAGTGCGGGGACCAGGTGAACCTTGGCATGCAACCCACGGTGATCTGAGGCAATTGCTATGATCATGACATTATCTCCGCCAGACGGCCCTTTATCAGTTCGTTCATGCGGCGAGCCACCGCATTGTATTGTTTCTGACCGGCCCCGATGGGATCGGCAATATCGGCATCAGGATCAAGGTTGAACGTCTTCACCGCCGCCTCCGGCAGCAGACTGATCACATCGGTCCGGTGGCCGCTGGTCATGGTGAAAATAAGATCCGCCCGGCGGAGCATGTCCACCGTGACAGTGTGCGAGCGGTGGCGGGAAATATCCGCCCCAAGGTCCGCCGCCGCCTGCACCGCTTCCGGGGCGGGCGGCGATCCGGTATTCGCATAAAGCCCCGCGGAATCCACCACAATCCGGCGGAGTGGAAGTTCATTGACGGGAATACCCAATTTCCCGCCGATGCGCAAAGCCGCAATTCCCGCGGCCATCGGCGACCGGCACGTGTTTCCGCTGCAGATAAACAGTATGACATGGTCCGTCATACGCTCAATAATCCTTCGGGCCAAAATGCCCTCGCGCAAAAATGTGAGCTGATCACCCTGAATGCGGATCAGCGTGGATGGTTTGCGATAACGCGTCGGGCCGGTGTCGAGCACCATCGCGGACGCATTGCGAATCGCTTCCGGAATATCGGCGGCCTCATGTACCGCACTCGTATCGCCCGCCCCAATCATCACGGCCGGTTCGCCAAGGGCGTTCAGCACGAGCAGTGACGCGGTGCTGTGCGGGCAGCGAAAGGTGATAAAGCCATTCGCAATACATTCGGCCGCGGTCTGCGGACCAATCATGGCCGCAAGCTTCCGACTGTCCGCGTCGGAAACGGGAACCTCAATCGCCAGGGGGCCGGGCCACAGTTTTTTCATGACGCGCAGGGCCATTCCCGGCGGGTGGGCGACGATTTTTTTCAATGATGCAATATCGGGCAAATGGATGACCCAATTCGGCGGCCCGCTGATTTTCTTTATTTGCTTGAGCTGGGAAACGGCCGGCGGTCGGGAAAGAAGCGCGGCCACCGCATACACCGTTTCCGTGGGCAGGCACACCAGCTGGCCCTGCTGCAAATGCTCTGCGGCCTGCCGTATCAGCGATTCTGAAACAGACGGTGATTTGGAAATTATGGATTGTGTTGTCATCAGGACATCCAGTGTCTATCCGCATTATCCCTTCCGTGCCGTGCCGCAAAGCCGGTGCGGAAAAGCTTATTATAGCCTGCCCGGCGCAACTGACGCCGCATTTGCCGGAGGAAATGTGGATAAGACCGTGCGCTTTGCGTGATTATTTTTTCTCCGGATAAAAAGTGTTATAGAATAGGGCGTAATTATTACGGATCATCGCACTGAGGTCCCTGCCAAGAATATCCTGAAAATCCGGCGTCAGGGGCTCTACCTTTTGGCGTATCCGGTGATCGCCGTAGATGGTATGCAACTGATCATTTTCCTGCGTGGACTGTTCCACATGGTCAAAATTATGCTCAAACCACGGTTCGCCGAGGTAATCGTATACCTTTTTCATCGTTTCACGCGGATTGGCGGTAAGGTCTTCAAACCGGACGATATGCAACTGCCTGACCACGCCGGTTTGAATCGCCTCAATCAGACGGCCGATGGCGATGCCGACCGGGGGCCCGTTAAGCCATCGCATGACACGATTGTTAACGGTGATCATGTTCAGAGTGCCGGTGACCTCTTCAGGGTCGGAGCGATCACGATTCTTGCGGAAAAGCTTTTCCATTGACGCAAGAATGCCCCGTAAATCCCGGATGCATACCACAAATTTCGGATCCGGGTAAAACCGCTTTACCCAATCATAATAATGGAACCAGCTGCGGCACTTATCGATACATACAGGTTTATCAGTAACGCCGTCATAAAACCCAAGAAATCCATATTTGCAGAAACTCAAAAAGCCTTTTTGCATTAAATCGGCATCCTGAGCCTTGAATTCCGCAAGCTCCGTATAGTATTTACGGCTGGCCAGCATAAGATCAATTACCGCACTGGTGGGCGTGCAGTAAAAACGCGGGTTTTGCGCCAAAATATTCTGCATCAGGGTTGAGCCGGAACGCGGCAATGATGCGTTAAAGTAAATTTTCTTGTCAAGCATTCAGAAAGCCTTTCCATTAGAAGAACGACCGGACCAAACGGCTATCGGCCAGATTATACAGAATCATTCAGCCTTGGAAACAGACAAAGGCTGTTTGTGCCTTTAAATAATATCGGAGTGTGATGCCCTGCGCCATTTCCGGCCGGGCGATCCAAGGCTGCCCGATGGGATAATTGTGCCGACCATCCGAACCAGATTAAAGGATTCCAGCGGTTACTGCCGATAATACGCGGGAGGTCTTGTTTCCAGATTGGTTTAGTACCGATCATTGTTGGAGAATCGAGCCTTTGCCCTGCACCGAAGTGAAACCGCAATTCAGTCTCCGTCATCGTGGAGACGCCATCGTTCAAGGCATCAGTGATTGCCGTGATTCAATGCGTCACGACTATGCCCGGTTATGCCACGCCCGGTTCCGCGAGCCGGCATTCGCCGTTTGGCCCGGCGGGGGCTGTCTATGATCTCGCAAAACCGCTCCCCGGCGGCCAAGGAAGGCGCCCCACCGATCGCCCGCCCGGTGAAACGCCGCCGGAAAAGGCCCGCCGGGTTCCTGTCTTCGTTGCGGGTGCGACTGGCAATGCGCCGCCGATCCCGGCAGGGGCCGCGGGATTCCAAATCGGCCGCGACCGGCGGTCCTGTAACAATTCGCTTCGAATCCGCAGCAATTTCGCCTCCCGCACCGCTTCCGGGGCAGGTAATCGTGGAGATCGGCTGTGTCGATTTCGCCGGTTGCATGGAAACGCTGCGGCGGTTGGGACCAACCGGCAAATTGGTGGCCATTGATTCCAGCGCGGCAGCAATCGCGTCCGCCCGGCGGCAATTGGCGGATTGCGATGCGGTCAACATTGAATTTCATCTTTGCCGGATTGATTCAATACCGTTGCCATCCGGTACCTGCGATTGGGTTATTAGCCGGGCGCCTGTATGCATGGCGGGGAGCCGTATGGCGGTCCTGCGCGAAATACGCCGCGTCCTGCGGCCGGGGGGGCACATGGTTCTGCACGATGTGGCAATAAAGCGCCTGCTGCCGCCGGAACTTGCCGACAGCCTGACCGCCCACAGTTTCGGACTCTCCGGGGCGATTGAGCCGGGAAGTTATGAAAAACTACTGCAGAAGGCCGGCCTGAGCAATGTTCAAATGGATATCTACGATTTAGGCGATCATCTGCATCAGATTTTTGAACCGTTGAAAAAATCCGCAGCCTGGAATGGAGCGGGGCACACGGGGAGTTCTTCCCTCAAATCGGAGCGGCGGCAATCCGGCCCGCACAATGCATACTTCCCCGCGGGTATCGCATGGGCCGGCCATAAACTGACCGATTACCTGACCGCAATACGGCTTCACGCGATTAAAAAAGCGGAATTGGAATCGGTCGGAAGTTCAACTGCCGGCCCTCGGGCGCTGCGGCAATCCGCCTGACCATCACCCATTTTGCCGCATCCCGGAGCGGATCATCCGCGGTCGGTCAGCGATATCGGGCCGGAGAATGAAATATGCCGGGCCGCAATCGCAGCGTAACCTTCAGTCCGGGTTGTTTGCGCTGATATTGATTGGCCGCAATTGCGAGGGGGAATTGCCCCGGCGAAAACAATGCACATCCCCGGGCGGTTACGGCATAGGTAAACGTTTTCCCGGTATAAGGATCACGCGGCAGCATGCGAAAGTATCCCGGCCGCAAGGCCCGCAGGCTGTCCGGATACCAGGCATGTTTTGCGCGGTACGCCGCCAGGGCCAGCGCTATTTGCGCCATGCGGAATTGGGCTACGGTCGATGCCGCCAGCTTGAACAGGCTGCCGACCCCTATATTTAATCGCAGCACCACGCGGCCGCGGCGCCCGGATTGCAGAATCAACGTCCGCATTCCCGGCCAAATATTTTCAAGGGCGCGTTGCCTGCATCGCAGGCAGTGAACGGAAAATACCGCGTTCTTAAGGCGATCAAAAATAACATTGGTCAGGCGCATGGCTAATTTGGAGTTCGCCTCCGTCCAGGGCGCCGCCGGCGAAATAATTTGGTAAGCGCCGGTGTCCAGTGCTTTTCGCACCACCGGATTCGCGAGACGTTGGAGCACATCCAGCGTCTTATATCGCTGGCCGATGCAGATGCTCCGCTCCATCCCCGGGATGGGAGGCAACGCTCCCAATTGCCGGCGAAAAGCCTGTATCCGCGGATATGGAATCCACCCGGTTCGCGCCAGTGCGCGGTCACCGCGAAGTGCGGTGTGTTCAATATGAAAGGCGGCAATTTCGCTGTTCAACATCGGTTCCTGCGCGATCAATCTCGCCAGGCGATGGATGCTCAACAGGTCATGCGTACAGCCGGAAAGGTTGCCTTCGTGCAGCCGCAGCATCGCGCGGACCGCCATGGCGCCGGCCATGTTGACGGCGCCGGTCAGTTGCGGCATCACTCCGCTCAACAGGCCCAACTTGTCGCGCGGCAGAATTGGGGTATAAAACCGCGGCAGTGTTATTGCATGTTCCGCGGCGTTCAGCGCGGCGCGATTCATCCGCAGCCACTGTGCCAACCATGGCCGCCGGTGGGCGGACCAGGGATGTGACTCCGCCGTAAAAGATTCCCTCAAATAATAGTTTCGTTTGCCGGTAAGCGCGGCTGCCGCGGCATTGCCCAGGGCGGTGTTTGCTGGAATTTGATCGCACATCAGCGTGTCATAAAGCGGTAAAAATTTTGGGCCGGGCGGCGCGCCGGCTGGCAGTCCCAATTCCCTGCTTAGCATCTTTTGCAAAACGGTATTTGGAACCAGCGTATAGCGGTTCCTACCGTTTTTGAACTGCCGCACCAGTTTTTCCATTCCCATGGCCCGCCACCAAATCGGAATAAGCGTGCGCGCGGCATTGAGCTTAGGATTCACACCGGTTCGGGCCATTCGGTTGATCATCGCAAGGTAGTTGACCGCAGGGGAGGAATCCGGCGGACTGGAAACAGTGGTGATTGCCGGACCGGGCGCACTGCCGGCCGTATGGGCGTAAGCCGGCATTTCATGGATAGCCGGAATAACCGCAGCCGGCAACAGCAGGCATATCCGCAGGCCGGCGGAGCGGCGGGAAAGCCGACTGCCGCATTGCCGAGTCCCGTATTTGCCGGGCGGATCAATTCTTAACCGGGTAAACATGCCTGAAATAAAATATTTCATACGCACATCCCGGTAAAATTGTACGGTTTGTGCCCGGCCGGCATTTCGCCTGATCGGCGTGATGCGCCGCAAACCGCCTAAACAGTCACTTTACCGCGGCGGCCGGTCTTGTTCTTTCCTGTTTCACTGGCGGCCCGAACCTTTTGAATTTTTGGTTGCGCCATGCCCGCGCCGCGGTTCAGTGCATCCAGCTTACCCGAAAAATCCCGTGATTTGCGGCCTTTCCACCCTTTTTTATGATAGGCGTATCCCGCAATCAGCGGAAATGCAATCGTGGCTTCGGAATAAACCATCTGTTCAAACAGGGTATCCACCTTGCCCCAGCTGCTGGCTTCGCGCAGTGTGGAACTGGACAATGCCCCGTCGCGCACATCCGCCACAGTGATCTGAACGGCATATTTGTGCATGGGAGCGTCCGCCCCCAGAATTTCCGCGGCCACGACGATATCCTGGGTAAAATTCTTCGGTACGCCGCCGCCGATCATGAAGATACCCGTTTCCCGGTTCATCATTTTGATTTGCGTGATTTCCCGGAAATCCTTGGCCGAATCAATGCTGACATGTGCGTCCGGCCGGTTCAACTGATGCACCACCAGGCCGAATCCCGCGGAACAGTCGGAGAATGCCGGGCAGAAAATCGGCACGCCTTTTTCATAAGCCGTCAGAACAATACTGTTTCGATCCTTGGCGTTCCGGCTCAGATAGCGGCCCATTTCGCGAATGAATTCGCGGCTGGAATAGGGGCCGGGCGGCAGCGAATCAGCAATCAGACGGGAGGTGTCGTCACAAACTCTAAGTTCGTCTTCATCAATATAAGTGTCGTAAATCCGGTCAATATGCAGGTCACGCAGCACCGTGTCGTCGGCATATTGCGAGCCGACGTAATGCCGGAACCCCATTGCCTCAAAAAAATCCTGATCCACAATATTGGCGCCGGTTGAAACAATGGCATCCACCATATTGTTTTTCAACATGTCCACAATTATTTTTTTCAGTCCGGCGGAAATCAGCGATCCGGCCAGTGTCAAAATAACGGCGCATTCCGTGTCCCGCAGCATGCGATCAAAGATGTCCGCCGCACGATACAGATCACGCGAGGAAAAAGCCATCGATTTCATGGATTCCACCAGCGGCACAATTCCCGGTTGCGAGGTGATGTCAAAATGCTCAATTGTTTCCTTCAGCAGGTCCTTACGATTAATCTTTGCCATGGGGTTCTTTCCTTTCAACACGGCTTTTCGTTGCACCGGTGCAACAACCGGCCATAAGCCGCATGTTTCGCAGAATACTTTACCGCCAGTTGCCGGATTGACCAAACGCTGATCTGAAAATTTAGCGCGGCGCTAATTACACGGCGGTTCGCCTTTCCCGCCGGTATGTCCCGCCGGCGCAGCCGGCGGATTTGGAGCCATAGACGCACATGATTGCGGCAAAACGGCGCTTTCCCGCATATGCGGATACCACCGTCAATGAGCATCGCTATTTTGATCCGCGGCCGCCGGAAGTTCGGGCTGTTTTGCGATGAGGCTCGCCTGGCTTAATGGCCGGGGCGCCGCGGCCGGCTTTCGCTCCGGCCGGCGATGAAGCAGGGCCGGAATCGCCGGAGTTTTGGGCGGTCGCGAGCAATTCGCGGGCCTGCGCCAATGATGTATCCGTGATCTGCTTGCCGGAAATCATTTCCGCAAGTTCGCGCAGGCGAGGTTCACCTTCCAATGGCTCCACGCTGGTGAAGCTTTCGCCTTTGTCCACAATCTTTTGAATGCGGATATGCCGGTCAGCGAAGGCGGCGATCTGTGGTAAATGGGTGATGCAAAGCACCTGATGATGGCACGCCAGCCCGCGAAGTTTTTCGCCCAGCACCGTGCCCATCCGTCCACCGACGTTGGCGTCAATTTCGTCAAACACCAGTACGCTCACGCGGTCCGGCTGCGCCATGATGGATTTAATGGCCAGCATAACCCGGGAAAGCTCACCGCCGCTGGCGATTTTTCTAAGCGGCCGCGGCTCCTGTCCGGGATTCGGGGCAATCAGCAGGTCAACGGTTTCCAATCCGGAAGGCAGCGGATAAACATCCACGACCCCGTCCGAACCGTGCGACGGGGCGGCATCCCGGGCCGCCGGCTGAAACTGAACTTGCAGGCGGGCGTCCTTCATGCCCAATTCAGCCAAATGCTTTTGCACCAGCGACGTTAATTTTACCGCCCCGGATTGCCGCGCTGCGGAAAGCCGGCTGCCGACAACCGCCAACTGATCCTCCAGTTCGGCCACATGACGGCGGCTTTGGGATGAATCCTGATCGGCCGTACGCAACCGGGCGATATCTTCGCCGATGGCGGCCCGGTACTGCAGAAGATCCCCGATGTTTCCGCCGGCGCCGGAGTATTTGCTCATCAAACGGTTGAGCAAATTCAGCCGCTCGGTCACATGGGCAAGTTCATCCGGATCCAATTCCAGCTTATCCATGCCGCGGCGAAGCGCAAATGCGGCATCATCCAGGCTTACGGCGGCCTCACGCACCTGCTCGGCAATTGCTGAAAAATCCGGGGCAAGGTTCGCCAATTCCAGCAGTAGAGAGGATATCGCCTTCAAGCGTCCTACCGCCGCCCCCTCCTCGTCATACAACGCATCATAGGCCGCGCCTGCCTGCCGCTTTATTTTTTCCATGTTGGACAACGTATGGTGCCGGCTTTCCAACTGCTCCTGGTCGCCCGCGGAAAAGGCGGCTTCATCAATTTCCGCGGCCTGGAATTCATACAGTTCCAGTTGCTGCTTCCGCAGCGATTCGCCGGCGGCAAGTTCATCCAATCGTGTTATTAAGTCGCGGCGCTCCGCATGGATGCGGCGAAACTGTTCCCCAAGGTCCGCGGCGCCGGAAAAATCATCCAGCAGGGCCAGTTGATTGGCCGGTTTGAGCAGATACTGCGCATCATGCTGGCCATGAATATCCGCCAGCGTTTCACCGACGCTTTTGAGCATGGCGCCATTAAGCGGATGGCCGTTCGCTGAAGCGCCCGTGCGTCCGGAGTCGTGAATGCGGCGGGACAGAATAAGTTCCGGTTCCTCGGCGAGGGGAAGATCGGTCAGGTCCGCCAGCGTTTTTCGCAATTTTTCACTTGCCAGATAAAAAACGCCGGTAACGCGGGCTTCCCGGCTGCCGCTGCGCAGCATGTTCTGCGGCGAACGCAGCGCCAGCAGCAATTCCAGCGCCCCCAGAACCAGCGACTTTCCGGCCCCGGTCTGCCCGGTAAAGCAATTTAGGCCGGGGCTTAATTCCACCCTGGCGTCGGCAATTACCGCGAGATTGGATATGTGAAGTTCACGCAGCATGACGCACCATAAAACCGGTTGCAAAGCCCGTATTCATCCGGGCATGCATATTCTACCGGTCTTTTTCCAAAGTCACAGACGCTCGCTTCCCCGCCTCCGGAGGCGCGGCAGATCGGCGGCGGGCCGCCTCCGTCCGGCCGGTCAGCCAGGCCATGGCACCGGCGGCATAGGCCGCACCCCGGCGACGGCGGAGCCGCCGCGCCAAGCAGTCCCATGACAGAAATTCCCTTTTTCCGCCGCCGGCTGAAAAACGGATACCCCGGACTCCGGTGCGGAAAAAGGTCGGCCGCAGGAGGCTTTTCCTGTGCAGGAAAAGTATCAGGGTGGCCACGTGCCGCCCATCCATCCTGCAGATATAGACCCGGCGCGGTTTATTAAAATCAAAACCATAAATGTTTCCGCGGCCGTCCACGTGCCACATGGATCCGCCGGCGTATTGGCGGCCGGGTTTCCATCGCACTTGCCGGCCCGACGCCGCAATATAATAAATGGCTGATGTGGCGGCTTTTCCATGGTCTTGCTTCAGCCGGGTTTCCATCAATGCGCCATTGGGCAACGCAATGGAGACACGCTGTCCGGCCGCTGAACGACTTATTCGGGCCGTTGCGGTTTGAGGGGCCTTGGCCGCCGCCCGCGGCATAATTTTTTTGCCGGTGCGATGCATAAAATTTCACCCTGAATGGCAAAATTATCTGCCGCAGGCGGTTCCTATTCCGCCGGTGTGGTCAGGCCGCTTCGGCCGCGGCCTTCGCATCCAGTTTTTTGATATGGCGGCGGATAAGAGTCATATCAATCAGACCGCCCAGCGTGCTGGCGCAAATATAAAGATTCAGGCCGGAGGGGGCGTTGTATAAAAATAGCGGAAACAGAATCACCATAAACTGCGTCATTTTTTGCGCCTGTCTCTGTTGGGGATCCGTCGGAGTGGGCGCCAATCGCATTTGAAACCGCATTTGCAGGAAAAACACGATTCCCAGCAGAAGCGGCAGCAGGTTGAAGGCGATAAAATCCTGTCCATGGGATGAATAGCCAAGGATGGGAATCTGAAACGAAGTATGAAAGCGGGCCAATGTGTCCGGACCGGAAAGATCCGTGATCCATCCGGGAATGAAGCTGGCCTGCCGGAGATCAATATCCACCTGAAGTCCGGAATAAAGAGCGATCCAGATGGGCATTTGCAGCAGCATGGGCAGGCAGCCCAGCACGCCTGCGGCCGGGTTCACATTCCGCTGGCGGTAAAGCTGCATCGTCTCCTGCTGCAGCCGCTGCTTGTCCTTGGCATATTTGGTTTTAATGCGTTCAATTTCCGGCTGCAGTTTGGCCATTTTGCGCTGCATGGTGGTCATATTCACCTGGCCCCAGCGCGTCAGCGGATGCAGCAGCAGGCGGACAAACAGCACCAGTATCATGATGGCGATGCCGTAATTGCCGACCACGGCATGGATCCAGTCCAGAAGCTTAAGAATAGCCAGCGACAGCCATGAAAACGTGAGAAATGAGCACCAACTCCCCTGGTTGAATTGAATCACCGACAGATAATTGTAAAGCCGGTAGTCATAGGCATGCGAACCGGGCTTGGCGGCCGCAGACCCGGCGAGAATCGCCCGTTTCTTGGGGCCGCAGTAAATCACAAACGGCATGTCCGTCCGGCCGTGCGCCGGAACAGTCAGGAGGGAGGAGTTTAAAGCCACCCCCAGCACGCCTCGCGGGTCCGCCTCATCCGCGTTCGGACCCATCCGCCGCACGGTCGCCTTGCCCAGAAAGTTAATTTCCGGGAATTTTTTGCCGCTGTCGAAATATTCATATGTCGCCGCGCCGGACGGCAGCGGTCGCATGATCATGGTGAAAAAGCGGTTGGATGACGCAATCCACAAAATCTGATTTTCGCCCGTAAAACTGCCCAGCGGCACCGGCGCGGCGCCAGCCCCCAGCATTTTCACCTGGTAGGCTTCCGGTGAACCGCTGACATCCAGAAATTTGCTCGCACTGCGATACGTGGCGCTTTGGATGGTTCGCAGATCGGTTTCTTCATGGCCCAGCGGCAGACTGGTCAAACCGATCATTTTCATTGATATCTGCAGCGGCCTGCCGGTTTCGTTGATAATCCGCTGCGTAACGTGCAAATCATAGGAATGTGGATTCAGGTGATAGATGCGTTCCAGCATTGCCAGCGGCTTGTGATTCGCCGCCAGCAACTCGTATTGCAGGACCGCCCTGGTACGCGCCGCGTTAACCGACGCAATCGTCCATGGTGAATTAAGATTGAACAGTCCGGCGCCGGGCAGCGTGGCGGACCTGGCCGCCAAAGCGTATGGAAAATCCCGCTGATGCTTCAGCAACTGCAGCGGCTTGTTTGAATTTAGATCCGCACGGTACAGCGAAGCATTAATGGCAACGTGGTCCAGTCCGGCGCCCACGTTGCTGACCGTTACGGCAAGATTGAATTTCGACCCCGGCGCGCTGTCGCCAAGCTTGACCAGCTTGGCTCCCGCGGGATTCCAGTTTGCCTTAACCTGCGGGGAGGCCCCGCCGATCGCCGGCTTTTTTTGCGGCTGGTTGGAAAAAAAATGCGTCATGACCAGGTTTGTGCCCAGCACAACCAGCAGCACTATGATCATCAGTCGGAATAATTGCTTAAGGTCCATGGTTTTCCTGTTCTAAGTGCGGGAGCCGCGGCTTTGTACGGCACAACAGGCGGCAGCCGGGCCGCCGATTGCGAAATACCCGCGGCCGCCGTTGCGCCGGTCAGGGGCGCATTTTCTGCACGGACCCGTCGCCAAGGCATGCGGCAATTTCTTAAAGCCGGTTTTCTCCCGGCAATCCACTGTCAGGTCCCCTCCAGAAGACGCTGGCCAAGAAAATTGTCCAGCGCATCTATTGACCGCACTTTATCAACCGTGGCATTGACATCGTAAGCCACCCTCAAAAACTCCACCCGGTCATGATGCAGAATGACAAAACTCGCACGCGGGTCATGATCACGCGGCTGGCCGACGGAACCCACGTTGATGATCGCTTTTTCATCACTGATCCGGTATTCGTTGTTCAGATCTTCCGGGGAGTAAAAGTCCGGCTGGGGCACAAATACGCCGGGAACATGGGTATGGCCGACAAAGCACAGATGTGTGATGCGGTCAAAAATGCTCTGGATTTTAATTGTCGCGGAATAAATATCATCCGGGAATATATATTCATTGATCGGCCGACGGGGGGAACCGTGAACCGCCAGAAATCGCTTATGGTTCATGCGCGTCTGCATATTCCCCAGGTACCGCCAGCGGCGGTTGCGCCGGACACGGTCCGAATCGGCTTCAAACTGCCCGCGCGTCCAGTAAGCGGCATTTTCCGCGGCGGTATTAAAGTTAAATGGTTCGTAAAAAATAGCGAAATCGTGATTTCCCATAATGGTGAATTCACAATTATCAATAACCGTGTCCAGACATTCCAGCGGGTTTGGCCCGTAACCGATCACATCGCCTAGGCAGCAGATATGTTCGATATTGCGCGAGCGTATTTCCGCCATGACCGCCTGCAGCGCTTCGTAATTGGCATGAATATCGGAAATGATGGCCAACGGCGGATCCTGCGGCCCCGGTTCCAGCGGCTGGATGCTTTGTTCCAGCGGATCCGTGACTTGCTCCACCTTTTCAGGCTGATGCGCGTTTTTCACGCTGGACAACGGCCCGACGCTGTCGTTTTCCGGTTGTTGATTGGATATCTGTTTTTCTGCCATGCATTTTCCGCGTACGCCCGGCCGCCCATTCCGTAAAATCCACCGGTAACCGGCTTGGGTTCTTGTGCCAGGTCCCGCCGATTCCTGCCTGACGGTATGCTAGTTGCCGCCTGTGACGGCGTCAATCCTGTATCGCTTTGAATTCGGCCGCCGATGCTTCCCCGGCCCCGCCTGCGAGGCTGGCGTGGTGCCCAGGGAGCAATCAAATTACCGGAAACTGCTCATGATCTGGTTGGAAAGATTCACGGTACGCGCGGTCTGCCGGAAGCGGCTGTCGGATTTACCCGCCGCAATCGCACTGGAAATTTCCCGCACCCGTGCCATTGCCGCATCCTGTTTGGGATACCGCACTTCCCGATAACCCGTGACACTTTGGGGTGTGTTAAGGATATCCAGCCACAGGTTGTACAGCCACGGTTCATGGAGTTCGCAGGTATCCACCAGGTGGATGTACCAATCCCGGAAAGCTTTTTCACGGGAGTGCCAAGCCGGCAGCAACGACCGCAAAAACCGGCAATGACGCAAAATACGCATCTGCCAATCATGGCCTTTCAGGTGAAACCGCACTTTAAACCCGGCAATGTCAAACTCCGGGCGGTTCAAATGCAGGTATTTGATCCGGTCCCCGTTCGCGGGGTTCACGTTAAATCGCCGTCGATCCCGCCGGTATTTTTCCGGGCTGGTGTACATCATGGCCACGTACACTTCATCTTTAATCATCATCACTTTGGCCAGGTTCCAGATCACCGCCTTTGTGACGGCAAAGTTCCGTTCTGCGGTGTCCTGCTGCCATGTTTTTACAACGCGCGCCGCATAGGAACGGCCGTAAGGCAATGTGCCCCACTGTATTGCGTCAAACAGGCGGATGGCAAAATCCCGCTGTGCCGATTCTTCCAGGCCTTTCATCGCCGCCAGCGATTCGCGGCATATTTCCCGGTATTGCCGCGCATTGCCCGCCCCCCAGATGGAGCTTACCTTTAAAATGTTGGCCTTGCGCTCAATGGCCTGATCCACCGTTTCAATTTCATGCGCCGCGGCCACGCCGAAAAGGTCCGGCCGCAGCACAATTTTCCGGCCGATATTAAACGCCCGGTAGTTGCGTTCAAATTCCCGGCGGACGGCATGGCGGATCGCCCACGTGATGCTTTTATAGGAAACCGGTATAAAGCCGAGCTGATACGCCACTCCCAGCATCATGATATTGGCGTACAGCTTGGAATCCAGCAGGCGCTCGCATAAATCGCCCACGTTAAAGCTGAAGAACTGCCCCGGCATGCACTGCCCGCGGATCGCCTCCGCCAAAGCCTCCGGGGAAAAATCCTCGCGGCCCAGCAGGGTTAAAATCGTGGGCGTCTTGCCGACGTTCACCACCGCCCGGGTATGTTTTGGTGAAGCCACCCTCAGGTAATCGTTGGGGGAAATGGCCCGCGCGGCTTCCACGGCGTCAATGCCTATCAGCAAATCCGCCTTGCCGAACGGAGTAATCGCCGAACCCTGAATAGGCGCGCGGGAAAACAGCAACTGGCTGAACACTCCGCCGTTGCGGATGGCCAGTCCCTTTTTGTCCACAAATGAAATTTGATAGCCTTCCTTATGGCCGGCACGCACCAGAATTTCACCGGCCACGCCGATGCCCATCCCGCCCACTCCCGCCATGTAGCACCGCCACTGATCCCCCATTTTCAACGGCGGCGGCTCCGGCATGCCCGTCAGGTCCACAACTTCATCCGGCATCCGCGGCGGGCGGCTGCGCGTGACGATCACCTGTTCAAAACTGGGGCACGCGTGAATGCGCGAGCAGGCTCCATCATTCACACAGGTGGTGAAATCCGTCTGGATTTTCGGGCCGTAATCCGTCTGGGATATTTTCAGCGCCGGACAGCCCGTCTGGTTTGTGCACTCCAGGCAATATTCGCAGACTTCCTCCGTCACATTCATATAGGCTTTTTGCCGGATGAAGCCGAGTTCCTTCTTCTCCGCCACTTCCGCGCGGTGCCGCCGGCGGTGAAAAGTAATGCCGCATTCCTTGTCCGCCACCACAACTTTCACGCCGTCCTGCAGAATAATGCGTTCCAGCATGCTGCGGTAATGATCGCGATCCTGCGGATGCAGGCGGACTACGCGGGGTTGCGGTTCATTGCGGCCTTCCCGGCCGCGGAATCGCAGCGGGCCGGCGGCATCAGGGATCATGGCGCGTACGATCCGTTCAATGTCATGTGAAAGGGCCTGGTGCCCCAGAATGTCTTTTTCCTGCGTGGGATTGGTTTGATGCCCCGTCATGGCGGTGGTGCCGTTCTGCAGGATGATATAGGTGATATCCTGCCCCTGGTTAATCGAGTTGGCGATCGCCACCTGCCCGGAATGAAAGAATGTGCCGTCCCCCATGAATACGAGTTGTTTGTTGGTGATAAACGGGTCAACGCCGCCGCCCGTGGCCCCGCCAAGACCCATGCCGCTGTAGTTGTGCATCAATGGTTTGTTGGGTTCAAACATCATCATGGTGTAGCAGCCGGTATCGCCATGCGCGACAAGATCAACCGGCCCTTTGCCGTGATGCTGTTGCATGTACTGCGGATCCAGAAGGTCCTGTCGGATTTCCAGCAGGGCACTGGAAGAATCCCGATGCGGGCAGCCGGGGCAATAGGCCGGCGTGCGCACCGGCACCGCCGCCGGCGCGTTGTTCGCCATGGCGATGGTGGCGAGTTCTTCGGAAAGCCGGCCGTTGGAAAGTTCATGCGGAATATTGGGCGTATCACGCAACAGTCGCGTGATAAGCTCAATCAGGATCGATGGGTGCAATCCGCGGGAGGACGGAATACCCGGCTGCTTATCCGGAAAAACCTTGCCCCAAAGCTGCACCGCGGCATTGGGGTGCTCCGGATGCAGCTGCCGCTGCGTGGTAAAGTGCTCAGCCGCCTGTTTTTCAATAAAGCTGCGGCGCTCTTCCACCACGATGATGCGTTCACACATGCCGGCAAGCTCATCGACGAGCTTGGTGTCAATCGGGTAACTGATCGCCAGTTTCAGTGTGGGAAATGAACCGGCAAGTCCCATTTCCTGCAGCGCATGCATAAGAATGGTATAGGACATGCCCGAGGATATAAATCCGATGGGGCATTTTTCACTCCGGCCGCCGCGCCACGTGCGTTCAATTGGATTGATGATTTTCGAAAGCCCGAGCTGTCGGCATCGTTCCAGAAGAGCGGCGAAGCGGCTGGGGAACGTCAATTCCTGTTTCCAGCTTCGGGGCGGCAGCAAAACGGTGGTATCAACGGGAATTTTAGCCGTTTCTATGGCGATGCGATCTTTGGTGGAAATGACCGGCCAGTGGTTTTCCCGGCAAATGACCGTGCCGCCCCCGTCCGCCAGCGCCACGGTTACCATCATGCCGATATAAAGCTTGGATGCGGCGGACAGGTCAAACCCAAATGCGACCCAATCCTTGAGTTCCTGCGGATTGGCCGGTTCCAGCACCGGCACACGCAAATGTTCAAACAAAAATCGCGAATCCGCCGGCACCTGCGTGGAATCGCTCCAGGGATCATCACCGCTTACAACAATCGCTCCACCGGAGGGGTGCGGAATCCCCGCCAGGTTGCCCAGCGCCAGCGCGTCGGCGGCCACATGCAGCCCGACGGATTTAAATACCGCAATTCCCTTTACCCCCACCATTTGCGAGCCATTCAGCATCGCCACGCTGATGGCTTCGTTGTTGGCCATTTTTGCGCATACGCCATGCGCGTCCAGCAATTCCGCAATATCACCGCAGGTGTCAAAAAAACCGGCCAGCGGAGATCCCGGATAACCGGTCAGCAGCGCCACGCCGCCCGGCGTTTCCAAACACCCTTTTACCAGCAGTTCCGATCCGCCGAAGATTTCAGCGCCGTTCTCAACTGCAAAGCGGGGGTCTATTTTCATGCATTACTTCCGTATGCTCAAACCTTCGTCCGGATTCCTTCAGCGAACAATTCGGCTCGTCAAGCCTCTTTTAAGTCTTATTGTTTCCATGGACCAAATGGCGGCTCTTTGGCGCCACTCTGTCCCGCCGAGGCGGTATTTCAGCCGCTGCAGCCTGGCCGCAGCCGCCTATCCCGGTTCCGGCCGCCGGTGGTGCGGCGTTAACCTGTCACCCCGCCCTCATCACAGCTTTCAGGCTATTCCGCCTTCCAAGGCAGGCTGACCGCAGCACACGCCGGTATGCCGTCCGGGCAGCATCCTTGTCCGGCATTATAGCATCGGCGGGGTTGTAAAACCATGGTTTTACAAGATGGGTAAACCGCGCCTGCCGGCCCAGGGGCCGGCAGGCGGCTTTTGGCCCTATTCATACGGTTTTGCACGCCCGTGCGGCACTCCGGCCTGCACGCGCCTTAACCCGGCAGCTGAATGCTGCGACAGTCAAACAGGCCCCCGGCGAAATTGCCCGGATCCGCCTGCAAACGGACGGAAATCGTGGTTTTACCCTTGGTCAATGAACGTGGAATATCATAAACAATGGTGTGCAGCCGGCCCGGATCAATCGCATCAAGAACTTGCGTGGCAATGACCTTTCCATCCACCATGATGTGGAACTTTCTTCCGCCGCTGTCGCTGCCCCACCATGTGCAGGCCAGCGCCATCGGTGAATCCGGAAGAACCTTCAGGCTGAAGGTGAATCCGCCGCCGTCGTGGGCGTCGATCCAATGGCCGGCCGGCGCATGGCCCTGATCCACATTGACTTCGTCGCGCAGGTGGTGTGCCTTCAATGATGCGGCGCTGCCGACGGCCAGCCGGTCAATCGTATGTTCACGTACCAGGCGGTCGGTTTTGCGGCGTTGGGCCTCCATCCGCTTTTCCTGCGCCCATTGGCCGGGTGTCAGCGGATTAAAGTAGACCACATATCGCTCGTGCGCCACTTTGTAAAATGGAACGAGCGTTACATCGTGCGGCCGGCCCACACCATGGGTATGCCAGACCAGCGGCTTTTCCGGATCCGGCTTCACCCATTGCTCCACGGGGGCATTGTCCGCCATCAATTGCGGGATTACTTCCGGGTCCGGCACACTGGCCCATTCATATTGGTTGCCGTTGGCATAGGGGACCGGGGGCAGCATAAGGTCATTGCCCAGCGTGGCGGCCAGCACCCGGGGGCCGGCAAGAATGGCGAACGTAGAGGGATGGTGCGCCATTTTTTCCGTGCGCAGGGGCATTTTAAGTTCAATTTCCAGCGTATCGCCATTGGTCCAGGTTCGGTTCAACTCCAAATAGGTTCCGGGTGTGCCAGCATTTATGGATTTGCCGTTGAGGCGGATGTCCATGGCCGGAGTGGACCAATAGGGGTGCCGGAGCTTGATATGCGCCTCCGTCGGTTTTTCGCACATAAACTCAATGCGGACCGCGCCTTCATCCGGGAAGCGGGTGGTCTGGCGGATTTTCATGCCCGCGGTCTTCCAGTTAAGTTCCGAGGCCATAAACAGATTGATCCAAAGCGTACGGCCGTTGTGGTAGTAAACCCCGCGGGAATATTTGGCGTGGTTCTCCATGCCGGTGCTCATGCAGCACCAGCAGGAATCCCAGGGGGTGTTAAAGGTTTTGAAATGTCCCGGCCGCATGGACATGTAATAGGTGATCATGCCTGTATCCGGGTCCTGCGAGCCCAGGATATGGTTCACCAGGGCGCGTTCAAAAAAATCCGCCGCCTCCATGGTGGCATTCCAGCTGAAATAATGCTCGGTGAGTTTGAGCATGTTGTAGGTGCAACAGGTTTCCGCCGTACCCACGCTTAATTGCTGCCACGCATCGCCGAGCGGGAAAAAATATTCATGGTTGCTGTTGCCGCCGAACACATAGCTGCGATGGCGGACCACCGTTTGCCAGAAAAATTCCGAACCGGTGCGGTATTTATCTCCGCCGCCCAATTCATACTGCCGCGCAATGCCGATGACCCGTGGAATATACTGGTTGGAATGGCAGCCGGTAAGGATGTCTTTTTTGTGCATCAATGGGTCAAGCTGCGATTTTTCATTAAACGCCTCGGCCAGCTTCATGTACTTGCGCCGGCCCGTAATGGCGTACACATCCGCAAGAACTTCGTTCATGCCGCCCTGTTCACTGATCAGCATGGTCTGCATCTGGGCTTCGGTCAGCTTGGCCGGGTATTGCGCGCACCAGTCCGCCATGCCGATCAAAATATCTTTGGCTTGGCTGCGGCCCACATGCAGCCATACATCACGTAAACCCGCCATTATCTTGTGCACGGAATACCATGGCGACCACATGCCGTTAAGCGAAAATGAAAACAATGCCTTCGGGTCGCCGACATTAATATTGCCGGCCAACGCCTGCTTAAATGCCGCAATACTGCCCGGCAGTCCGGCGCAGTAGCCTTTGAATTGCGGATCCTGCCGACCATTGGCCTTTTGGCATGCGGCCAGGCGCGGCAGAATGTAATCAATTTTTTCCAAAAGGCGGTAATCTTTTGTGTGCGCGTACATCATGGAACAGGCCGTAAGATAATGCCCGCAGATGGTACCGCCCTGGCCGCCGCTGTCCCATCCGCCCAGGGTGGGTGCTTTAGGGGGAATTCCGGATACCTTTTGGAACGATGCCAGCAGCCGGTTGCAGTCATAAGCCAATAGGTAATTCAGGTCCCGCGTCATGTTTGCATGAAATGGGCCGGGGAGAATCGTCACATCGGCCAAGTCAAAAGAATAAGCCTTCATGCCCATTCCCGGATCGCGGTAACCGGTCTGCTTGCCTTGCGGAATTGTCGCCTTTGCGTTGCGTTGTGTTGCGATAATTGCCGTTCCCACCGCCGCGCCCGCCATCAATGCTCTGCGTGAAAGCTTTGCCATGCTGTAGTCTCCTGTTGCCGCCAATAATTAAATAAGCATAACAATATCCTGCTGAATATTCTACGATTGTTCGTCGGCCGCAGTTCTGGGATGCGCCCATATTTTTATTGGGAATCTTAGGTACCGACGGTATCGACGGCGCGCCGCCGACCATGTTATCCGGGTTATCCGGATCGCGGTTGTCCCCGCCGTCGGCCCGTATAAAGCCTTTGAGCCAACCGGGGCGCGGCGCGTGATAAACCGTATTGAGGTACAATACGCGCCCAGGCGCGGCAGTGGTTTGGGCACGGCCGAGACCGAGTTGGGTATCCCGGGCCGACAATGCCCGATGCGACGCGTCGATAACATCACCGCCCGGCGGCGGAGAGCCGCTGTGTGGCGAAGCGAGGCCGATGCAGAGCGGTGAAAGTGGACTGCCGGTTTGCCGCGGTTGACGCAGGGATAATGCCTCGCCAGCCTTGCCCACCGATTGACAGTTAACGGAGCGTCAGGCCACGGCATCGGGAATATAGGCCGTCGAAGAGGCTGAAGGGCAGGTGATCGATCATGACAAAGGTGAAAATTACTGGCTCGCGGCCGGCGGGAATTCTTTTGCTTGCGGCAGGTTTTACTGTTTTTTGTGTGATGGTTCCCCATGGAGTGCGAACGGCGATTCCGTCGATTTTTCGAGTGATGATATTTCTTGCTTTGGACGTCGCAATTCCCCTGGCTTTTTGTCTCTGGGGGCTGTACGAACTCCGTTCACTGGAGCGGTATGAAATTATTAACGGCGGTCACGACCTTCGGGTGGTTCGGCGGTCGCTTGTGAGATGCAAGGTTTCTTTATTCACATTGGACGGTGCCTCCGTGACGTTTGCCGACCGTGGCTTAACCGGCCTCGGGGCGGGCTTTACGCGATTGTACGAGATGAGCCTCAGACCCGCCGGGGGATCATCGCCGCCGATTAAAAAAATCGTGCGGGGAAACCAAACGGCTACCGAACTGTCGAAGATGTTTGCCGAAGTCGGGTGTGAAGTCCAATTTCCGCCGACGGTCCCGGGCGAAAAGTGAAATAAGCGCGAAGGCCCTGCGATCCCCCGGTTTTCCCGCTTTAAGGCGAACTTTCAACTCATTGGGAGGCTATAAAGCGGCCATCCGCGGGGAATTTTCAGATGGAGAATAATCGGCGGGCATGGTCAGCGGATGGTCGGGCCTGAGAAGCCTGAACGCTTTTGTCCTCAGCCGGTTGCGGCATTTTACAGACATCCGATGAATGGATCGCTTGCTGTGCAAAATTGCCGGCGGCGGTAAAATGCAGGCAGTCTTTTCAACGGGCATTGAGCGGAATAATCCATGGTTGCACTGGATGAACAGTTTCACCACGACGATACGATGGCGCAAAGCGGCTGGCGTGCGTGCGGTCAGTTCGCGCAAAAACCGGTGCATCGCACTATCGCAGGTTTCCTGTCTGGCCGGCGCCGGCATGGCGTGCAACCGGCGTATGGGCGGCGGCTTGGGCCGGTGATGGCAGTCGGAATTCGGAATCTGGTGATGGGGAAGCGAACGCTTAACGCCGCTGCACAGCTC
>JAKBBN010000053.1 GCA_021808485.1 Planctomycetota bacterium | reverse complement strand
CCGTGAACCGGCGTTCCGGATGCGGTTTTCCAGGGCACGGCATGGGGGTTATCAAACCATATCAACCCCGGATGGTATTGATGAATAAGCTCGCCGACCTGGGTTTGCATATAGTGGACATAATGTTCACCGCCGCCATTTGGGGTAAACCGCATGGCCTGCCAGAAGGGCTTGGAGTTGACGACATGATCAGGCAGGGTCCAGCGGCTGTGCCAGTCCTGCACGGAATAGTAGGTGCAGAAGCGGATGCCATATTTTTTGCAGGCCGCGGCAAGAAGAGCCATGGGGTCTTTATGCCATGGTGTATCTTGAACAACGTTGTAATGCGTGGCGGCGGTGCGGAACATGCAAAATCCATCGTGGTGTTTGGTGGTGATGACGATGTAGCGGACGCCGGCGTCACGAGCCATTTTAACCCATTGATCCGCGTTGAAATCAACGGGATCAAATTTTGCGGCGAGTTTGGCGTATGCGGAGCGGGTGATGTCAGCATTGTTCATGATCCATTCACCAATACCGTTGATTCGGCGGCCGTGCCAAGTACCCGCGGGAACGGCGTAAAGGCCCCAGTGGATGAACATGCCGAAGCGGGCATGCGTCCACCAAGCCATGTTCGCGGTATGGTGGCGGCGAGCGGCATGGGCGCGGGGCGTGCCGAAAGCGGCCAAAGCGAGGACCATAACGGCCGCAACCAGCAGTATGAATGTAAAGCGTTTCATGGCGATACCTCCATCTTTTATGAAAGGGGCAAGGGAACTGCGTGGATGCTAAAGGTCCGCGCTGCCGCAAAAAAGATTATATCATATTATGCTTTATAATCATTGGGTGTGCAACAGTTGTGAAATTCAGCCGGGCTGAAACGGAATTGTGGGAATGTCCGGCAGAACACGCTCGTGTGGGCGGTGCGCGCGCCCGGGGTTGGAGGCTCAAAATTCCGGGGTGCGCGCCAGCTTTTTGCCAGAGTGTTGCCTTTGCCTGTTTAGGCCGCGGAAATTTGCGTTGCGGGTTCAGGGGCGGGTGCGGCGGCATTGCGGTTATCAAACCGCACGGCCACGCGTTTGCTTACACCCTGTTCCTGCATGGTAACGCCGTAAAGCAGATTGGCCACGGCCATCATCCGCTTGTTATGGGTGATGACCACAAATTGGCTGTGGGCGTTAAATTCCTGAACGATGGCGGCGAAGCGGCCGGTGTTTGCTTCGTCCAGAGGGGCATCGACTTCATCGAGAATACAGAACGGTGACGGTTTGCTTTTGAATATGGACATGACCAGGGCGATGGCGGTCATGGCTTTTTCACCGCCGGAAAGCAGGCTGATGGACTGAAGCTCCTTGCCGGGGGGACGGGCCATGATTTCAATGCCTGATTCCAGAATATCATCCGGATTTTCCAGAACGACATCCGCCTTTCCGCCGCCGAAAAGCTTGCGGAACATTTCCTGAAACTGGGTGCGGATGGCGCTGAAGGTTTCCTGGAAGCGAACGCGGGAGTCATCGTCAATTTTCCCGATGAGTTCCTCAAGCTGGCGTTTGGCGTCGACAATATCGGCGATCTGGGCGGTGAGAAACGTTTCGCGCTCTTCCAGCTGGCTTAATTCATTGATGGCGTCAAGGTTGACATTGCCCAGCCGGCTCATGCGGGCTTTAAGGTCGTCAATTTCCGCGGCCATGGCGGTGAAGTCAACATTTTCCGGCGGGGTGTAGTCCGTATGGAGTTCCACGAGGTTTACGCCGGCTTCTTCAGCGGTGCGTTCCACCAGCGTTTCGAGGCGCACGCTCAGCTCATTTTCCGATAATGACAGGGCATGTTCCTGTGCGGCCAGGGAATCGACCTGCGCCTGACGGGAGCCGAGGTCCTGATTGATTTGCTGCTGATTGCCGCGAAGTGCGGCGAGCCTCCGGGCATTTTCCTCCACGGCAGCCTGGGCATCGCCGAGTTTTGCGCCGGCGGCGAGGGCGTTTTGCTCATGGGCGGCGGCGGCGCGGCTGGTTTCACCGAGGCTGTTTTCCACGCCGGCAAGGTCTTCATCAAGATGTGCGAGCTGGCTTTGCGTATCGCGGTGCGACTGCTGCGCCTGGGCAAGTTCGCGGGCGGCGGCGGCGCGCTGTTCCTGGGCCTGCCCCATGGCGACGCGGAGCCTGGTGGTTTGTTCGGATATTTCCGCCAGGGTATCGCGCTGCTGCTGGAGCTGCGCAAGGCGCTGCTGTACGGATGTTTCCAGTTCCTTGAGCGTTTGTTCACCGGTGACGATTTCATGTTTCAAAGATTCAACGGCCTGATCGCATTGAGCGGCCTGCTGGTGCAGGTGCTGGGTTTCAACGGCGATCAGCGGCTGCTGGCCGCGGAGTTTATCCGCCTGCTGGCCGGAGTGCTGCCACTGGGCGTTGACCTGTGCGTGGGTGGTTTGGGTGTTGAAAAGGGCATCGCGGAGGCTTTGCTGGCCGGCGCCGAGCTGCCGGGCCTGCTGATCACATTCGGCGGCTTGGGCGGTTAATTCCGCGATTTCGGATTCGGTTTGGGCAATTTCCGCGGCGAGTTTGCTTAATTCACCGCGGCGGGAGATTGTGCCGAGCTTGCGGGAGCCGTCGCCGATTTCCAGGACGCCGTCGGCATTAAGCACTTCGGCATTCCGTGTGACATAGCGATAATTCCGTGGACCGCTGCGCTGCAGGGCAATGGCCTGTTCAAGGGTATCCACCACGAGCGTGCGGCCAAGCAGCCGCAGCACAAGCGGGGCGATAAGGGGTTGATACTGGATCAGGTCAACGGCGCAGCGTGCATCGGGAATATGCCGCGTGTCGTAGGCGTCGTGGCGGTAAGGGGGAAGCTGATCCAGGCAGATCACGCGGACGCGGCCGGCGAGTTGCCGCCAGTCCTGAGCCTGGGCGCACAGCAGATCCGCGGATTCCACGACAACGGCATTAAGCATTTCGCCGAGGGCGGCTTCTATGAGCGGTGCGGTTTGCACATCCGCATCAATCAAATCGCCGATCATGCCTTGCACGCAGGCGAATCCCTGGTTGGAATCACGTCGCTTGAGCAGTTCCTGCACGGGCTGGGCGACGCCTTCGCGGCGGCGTTGCAGATCGGTGAGAGTATTGCGGCGGCTGACCAGCGCGCTGCGGTGTTCGCGCCGGCGTCCGAGAAGTTCCATGAGTTCCGCGGTGCGCTGGTTATTGGCCTGCTGCCGGGCGCGAATTTCCTGGATTTCCTGTTGTTTAACGGCGGCGGCGGCGACAAGTTCGTCGCGTTGCAGGGCGAGCTGGGCGACCTGCGCATCGCATTGGGAAATTTGCTCCTGGAGTTCCGCGGTGCGAGAGGCGAGGCGTTCAAGTTGCCGGTCAATATTCTGACGGGTCACGGATTGGGCGTTGAACTGGCTTTGGCCGCGGGCGAGCTGGCGCATCAAATCCATGGCGCGGGATTTGTCGTTTTCCACTTCACGATTAAGTTCCGCCATCCGGCGGGCAAAGCTTTCCTGCTGTTGTGTCTGGTGGGAAAGCTCGTGCCGGCTCCGGGTCAGGATTTCTTCCGCGGCTGCCTCCGCGCCGATGCGTTGAGCGATGAGTTCCGAGGCGCCGGCAAGCTTGGCGGTTACTTCCTCATGGCGCTGGCGGATAAGCTGCTGCTGACGGGCAAGCTGGGTGTGCTGCTGGCGGGCGAACTGGGCCTGCTGCTGCAAAGACTGCAGTTGCGCCTGCAGAGCGGCAAGCTCGCGCTCCGCCTCGCGGGCGGTCTGGACGACGGCGTCAATTTCAAGCTGAAGTTCCTGCTGACGCCGGCGGGATTCATCAAGCTCGCGTTTCTCATGGGCCAGCGCATCGGACGCATCCGCGCGCTGCGCGCCGACGCTGGAAAGCTTTGTGTGCAGCTGGTGGTATTCAAACAGACTGTGGCTGCGGCGAAGCTGGGCAAGTTTTTCCGCGTATTCCTGATAGCTGCGGGCGCGGCCGGCCTGAACTTTTACGGAGCGCAGCTGCCGCTGCACCTCATCAAGCACGAGTTGGCTTTGAGCCAGGTTCTGATCGGTTTTTTCCAGTTTGCGGAGTGTTTCTTTTTTGCGGGCTTTGAAGCGGGAGATGCCGGCGGCTTCCTCAAATATTTCCCGGCGCTGCTGTCCGTTGGAATCCAGCAGTGCGGAAACCCTGCCCTGTTCAATCAGGGAATAGGCATCCACACCGATGCCGGTGTCAAGGAAAAGTTCGCGGATATCTTTAAGCCGGGCCGTCTGGTTATTGACGAGGTATTCCGAGGTAAGGTCGCGGTAAAGCCGTCGGGTGATTTTGACTTCCTGAGCGTCGATAGGCAGCCGGCGGTCCTCATTGCTGAAAAGCAGGGAAACTTCGGCCATGCCCATGGGTTTGCGGTTGGCGGAGCCGTTGAATATGACATCCAGCATGGCTTCGCCGCGGAGTGATTTGGCGGACATTTCGCCGAGGACCCATTTGACGGCATCCACGACGTTGGATTTTCCGCAGCCATTGGGGCCGACGATGCCGGTGATTCCAGAATCAAATTTGAATTCGGTGGGTTCAGCGAATGATTTGAACCCCGCTAGCTCCAGAGACAGGAGTTTCATGGGCCAGGCCTCCGTGCGGCGATAGACATCCGTGATGCTGCGAGCCCGGATTTGCCGAAAGATGTCGCCGGGGAAAAAACGTCCGGCAACCGGGCTGGCTTAACACAAGCCATTGTTGACAGCGGCAATTATGATACCAGATGAGGTGGGAAGTAGAAAGCGGAGAAAAGCGATCGAAATGGCCGACGGCGGGGTCCGGGGGTCTGTCGGCGGCGGGTCTGGGCTTGTAACGGCGGCGGGTTAAAGTAAAATGCCGCATTGGCTTGGTGAAGGTGATTAAGGACGATCAATTTTCCACCGCCGTGATGACAGGAGTACATAACTATGACAGCAACAATTCGTTGGTCGGCAATTGGCATGGCGGCGATTCTGTTGGTGGTATCCGCCGGTGGATGCGCCTCGCAGAAACTTGAGACGGAGCGCAGCCAACTGTTGCAGCAAAATGCGCAATTGCAGCAGCAGCTAAGCCAGACGAAGGCCAGCCTGTCCGCCGCCCAGACGCAGTTGCAGCAGCAACAGGCGGCTACTGCGGCCGCGCAGGCACAGGCGATGCAGGCTCAGCAGGCCGCCCAGAGCCAGCCGGCGCCGGCTGCGGGATATACTTCGGTCATGCCGACATTCAAGGGCGGCAAAGGCACAGTGCATCGCACATCCGTAGCGATGCGCGGGCCGCACCATGCCGCGGGCCGACGGTCGGTAAATCGGCGCCGCGAGGTGCGGCGATTTGTATTGTCAAGCGATTTGCTGTTCGCCTCCGGCAGTGCGCGGCTGTCTCCACGGGCCACACATGCCCTGCTGCACGTGGTGTATCTGATTAAGCGGCATTATGCGGGCCGCTATATCCGCGTGGAAGGATTTACGGACAACCGGCCTATTCACCGCGTGTTCCGCAACAACTATGAACTTGGCCTGGCACGGGCACGGGCGGTGGAAAACTTTTTGGCGCGACACGGCATATCCCGGCATTGGCTGCGTGCGATAAGTTACGGTTCACACGACCTTGTGTCACGGACAAATCTGGCCTTGGATCGCCGCGTGGAAATTGTAATTCTGCGGTAAGGGGAAGCCGGCAGCGGTTCGCCGCCGGAAAGGCTTGTACGCGGGCGTAAGGCCTGCAGCGGGGCATTGAACGTGCGGCAAGGCCGGTGCGCGGCTTGCGGCGGCATAGTGCCGGATGTTGCGCGGCGTCCGGGGGCCGCGGCGCGGCGGTAATCGCGCAGTGGGCGGCGACAAATATCCCTGTTTTCAAATGGATAATAAGTGCCGATGCTGGCAATAGTTGACTATGGAATGGGCAATCTTCGGAGCGTTCAGAAGGCTTTTGAACTGCTGGGAAAGCCCGCCGTTATTATTCAAAACCCTGATGAGGTGCGCCGCGCGGAGCGGTTGGTATTGCCCGGGGTTGGAGCATTCGGGGATGCGATAGCCACGCTGAAGCGGACGGGACTGGCGGAGGCATTAAAGGAATTTGCGGCGTCCGGCCGGCCGCTGCTGGGAATTTGCCTGGGCATGCAGCTGTTGGTGGAGGAGGATTTCGAGGATGGGCGTCACGTGGGGCTTGGGCTGATAGCCGGGGACTGTGTACGATTCACGGTTGATGCGGCACCGCAGAATTTGAAGGTACCCCACATGGGATGGAATTCACTGGAATGGGAAAAGCCATCACCACTGTTTGCGGGTTTGGAACCGGGCGTGCATGTTTATTTTGTACACAGCTATCATGTGCGGCCGCGGGAATCCGGAGTGGTGGCGGCGACGGCGGAATATGGCGGGCGTTTTGCGGCGGCGCTGTGGCAGGGGAATATTTATGCCACGCAATTTCACCCGGAAAAAAGCCAGCGGGTGGGCGGCGCGATACTGCGAAATTTTGCCTCTTTATAATATAGAATGGATCAATGGCGATAGACATTATACCTGCGATAGATTTACGAAACGGCAAAGTGGTGCGGCTGCTGCGCGGCGACTACCAGCATCAGACCACGTACGGGGTGGACCCGGTGGACACGGCCAAAGCGTTCGCGGACGCTGGCTGCCGCTGGCTGCACATCGTGGACCTTGACGGCGCGCGTGACGGTCGGGCGCACAATCTGGACATCATTGAAAAGATCATCCGCTCGACATCCATGCAGGTGGAGGTGGGCGGAGGCATACGGACGGAAGAGGTGATGGAGTATCTGCTGGCGATCGGGGCGCAGCGGCTTATCCTGGGTACGCGGGCCATTTCCGACCGGGATTGGTTTTTTGCGATGGCCAATGACGCGCGGTTCAAACATCGGCTGGTGCTGGGGCTGGACGCCCGCGACGGCCGCGTGGCAACGCATGGCTGGACGGCGGCGAATCAGAATTTACCGTCCGCGCTGGAGGTGGCGCGCGGGGTGGCAAAATGGCCGCTGGCGGGGATTATCTATACCGACATCAGCCGCGACGGAACACTGGCGGGGCCGAATGTCGGCGCGACGCAGGCGATGCTGCAGGTGATCAAGGAACTTCCGATTATTCACAGCGGGGGAATCGGGTCATTGGCGCATATTGAGGCGCTTAAGCATCTGAACATTGCGGGGATTATCGTGGGGCGGGCTATTTATGAAGGCACGCTGGACCTGAAGCAGGCGGTTAACGCCTTGGCGGGCGGAAAATAGAGCGGCAGAATTTCCCGGCGGCGATATAGTATCGTTCATGAAGAGCCGGGCACAGACAGAAGCATTTTACCTGGTGCGGCGCTGCCATGTGGCGCTGCTGTATCTACTGCTGGCCGGGGCGCTGGGGCTCGGGATTTCCGGAAGTGCGCCGGCGGCCATGGGGCGGGCCGCCGTGGAACTGGCCTGTCCTGCGGCGCCGCATCCGGGGGCGTGGACCTGCCTGCGGGTGAACCCGCCGCGGCGGTATCAGGGCCGGATGGTGCGCATATCGGTGAATGACCTGCGGGGCGGCCCGGTGATAAAATACCGGGTGCGGGTGGAGGGTCGCAGTGTGCTGGTGCCGCTGGTATTTGCCTCCGGGAAAAACCTGCCTCCGGGATACTGGCCGTTGAGAATCGGATTTTCCGGCGGCAACGTCGTGCGATGGCGGACGGTGCGCGTTGCATTGCCTGTGCCGCGAAGCCGCCTGCAGCGTGTGATTGCGATGCGCGGTGATTTGCCGGAACTGTCACAACTTTTGGCGAAAAAGGTTTTGACACGGGCCGCGGTGATGCGCATTTCCCGGAGGCAGCTGTATTCGTCACCGGCTGTTTGCTTTGCGGGTTGCCGCTGGCTGTTGATAGACGCCAATTCGGCGAAGAATTTAAAAACATCGCGTGTGGAGGCAATTTCAGCGGCGGGAGTAAATGTGCTTTATGTGGGATCCGGACCGCCGGCGTGTGCGACGCGATTGCACTGGCAGCGGTGGCGGCCGGTGGGTGTTGAGAGCCACATAACCAGCACCGTTTGGCGGTTGTATGGGGCAATATCGCCGCGGGTTATAAGCAAGCGGCTTAAAAATTTGCGGTTGCCGCCGCTGGCCATGCCCCGAAACTGGTTTTGGCTGGGGATATTAAGCGGTCCGGCAGTCTGCCTGCTGATCGGGTTAAGCGTCCTAGCGGCGTGGCCGGGGAAGTCCGCACGAATATTCCTGGTTGTGCTTGCGTGCGCCGCGGCGGGGTTGGCGGTGTGTGGATGCTTTTTTCTAAGAGAATCGACGCGGGCCGAAGTTGCCGATTTTCATTGGACGACGCGGCCCGCCGAAAGCGTGCTGGAACTGCGGCGAACGCTGAAAGTCTACCGGAGCCTGCGGCGGATCCGGGTTGATCTTCCCGCGGCGGAAAACATCTGGCCGCTGGCGGATTCAGCGGCAAGCTGGTTTTCGCAGGAAGGCACTCTGGAGATAAGCGGCGGACAAGCGCATTTTCAATTTACCGTCAAGCCGCGGCAGGCGATGATTCTGCTGGCGCAAACGCCGGTCATTAATGAAAAAAGCGGCGTATTTTCAACGGCGGCGGAGAAATCAGATCTGGTGAAGGTTATCGGGGAGAGTGAACAATTTAAGGCGTGGCGACAGACCGCGATGGTGCTGCGGCACGGGGAGTTATGGCGCGTCAAGGGGGAGCGGCGGGCGGGTTTAGGCAACTGGCTGGCGGGCATGGCGCCGAAAATGCGACAGGATGTGCGGGCGTGGCTTGCGCTGGAATTTTCGCCGTCGCGGCAGTACATGTTGCGGGTCGGAAAGGTGGGTGTTTTCCGGGTGGTGGAGGCGGGGCGGCCTTGAGTGAGCGTTGATGCCATGGAATGACGGGGTGACGGCTTATGCGGCGGTGATTAAAATCTGAGGGATGAACAGGCCCAATTTAAAACCGCCGATTCGTCTGCAAACCACCACGCTATGGGAATATCCGTCGCAGGATTACGGCCGGGAGCCGCATGGCGACAAGGATTATGCGGGAGCGACGCCGGCGTGGGTCATATGGAATCTGCTGCAGCGATACACGCGTGAGAAGGATGTGATTCTGGATCCGATGTGCGGCAGCGGCACGACGCTGGATGTGGCGGCGGAGCTTGGCCGCGGCGGAATCGGTTTTGACCTGGCGCCACGGCGGCCGGACATTCAACCTGCGGACAGCCGACATATACCGCTGAAAGCTGAAAGCGTGGATTTTGTATTTATTGATCCGCCATATTCAACGCATGTGGATTATTCAGACGATCCGCGCTGCATAGGCAAGCTGGATGCAAGCGGACCGGCGGACAAATCCGGGCTTAACGCCTATTTGCTGGCCATGAAGCAGGTGCTGGGGGAATGCACGCGCGTCCTGAAAAAACGGCGATATATGGCGGTGTATGTGAGTGATTCATACAAAAAGGGGCGACCGTTTATGCCGATAGGGTTTGATCTATTCAGCCTGTTGCGGCCGATGGCGCAGCCGGTGGACATTGTGGCGGTG
This sequence comes from Planctomycetota bacterium, assembly GCA_021808485.1. Classification (GTDB taxonomy): domain Bacteria; phylum Planctomycetota; class Phycisphaerae; order WQYP01; family WQYP01; genus JAJYPG01. The sequence continues at coordinate 13,766 of JAKBBN010000053.1, read as the reverse complement.
GTGCGGCACAACAATAAATTAGGCCGCAGCCATTGGCATACGGCGGCCATTGAGGGTAATTTTTTCCTGCGGGGGTTTAATTATCTGATGATTTTCAAGAAAACGGATTAAGATGCGGTGGTGTATCGCTGGCCAGCGGCGGCCGGCGGCGGCTACAATGCGTGCTTTCCTGTGGATGTTCTACAGGGTGGAAATGGAAGACAGCGGCGGCATGGCCGCCCCGGACAGGCAAACGACTTATTATGGCTGAAATATACCCTGAATCTGATGGTTCCGACGGAGGGAAAAAACCGAATCCGGGCGCCGGCGCGGATTACAAATCCACGCTGAATTTGCCGCAGACGTCGTTTGACATGAAGGCGAATTTGACGCATCGCGAGCCGGTGATGCTGGCGGAATGGAAGAAGGATGAGCTGTACAAGCGGATTCGACGGCGATCGCATCCATTGGGTAAATGGCTGTTGCATGATGGTCCGCCGTATGCGAACGGGGACATTCACATGGGGCATCTTATTAACAAGGTGCTAAAGGACGTGGTGGTGAAATACCGCACCATGCAGGGTTATGACGCACCGTTTGTACCCGGCTGGGACTGTCATGGGCTGCCGATAGAGAGCGCCATTCAGAAGCAGCTTGGGCCGAAGATGCGGGAGCTTTCCGCGGATGACATACGCCGCCGCTGCCGTGATTACGCGATGAAGTTTGTGGGTCAGCAGGGAGAATCATTTGAGCGTCTTGGCGTGATGGGATCGTTTGACCGGCCTTATCTGACGCTGGACCCGCGATACGAGGCTGGTGTGCTGGATGTATTGGCGGATCTGTTGCGCAAAGATATGGTGTTCCGCCAGCGAAAGCCTGTGCACTGGTGCACATTTGACCAGACCGCCCTTGCCGAGGCGGAACTGGAATATGCCAATCGAAGTGATGCCTCGGTATTCGTCTATTTTCATCTGCGGCCGGGGGCCTGGCCGGAGCAATGGGGTGATGCGCCGTCGGAAAATTCGCCCGGATCGGTGCTGATCTGGACAACCACACCATGGACACTGCCGGCCAACCGGGCTGTTGCCGTGCACCCGGAGCACGAGTATGTGTGTGTCCGGTTCGAGCAGCACGGGCCGAAAGCCGCCGTGGTGGCGCGGCGACTGGTGGAGCCGGTGATGACTCGTGCGGGCATAACGGATTATGCGGTATCCGGTGCGGTGACGGGCGCGACCTGGTGTGCCATGCAGCCGCGTTATGAGCATCCGCTGGATACGGGCCGACAGTCGCCGGTGGTGTCGGCGGATTATGTAACGCTGGAGGATGGAACGGGTCTGGTGCATACTGCGCCCGGCCACGGAGCGGAGGATTACATGACGGGCCGGCGGGCCGGGCTGGAGGTTTATTGTCCGGTGTTGCCGGACGGCCGTTATGACCAGAGCGTACCGGAATTTTTGCGCGGGCAGCTGATCTGGAATGCGAATCAGGAAGTGGTGGATAAACTGGCGGAAAACGGCCTGCTGTTTTTCAAACAGACATTTGACCACAGCTACCCGCATTGCTGGCGGTGCCGCAAGCCCACAATTTTGCGGGCCACGGAGCAATGGTTTGTGCGGGCCGGGGCCGGCAGTTCGCTGGTACAGACGGCCCGGAAGTTTGTCGATAAAACGCGATGGATTCCGGAATGGGGGAAAAACCGGATCAGCGGCATGCTGGAAACGCGGCCGGACTGGTGCATTTCGCGGCAGCGGTACTGGGGTGTGCCGATACCGTGGTTTTTCCTGGCTGACGGCCGCGTACTGCTTTCCGAAAAATCCGTGCGGCGGGTGGCGGAATATGTGCGTTCCCATGGCGCGGACAGCTGGTTTACGGATTTACCCGGTCAGATTCTGGGCGCGGCGGAATGGGATGACCTGTTCACCGCCCCGGATGGGCAGGTGGGACCGGACAAAGCAAGCACTGCGGAATTGCGTAAAGGCGCGGATATTCTGGATGTGTGGTTTGAATCCGGAGCATCGCACCGCGCGGTGCTTTCAGGCACGCATCCGGAGCTCGGTTACCCGGCGGACATGTATCTGGAAGGGTCCGATCAACACCGCGGATGGTTTCAAGCCTCATTGCTGGAAGCGGCGGGTTATCTGCCGGAGCCTCCGTTCCGGGAAATTCTGACACATGGTTTTATTGTGGATTCCAACGGCCGCAAAATGTCCAAAAGCGAGGGGAACGATATCAAGGTGGCGGATGCATTAAAGGAGAACGGAGCGGACATTCTACGACTGTGGGTAAGCAGCGTGGATTATCAGAACGACATGCCCTGTTCGCGCGAGCTGTTTGCGCGTACGGGCGAGGCATATCGAAAAATTCGCAACACCATCCGCTATCTGCTGGGCAATCTGTATGATTTTGACATTCAAATACATGCCACCAGACCGGCGGCCGCATCAATCGACAATTGGATGCTGGGGCGGCTGGCGGGCGTGTACGCGGAGGTGCACGCGGCGTACCAGGCCTATGAATTACACCGGGTATTCCGCGGAATTTATGAGTTCTGCAACGTGGATATTTCCGCGGTTTACGCCAAGGCTATTAAAGACCGGCTGTATTGTGAATTGCCGGATGGACCCAGGCGGCGGGCTTCGCAAACGGTTTGCCGGCAAATTCTGGTGCATCTGATTGAAATGACGGCGCCGGTGCTTTGTTTCACGGCGGACGAAGCGTGGCAGGCGGTGTTGAAACTGCCGGGTATGCAGGGGCAGCCCAAAGAGCACATTCACGAGCGGATATTTTCCGAGCTTCCGAAAGCGCCGGATCGCTCGCTGGCGGCACCGTGGGAAATCCTGATGCCTCTGGTGGACAGCGGATTAAAACAGCTGGACAACCTTAAACGATCCGTGGGGCTGGGAAATCCGCTGGATGCGATGGCCGTGCTGGTAGTGCCCCCGGGGCACAGCATGGAATCGGTAATGGGCGCCTACGGACCGGAAGTGGAGGACGCTCTTGGGGTGGGATATCACCGCGTGGAACATGGTGAGTTGTGGAATATCACCATTCATGACACGCGACAGCGGTATGCGAGTTGTGCCCGTTCGTGGAAACGGCGGCCGGATGTGGGCTCGGATCCGCGGTATCCGGACCTTTCCGCGCGTGATGCGGCGGTGGTGCAGAGCCTGGCGAAACACGGCTGACGCCTGTGCATGGCGCATTGGTTGCGGCAAGGTTATTTTCGGTATTTGACAACGCGATATGCGGCCGCCATACTGCGCCCGCCGGCAAACCGGGAGGCAGTAGTTTATGCGGCGGGCAATTCCAATATTGATATTGTGCGTTTTGACAATAGCCGGGACGGCGGCAGGACGGCAGTTTGCGGGAACAGTGTCCGCAGGCGGGAATTCGCGGTTACGACCAGCCGATGGGACCGGAAAATCCGCATCCGTACCGCAGTGGTTGATCGGGCATTCCGGTAAAAAGGGCATATGCCTGGGCGGCGGCCTGGGCGGGCGAACCTGGGCCCAAACCATCCGGCTGTTGCATGCGCGATGGGTGTACAACTGGGAATTACGACCCAGCGGCAGGCTTCCGCAGGCGGTACATTTTATTCCGATGGTGTGGGGACACCGTGGTGAATTGCCGGGTGATGTGGCGTGGCTTACCGGCCATGGCAGAAACCACCGCTACCGATATTTGCTGGCATTCAACGAGCCGGACAATCGCACGCAGTCGAATATGACGGTGCGGCGGGCCCTGCGTCATTGGCCGAAGCTGGAGTCCACGGGCATGGTGCTGGGGAGTCCGGCGTGTGTGCATCCTGACGACCGCTGGATGCAGGCGTTTATGCGCGGTGCGGTAAGACAGCATTATCGAGTGAACTTTGTATGTGTTCACTGGTACGGCCCGCCCAGTGCGGCCTCTTTTTTGGGCATGCTCCGCCGTACCTATGCCATCTATCATCGGCCGATCTGGATAACGGAATTCGCAGTGGCGGACTGGGGAGCGGGCCGCAAAAGGCCCAACCGCTATCCGCCGGCGGTTGTGGCGCGGTTCATGCGGATTGTGCTGCCGGTGCTTAATGAGCTGAAATACATACAGTGTTATGCCTGGTATCCATATGGCAGCCACGGACGCTATTCCGCGCTGGGAACTTCGGCCCTGTTTGACGCAAAGGGTGATTTGACGCCTCTGGGCCGCATTTATGCGGCGGATTAACCGGTATTTTCCGGGCAACGGGCAAGGACGGGCGGGAAATTGAAGGATACATGCGGCCGCGGCAACGTATGGGATACGGTTGCCTGCTGCTGCATCCACCGGCTTAGCTTAAAGCCTCGCCGGCGAACGGCGGTGAATCCAGCGATGCGGCACTGCATGATGGAGTGCGTATGTTTAAACAGTGTGGACGGCGGATTTACCGGCTTTCAGCGGTTTTGGGTTTTTCCTGGCTTGCGGCCGGACTGGTGCACCACGTTGGGGCGGCTGTTCCTACGGGTACGGCGGCGGTCGGGGTGCGTTCCTATGCCGCTGTGCACCGCCAAGTGCGGGACAGCGTCGTGGAAATTCGAGCCTTGGCGGTTAAGACGATAGTCAAGAAAATTACCACGCGCACCTCCATGCATTTGCTGGGGCATAAAAAGCCGGTGTGGCACCAGGTAAGTAAAACGATTACAACCAAGGTCACAACCAACAGCGTCGGCAGCGGCGTGATTTTGAGTGCGTCGGGATATATTGTGACCAATGCGCATGTGGTGTACGACGCAAAATCCGTACAGGTGATCCTGGCCGACAGGCGGCAATGCGCCGCAACCATTGTGGGCACCGATCCGGTGGCGGATCTGGCGGTTTTAAAGATCGTCGCTCCGGCGTTAAAACCCGCACGCCTCGGCCGATCCGGGCAGCTGCAGGTGGGCCAGCGCGTTGTGGATTTCGGTTCGCCGTATCGTTTAATGCAAAGCATGACGCACGGCATTATTTCCGCACTGCATCGGCGGAATGACCGGGTGACAAGTTCGGACGATCCGGAGGTCAAGCTCATATCCCATGAGGATTTCATTCAAACAGACGCTCCGACGGATCCCGGCAGTTCGGGTGGAGCTCTGGTGGACATGGACGGCCGGGTGATAGGCATCAATGAATCAATCGATTCCAACGGGGGCGGAGGATTCAGCGGCGTCGGATTTGTCATACCTTCCGATGAAGTTCAAAGCGTGATGACGCAGATCATCGCGCATCATTATGTGCGGCACGGACATCTGGGAATCAGAATGAACGAAACGACGGTCAACAGCCCCGCGGGCGGCCATAAATTGATAACCGGTTTACGTGTCGTTCAGACTTTAAAAACCGGAGCGGCCTGGAAGGCCGGCCTGCGAAACGGCGATATTATTTTGTCGCTTGACGGCAGGGAAATTCACCGCGTTGCGCAATTGCGCAATTATGCGGAATTTCAGCCGCCGGGCACGCATATGGCTTTGGACGTGCTGCGCGGAAAAGCAGTTAAAAAATTTGAAGTGATAACAGGCGGCCGCTGAGAGCGCCGGAGGCACTTTGCGGGTCAGGGCGCGATGCGGCCGCGGGCTGTGATAAACGCATCGACAGCCTGCTGCAGGTCGGCCGCGGAATGGGCGGCCGACATTTGCGTGCGAATTCTGGCTTTGCCGTGCGGAACAACGGGAAAGCTGAAAGGAATCACCAATACCCCGCATTTGTTGACTTCCTGTGCCAGGCGTACCGCGTACTTGGCGTCTCCGCACATGATCGGCACAATCGGGTGAACGCCTGGAATGATATCAAACCCGGCCTCGGTCATGGCCTGACGGAAGAAAGCCGCATTTTCCCACAGCCGACGGCGAAGGTCGCCCGATGTCCGCGCCAGTTCAATGGCGGCAAGAGCGGCGGCGGCTGCCGCCGGCGGCAGGGAATTGCTGAATAAATAAGGCCTGGATCGCTGCCGGAGCAAGTCGATCAACGCTTTTTTCCCGCTGACATATCCCCCACCGCCGCCGCCGAACGCCTTGCCGAATGTACCCGTGAGGATATCGACGCGATTCATAACGCGGCAGTATTCATGCGTGCCGCGGCCGGACGGCCCGACAAACCCGGCGGCATGGGAGTCGTCCACCATGACCATGGCCCCATATTTGTCCGCCAGATCGCAGATGGATTGAAGATCGGCGATTCGCCCATCCATGGAAAATACACCGTCGGTGGCAATCATGATAAAACGGGCGCCGGCCTGTGCGGCCTGCTGCAGACGGGACTCAAGCTGGACCATGTCATTGTTGGCGAAGCGGTAGCGCTGCGCCTTGCACAGCCTGATGCCGTCGATAATGGAGGCATGATTCAATTCATCGCTGATAATCGCGTCCTGCGCATCGAGCAGTGTTTCAAACAGGCCGCCGTTGGCGTCGAAGCAGGAGGAATAAAGGATGGATGCATCCATCCCCAGAAAGCCGCTGACGGCAGTTTCCAGTTGCTGATGGATATTCATTGTGCCGCAGATGAATCTTACGGATGCGGTGCCGGAGCCCCAGCGGTCAAGGGCGTCTTTCGCTGCGGCGACCACCGCGGCGTGATCCGCGAGGCCGAGATAATTGTTGGCACACAGATTCAGCATGTCACGGCGTTCCGCGGCCAGCACCCGGCCGGCCTGCGGCGAGGCAAGGGGAATCTCCGCTTTCTCCAGTCCTTCGGAGCGGATTTGCTGAAGCTGGCGGTCAAGATGAGAATTCATGGCGGGCGTAAGCATGGCAAATTCCGGAATCAGGTATTATTTGAAAAAAAGGCGTTCATTAATCTTCGGCCCAGGTAAGAATAACCTTGCCGCTCATGCCTGAACGCATGGCGGCGAAGCCGGATTCAAATTCCGTATAATGCAGCCGATGCGTAATGACCGGCGAAATATCCAATCCGCTTTGCAGCATGGTGGTCATTTTGTACCATGTTTCGTACATTTCGCGGCCATATATGCCGCGAAGAGTAAGCATGTTGAAAATGACGGTATTCCAGTCGATGGCAAGCTCTTTTTCGGGAATACCCAGCATTGCAATTTTTCCGCCATGACACATGTTGGCGAGCATCTGGCCGAATGCCTGCGGGTTGCCGGACATTTCCATGCCCACATCAAACCCCTCTTTCATGCCCAGCCGCCGCTGGCAGTCCGTGAAAGATTGCGTGCGCACGTCCAGCGGCACGGCGCCCAGACGCTCCGCCATGGCCAGACGAAATGGATTGACATCCGTAACCACCACGTGGCGTGCCCCGGCATGCCGGGCGACCGCGGCGGCCATAAGCCCGATGGGGCCGGCGCCGGTGATCAGCACATCTTCCCCCAGCACGTCAAAAGCCAGGGCGGTATGCACGGCATTGCCCAGCGGATCAAATATGGAAGCGATATCCAGCGGAATGGCCGGATCATGCGACCAAACATTGGTGACCGGAATACTGATAAATTCGGCGAACGCCCCGGACCTGTTCACACCGATGCCGCGGGTGTCTTTGCACAAATGCCGGCGTCCGGCGAGGCAGTTGCGGCAACGGCCGCATACCACGTGCCCTTCACCGCTTACCAGTTCACCAACGGAGAAATCATGCACCTGGTCTCCTACGGCGGCGATGCGTCCCACGAATTCATGGCCGATGATCATGGGGGCATGAATGGTGCGGGCAGCCCAAGCGTCCCAGTTGTAAATGTGAAGGTCTGTCCCGCATATTCCGGTTTTAAGGACCTTTATCAATACATCATGGCTGCCGACTTCCGGTATGGGCTGATCCATAAGCTCAAGTCCGGGGCCGTTGCTGGCTTTTACCAGTGCTTTCATGTGCCGGTTCCTTTCGGTTTAACATCCGCAGCTGATTTTCGGGATTATATGGTCCGGCGGCCGGTTGGCAATCGCAATGCCACGCGCAGGGAATGGCCGGGGTCCGCCGCATTTAACGATTGACGCATCGCACCGGTGGGCGTAATCTGCAGGGTATCACAGCCGTGCTGCGGGATCAGACGGCGGGAGTTTGTTTAAATTTAACCGGAATTCCGCGTGCGTTGTCCGTTTTGTCATAACACAGATGAAGATCGCGTGATTGATTCACGGCCCGTTGAAGGGGGAGCTGCGATTCGCCGCCGCCGTGCGTGCGACCATTGTCATCGACGGTATACAACATATGAACGGATTGAAGAAGCCGTGCGACTGACCGTGGTAAAGAAAGATGGTTCGCGCGTGCCGTTTAATCGCAACGCCATTGCCGACGGCATTCAGAAGGCGTGTTATAAGCGGCCGGTATCGGCCGAAGCGATCGCGCGGATTGTGGATTCAGTGGAGGAGGCCGCCGCCCAGAACCACCAGCGGGAGGTTTCCAGCAGCTTTCTTGGGGAAAAAGTGATGGAATTTCTTCGCCAGACCGACCAGATTGCCTATGTCCGGTTTGCATCGGTATACCGGCAGTTCAAGGACCTCGGCGAACTGGTGAGCGAGGCCCAAAACGTTATTGAGAAAGCCCGAACCGCGGATCCCGACCAGTCCGATCTATTTAATAACAAACAATAGCCGAGAGCCGAGCCGCACGGCGTAAAACGCTGACGGCGGGCGGCACGGGTAAAAAAAAGCCGCGCCGGTATGAACGGCGCGGCGGGCGTTGATCATTTCATCCGTATTGCACAGATTACCGGCGGATTTGCCGGATAATAAGTTTGGACGCCTGATTTCCCGGCACGTTTAACGCGCCGAGAGCGGCGGCCGCGGCAAGGCGGACCTTGGAGTCGGACTCGGTGGCCACCACCTGAATCAGGCTGTTAATCTGATCCGGATTCAGGTGATTACCGGCATTTCGGGCGGATGTGGCCAGGTCTTCAAACAAACGCTGCTGCACATTACCCGGGGCGGAGCTGCTGTTCAGCGATGCACGGGCCAGCATAAGCTGGGCGCGGGGATTCGACACATAACCCAGAACATCGGCGGATGCGGTTACCACCCGATTGTGCTCATCATGCAAAGCCTGTCCCAGCGCGGGCAAGGCGACGTTTACATTGAAAATGCTGTCCCGGTTGCAGGCTATTTGTTTCAGCAGGCCGGCGGAGGCAATGCTCATGCCAACCGCCTGACTGGAAGTCGGCGTCATGGCGCCTAAGCGCTTGAGAATGGCGTGGTAATGTGAAATTACCGTCTGCTCATTGGCGCCGTTGGCGACAACGCTGAAGGTGCGGTATTGGACATAATCCAGATGGGCCTTGGCAAGGTCCGTGCGGCTGCCGGTTATGAGCACCGGCGTATAACGCAGGCGATCATCCGTAGCCGACAGGCTCAGAAGCTGATTGGCGGATTTGCCGCCGGGAACAATGATAAGCCCGAGATAAGGAACGTGGCCGGCACGATTCATGGCCTGGGCCAGGGTGGCGCCGTCGATCACATTAAACTGTGCACGAAGTTCGCTTTTCATCTGGTTGCGAATCTGATTGCTGGAATTTACAAGCAGAAGCGCCGGCTTGCTGGACTGGGCCAGAGCTTCGGAAAGAACCGGCACGACGCGGTAGGAACCGTTGAAGGCGACGGCCGGATTGGCCCTCGCCAAGGCCGCCGCCGCAGCAAAACGAACCAGCGGATCGGGATAGGCCATTGCGTCCAGCAGCGGGGTGGTGTGCTTTCCGGAGCCTACCAATCCATGAACGCCGCCGGTCCGGGCGAGAGCGGAAATGACCTTCAGAATCAGGGCGCTGTTTTCCTCATGAAGGGCGTAATTTAAAGCCGGGTTAAGGTAGCGCGGTCCGGCCGCGACGGCATAATATGCCGCATTTGGCGATCCGGCATGCCGGGTGGGATCCTGCATACCGGCGGGAAGATCAACTTCGCGACGGAGGTTTGCGGTGATCCAAAGGCTGATGGCCTGACTGTCGCCCGGATTAAGCTGCAAGGCGGCCTCGCAGCAGCGCATCGTCTGAATATCCTTCCAGATGGGAGTGGGAACCAGCACACCTGTCACATTTTGCAGGCCGGCATCAAAATACCAGACCGGGTTTTGCGACTCGCCGGGCTGATTGGCGGCGACGGATGGTTCATTATGGAAATAGGCCCAGGCCAGACGCATATAAAGCTGGGCAGGCGTCATGGATGCAAACTGTCCGGTTGGATCAAGTTTGGCCAGGGCGGAGCGTGCGGCCTGTTTTACCGCCGCGGGGGACGAAGGCGCTTCGAGAATTTGCTTGATATACGGCATCGCCTGAGGGTAACCAATGTTCCCCAGCACATTTATGATCTGTACTTTTTCGGATACAGATGATACCTGAAGTTCCTGCACAAGCGGATTGACCAGCGGCTTACCCAGATCGCTCATCATCTGGATCAGATAGGGCTGCATGGCTTTATCCGACAGCCGGTTCAAATAATGGAAAAAGTAGGGTCCGGCGAATTCACCGGCCGTCCGCAGCCGCGACCGTGAGATGACATAGGCCTGCGGATTGCGGCTCATGGCCATGATGGCGGCACGGATACGGAATGGATCCCTTGCCAGATCGATATAACCCTGATCAATCAGTTTGCCGAGTTTTGCCGCCACGCCCTTGAGTTGGGCGTTCTGCTGATCCGCCAGGATGATGGCCATGATGTGCCTGCCGTTGGCGGCGCGCTCAAAGGCCCGCAACGTCTGTACGGGTGTGGGATTGGATTGCAGGACGGCCTGTCCAAAATCATGGGCGAGCTGTTGATTGCCCATCAGCGAATAATGCATAAACAGGTCCGCCTGGTTCACAAGCTTGTGCGAAGCCTGCTGTCCGGCCAACGGGTCGGTCTGGGCGGCGGCCCGTCCATGTATTCCCAGCATCGCAGCCGAGGAGACTACCGCAGCCAGTAACACCGCACCCGCCCCATGCCGGATGCCGCGACGATTTAGCACGCCTGATTTTGCCGTTGCGTGCGCTGCCGACGGGGTTGATACGGCCGCCATAGCGACGGTTGCACTTGGCTGCCGGGAACATCTGGATACCATAGACGCCTCCGAAAGGGTGAGAAAAAACATCATCCAACCAACCACGCCGTCAATTTCCGATTGGGCGGAGTTTTAAAGTCCGCAGCGAACTGCTGCGCCGATTTTGCCATTCACAGCCGGGACGCCGCCCGCCTGACCTGCCCGCCATCATCCCGCCGCCAGCGTATTATCGCATGTTCTCCGGCTGCCGCCAACCCCCGGACCGCCCTCATTGCCGCATACCGCGGGCGGTTTCTCCAGACGGCCGCCCGGTTGCGGTCATACCCGGCAGCTCCCATGCCTCCTAAAGTGTGGATTATAGACCAGCCTCAACGGGTGTCAAAAGGCCGGGTGGACCTATTTTCGGACGTAATGCCGCCCGGTCGCGGCCGTCGGCATTTCAGCCGGTTGTCGTCGGGGGCGGAATTGGGGCGCCCGCACGGGCGGAAGCCGCTGCAATGGTATGGTCAGGCACCAGGTACATTGCGGCGGCACAGGCAATTGTCACGGCTCCCAGCACCATCGCCACCGTCAGCCACCGCCGATTTTCCCGGCGGAAGCGATCAAACATGGGCGCTCGCCCGGCCAAGACGGATATAAGGAAGAAAAACAGGAGTGCGGCGAGCATTTTAATCCCGAAAATCATTTGCCATACCGGCGATTGATTCTTCATATTGACCACGGCAAGCAGCCAATATACTCCCGAACCAATTTGCGTCAGGATGCCGATCCCCAAAGCCATCCGCCATGGTTTGTTGATCCGGTTCCACAGGTCAAGTTGCTGTTCCCGGGGCATGGCGGCCATCGCGGGCACCAGAAATAACCGCATGAAAACAACCGCCCCAATCAAAAAAATCGCGGAGGAAATATGTGTCCAGCGCATCAGAATATTCCAGAACAGATGGTGTGACATAAAACAGCTCCGCAGCTTTTCCGATTCCGCACCGCCGTCGTGGCGGGGCAAGGCAGAGTTTAACTGATTGTCCGCCTGTTTGGCCAGTTGAGCGCAATGCGGCGGTGCGCTCTTCCGGCGGCGCGTGTTGGAACCTGTCCCGGACAGTGTCGGAATGATCGGGAAAACCGGCCGGTCGCCGGCGGATCACGGGTTATGGACGGGAGGAATTATACGGGCCAGTCTGCCGTCAGCGGCCTGCAGCAGGCGGTCCGCCTCCGACGGTGTTACACCCCGCTTGTGCATGACCAGGGCGCGTTTTACATTACCGCCGGCGGCATCCAGCAGCAGCAGCGCCTGGTCGCGCGGAAGACCGCCGACCTGCGTGATGATGCGTGCGGCCCGGTCGCGAAGTTTGGTATTTTTGGAGGCATCCAGATCGACCATAAAATTACTGAACGTTTTGCCAAGTTTGACCATGGCCAAAGTGGAAATAGTGTTCAAAACAAGCTTCGTGGCGGTGCCCGCCTTAAGGCGTGTGGATCCGGTGATGATCTCCGGCCCGGTTGGCAGGGCGATGTAAATGTCCGCATGTGCCGTAATGTGCCGGCGATCTGTGCAGAACAGGAACGCCGTCCTGGCGCGCGCAAGTCGCGCCTGTTCCAATGCACCAAGTACGAAGGGCGTCGTTCCGCCGGCCGCAATCCCCAGGACCATATCCTGCGGGCCGGCCTGCAAATCCCGGATAGCCCGTCCTCCGGCGGAAGCATCATCTTCCACGCTTTCAATGGACGTGGTCAGCGCCGCGGCGCCGCCGGCAATGATCCCGATGACTTTCCCGGGCTCAAGTGAAAATGTGGGCGGGCATTCCGCCGCATCCAATACTCCCAACCGGCCGCTGGTGCCCGCGCCAACGTAGATAATCCGTCCGCCGGCGGCCAGGCAATCGGCCGCACAATCCACGGCGGCGGCAATTGAAGCCGCCTGCGTTCCCACGGCCTCCACGGCTTGTTGATCAGCCCGGTGCATCAATTCCACCGCAGCCTGCGTGGGCAGCCGGTCCAGGTCAACGGATTCCCGGCTGCGTTGTTCGGTATGGATATGACCGCGGTCCGGAATCATGACGGCAATGCCCTTCTGCAGAACGATGCGGGTGGAAAAACCTTCGCCTCTACGGCCGCATTTTGAGGAAATTACCCAAAAGGGCATACCCTTCCGGCGTTAGAAAGCTTTCAGGATGAAACTGCACGCCGTGCAAAGGCCATGTCTTGTGCCTTACACCCATAATCTCATTTTCCTGTGTCCATGCGGAAACAATAAAGTCCGGCGGGAGCGTGCCGGGCCGTATCACCAGGCTGTGATAACGCGCGGCCTGAAAGGGATTGGTCAAGCCGGCGAAAACACCCTGGTTATCATGGAACACGGGGGACGTCTTGCCGTGCATCAGCCGCCAGTTTCGCTCGACGACGGCGCCAAACGTGTGGCCGATGCATTGATGCCCCAGGCACACGCCCAGGATAGGCAGGCGGGGGGCAAATTGCTGAAGAATGGCATTGCTTACGCCGGCCTCAAGCGGCGTGCAGGGGCCGGGAGAAATAATGATTTTCTCAGGATTTAGATCGGCGACCTGGGCGGCGGTTATTTTATCATTGCGGATGACCTGAATTGGAACATCCCGGGCTATTTCACCAATGCGCTGCACCAGGTTGTAAGTAAAGGAATCGTAATTGTCGATGAGTAAAATCATGGGGGGGATTATACCCGCGATCCGTCGGCAGTGAAGAATGCCGCGGCAATGCGGTATCAACGGCGCCGATGCGGATTACGAAGCGACACCGGGCTGATATTCCGGCGCACGATGTTCACCCCGTCCTGTGCAGGCGTGGGTAAGCCAGTTAAGCCATGGCGCGATCTGATTCTGGATTACGGAAATTTCCAGCAGTGGAGCGGCGGC
>JAKBBN010000002.1 GCA_021808485.1 Planctomycetota bacterium | reverse complement strand
TAATTTAGTGCCGTAACTCCTCCAGCGTCAGCACGGCATAAGTTGTGGCCATGATTCTGTTTCCCTCCAGCCAACTGCCGCTGGTGCGGTTTTGCCAGCTTCCGTCCGCGTGTTGCATGGAGGTAAGGCAGCGGGTGAATTCGCGCCGCCAATTGTGGCGTATGCCGCGGGAATCCGTGAACAGTGGATTCCCGGAAACTCGCAACACTTCGGCCGTGGTAAGGTAATAGTAAAAAAGTCCGCGGGTGGAGCCTTCCGCGGGATTTACCGCGAGCGTGTAATTGCGTTTTAGCCAGGCCAGCAGTCGGCGGGTGCGCACGTCATGGGCGGTAAGGCCGGCATACACCATGCTTTTGAGCTGGCTATAGGTAATGTTTCCGTAATTGGCCAGCCGCATATGGGCGCTGCGCTCGTGGTTGTCCAGGGGGGCGGCGAAGGGCAAAGGTGCTACGCCATTGGCTGCGAATGTTAAACCGGCCGGGGCGGCCGGCGGAGCGGCAAGAATGGTTGGGTGTTCCGCCATTCGCACGGCCCGGCGTAAAAGGCGGGATTGCCCGTTTATGGCGCCATCCGATAGCCGGCCGGATTGGCCCGCGCCTGCATTGGATTGACCGGCGAACCACAGGGCAATGGCGCGGTTCGGTACGCTGTTGGCACGGCAAAGAAAGGCCCTGGCGGCGGTAATTTGATGCTCAATCCGCGCCGAATGGAAGTCCGCCAGCGTGCGCATGACGATGGCGGTGTTGTACAGCGGCTCGGTGTTGCCATAAAAACCACCATTGGCATGGCGGCGGGATTCAATGAAATCAAGGCCGCGCCGCACCGGTGCACTGTGCGTGGAATAACCGTCCTGAATAAGGGCTTTAATAACCAGTGCGGTTACCGCTGGGCCATACCGGCCCAGCCATGCGCCGTTCGTATCCTGCCGTCGCCGCAGAAATGCAATGCCGCGCCGGCGGGATTTCAGCAGGGTTGTCGCCAATGTTGATTTCCGAATGCGGGCCGGGCTTATACCCACCGGTGAGTCGGCGGCTCTGGCCCGCAGCGTTACCCGGGAAATGCCGGCGGCCGCGGCCAGCAGGCACAATCCATACGCGGCCAACCGACGGGCGGAAAATGCCTGCATGGAGCCGCGGGCCGGGTGGGTAAGTTGTACGATGCGCGCCCGCAAGTCCGACTGACGGCCGAACAGGCCAAGGGCCATTGCCGCGGGCCGCCGGGCCGGGCACATTTTGGCCGCATTCACCAGTTGCTGCGCATAAGCCAGCGGCCCCCCGCACAGATCGGCGGCGGCGTTATCCGCAATCAATTCACGGTCGCGGCCGATGCGCCGGCAGAGCAGGTGGGCCAACGGGTGATAAAAGTAAATCGTGCCGGCTGCGGCCGTAAGAATCTGCGACAGGCCGTCACGGCGCGAAAGGTGAGCGGCTTCGTGACGAAAAATTGCAACCAGCGTTTCCCGCGAACAGTGGCGTGCCATCGCCTGTGGGATCAGTACATGCCGCCGCCAAATACCAAAGGTGATCGGAGAATTGATATCGCGTGAGACCCGCAGACGGGCGGCAAGGGGATTTTGGCGGCCGCCGGCTTGGGTGATTGCCGGGAGCGGGCGGATGGCGTTATGCCAGTCGGCGAGTAATGTTGGATCAGCGGTGCAGGATCGTCGCACCAGGCGGCGCAACAGGTATGCCGCCGCGAGCAGGCGCAAAACGGCGATGGATACTCCGGCTGCGTATAGCACCTCAATCCATTTGACCGGCAGCCGGGCAACAAAGCCGGCCCACAGCAATGACGCGCCGCGGCGGCAGGTGGTTAAAATGGAGAGGGCGTGGTCCGGGGTTGGGGGATACGCAGTGGTTATGGTTCGCCCGGCGGTTGAGGCAAAATGCCGAATCAGGCCGATGTGCAGAGGTTTTGCGGCAACGACCGGTGCGGGCGGCGTCTTTCCGGCGGCGATGATTCCCAGCGACCATGGACGAATGCCGGGAATGGTCGCCAGAATCGCCGTCAGCAGGGCAGCCAGAAGAATCCCTTCCGCGAGCCGCTGGCGAAACAGCGTGGATTTTACGCGCAGCACAACGGGCAGACCCACGGCGAACAGAACTGTTGCGGAAAAAAAACTCTCCAGCAGCCAGTGGCTGAACCAGGGTGCTTCATTGGTGAAAATGCCTGGCGGACCGGTCATTCCTGCGGCCCTCCGGGGCGGCGAGTTACAGTGGAGGCAGGAGCGGAGGTGCGTTTGCGGGCATTTTGAATCAATTGTTCCAGTTGGCGGCATTCATCTTCCGTCAGGCCGCGGTCAGCCACGGCATGAAGTACCAGCTGGTCCACAGCCCCATCGCAAATCAAGTGCAAAAAACGCGATACGGTTCGCTGACGCGTGTACAGCGGGCGGTACACAAATGCCCGTCCCGCGGCGACATGCTCAACGAGTCGCTTATCTTCCATGATGCGGAGAAAAGTTTGGACGGTGTTTTGAGCCAGGGGTTCATGGCGGACCATGCGTTGGTGAACATCGCGAACGCTGGCGGGCCCAAAATCCCAGAGAATTTTCAGGATTTCCAGTTCGCGCTGGGTGGGGGCGAAATCAGGGGATTTGGTCATGGGGAGCTGCCTTTTCTTGTCACCTAAGTTTTTAGGTTATCAGCGGCGTGGGCCGGTGTCAATTGCGCAGGGCAAGCGATGCGGTGATGCGGATTTGATTCCGCAGGCGGGCGGCGCTACCATCCAAGCAGTCAGGGTTTTTCCGGGGTTATTTTTTCAGGATAAAGCTACATGTCTCATGCTCCCGCACCTCGTACACTTGGTCAACTTAAGGCAACCGGATACCGACCTTCATCGGTAAAAGATGAACTGCGGCGGAATACGGTCGCCCGATTGCGGGGCGGGGAAGTTTTGTTCCCGGGGCTGGTGGGATATGAGGATTCGGTGATTCCGCAGGTTGTCCATGCCCTGCTGAGCCGGCACGACATGCTTTTTCTGGGTTTGCGTGGGCAGGCGAAAACACGGTTGATCCGGATGCTGCCGAACCTGCTGGATGAATGGATACCGGTACTGGCGGAATCCGAAATTCCGGATGACCCGGCGGCCCCCCGGTTTTCCGCGGGCCGACGGCTGGTCGCGGAGCAGGGGGATGATACGGCGATACGCTGGCTGCACCGGTCGGAGCGGTATCATGAAAAGCTGGCCACGCCGGATGTGACAATTGCCGACCTGGTGGGGGAAATAGATCTGGTGCGGCATGCGCAGGGAAAATTTTTATCCGATGAATCGACAATGCATTTCGGCCTGATTCCGCGGACCAACCGCGGCATATTCGCCATGAATGAACTGCCGGATCTGGCGCCGAAGATTCAGGTGGGCCTGTTTAACGTGCTGGAAGAGCGTGATGTGCAGATACGCGGTTATCCGGTGCGGTTGGAAATGGATTTGTGCATGGCGTTTTCCGCCAATCCGGAGGATTACACCAACCGCGGTCGGATTGTCACACCGCTGAAAGACCGCATAGGCAGCGTGATACGGACACACTATCCGGCGCAGTTGCAGCAGGCGGTGACGATCACGCGCCAGAATGCATGGCTGAACCGGGACAGCGGGGTGACGGTGGAAATACCGCATTTCATGCACGAAATTCTGGAGGAGTTTGTACGCTTGGCGCGGCAAAGCCCGCACGTGAATCAGGCCAGCGGAGTAAGCGTACGGTGTTCAATCGCAAATGCGGAGAACTTGGCGAGTGCCGCGGAACGCCGGGCTATTTTGCATAAGGAAAGCGGGGCGGTGGCGCGTGTGGATGATCTGGCTTACATCCATTCAAGTTCCAGGGGCAAGGTGGAATTGATGCTGCCGGAGGGGGAATCTTCGGAAGATAAGTTGATCGGTGCGTTGATCGGCGAGGCGGTGAAAGCGGTGTTTGCCCGCCACGCCGATATGGATGATCTTGCGGATTTAATTGCACAATTCAAAGGGGGAGTGGCATTGCAGGTGGGGGATGACGTTCCGACGCAGATCATGCTGGAGAACATCGGTCATATCAAAGGGCTGAAGGCGGCGGCGGGAAAACTGGCCAAAGACATGAAATTGCCGGCGGACGAACCGGCGATGCTGGTGGCGGCGGCGGAATTTCTGCTGGAGGGGCTGTATGTGAACAACCGGTTAAGCAAGGTGACGGCCCCGGGCAAAACATTTTTCCGGAAATAGGGATCCGGCGATAATTGTGGGAAACAAAAACTTAATTCGCGACTGAAACCTGGCGGTATTGGTACGCCTGGCGGGTACGGCCTGCGCGGCAGACCGGGTTGATTGCCGACGGGGATCATTTCCGGGACTGCCGTATCACTGGCGGAAGGCTGCGGGGATGGCTTATGCTGCTGGGGCGTGATGCGAAATCGGCCCGGCCGCCCGGAGACAACCGCCTTGAAAGAACAAGATAACAGCAACCAGACCAGCGATGCGGCCGCGGATGCGGGCAAACCCGACGGTGGAGCGGCTGATGTGGCGGGCGGCGGGGGGTGGCGGAAATGGGTGATAACAGGAGGCGGTCTGGGGCTGTTAAAGCCGGCCCCGGGAAGTTGGGGAACGTGTGGACCGGCGGTGATTTTCTGGCTGATGCTGGCGGGCGGCGTGGCGGAGCCGCTGCGGTCAATGATTTGCCTGGCGGGGGCACTTGCGGCGGGAGTTTTGACGGTCCGCCTTTCGCCCTGGGCCATGCGGTATTTCGGGGATGAAGATCCGGGACCGGTGGTGCTGGATGAATATGCCGGTTACTGGGTGGCGGCGGCCTTTACGCCGCTGCCGGCGCAGGTTGCGGGAAACTGGATGCATGCATGGCTCGCCACGGCGGTAATTTATATCCTGTTCCGGCTTACGGATACGCTTAAGCTCCCGCCCTGCCGCCAATTGGAAAGGCTTCCCGCGGGCTGGGGGATACTGCTGGATGATGTGGCGGCGGGAATACAGGTGAATTTGCTGTTGCAGATTTTGCTGCGGATATGGCATTGGTAGCGGATAACGGGCGAATAAATGGAAAACGGTTTGCAAACGGCGATGGGTATGGAAAACGGCTTGGCATATTGGCAGCGGCGATGGGATGTCGGGCAGCGGTGCCTGGCGATGGGATTATATGTTCCGGCGCGGCGCGAACTGGAGGCTGCGGAAACGGCGGCATTCCAGCGGCGCGATGCGGCGAGTTTGGAGCGAATTTACCTGTCGCTGCTGGAGGCGTGCCGACAGGCGCGGCTGCAGGCCTGTGAGGGATTTATTTTGATTGGCGAGCCGCGGCGCGGCAGTGCGGGCCTTGTCAAATTTCCCCGGGCGGCGGATGCGGCGGTGCTGGTGGCGGCGGGGACCCGGGGCTATGAGCAGGCCGTCCGCTTTGCACGGGGCGGCCGGAGCGGAGGCAAGCCGAAGGAAGCATTACTGCTGCTGGTAAAAGGCGGGGAGGTACGGCTGTGTTCACCGGGTTGGCCGCGGTATTGTGGAGGTGTGACGGTGGAGTTTACCGCGGGGGCGGGCCGGGTGTTATTACCCAAGGATATGGATGGCTGTGTGGCGCTGCTTCCCGCGCCGGGCTTGTATGCCCCGGGAACCGCGGGTCATGGGATGGCGCGCGAGTCATTGTTATTGGCTTGGGAATGGTTGGCGTTAAAGTGGCAGAGCTGCCATCGGGTGCGGGCGCAGCCATGGGAGGAACTGGCTTGGTTGAGGGCGGCGCGCCAGGTGGATGGGGCCTGTGAACCGGTGATGATGCGGATGATGGAATTATGCCGGGTGCTGGCGGGGAGTTGATTGTTGCGGGTCGGCAAAGTTATCCGGGCGGGCAGGATTGGGGTGTGCAGCGACCGGTGAGGCGGTAGCGATTGCGAGCGAAGGCCATATAAAGGATGTCCGCGATTTTTCGCAGGGGTGGAATGGCGATAAGGGCCTGTGCAAGGCGTACCGGGAAAGATGGGGTTGTCGCCTGCCAGATGGCTAGAAACGCGTCCACGCGGGTGTAAATCTTTCCTGTCGCATCGACGGCGTGCATTACGGCATGGACGGCAACCGGGTCCAAGCCGTAGGATTGCGGGTTAAAATCCGCCGAGGCGATGTCAACACTGATAAGGTTGTGTTGCGGATCGCGGGTTAGATAATATTGGACTTCACGGGTGCAAAAGGGACACTGACCGTCGAAGAAGATGCGTAAGGGAAATACAGGCTTTGGCATCATGATCGGATATTAGGGATGTGTTCATGGAAAATCAATTGGAAATTTTCAGGTTTGCGAAATCATGTGTGTGGAAGGTAAAATCCGAACCGCGGCTTTCGACTGACGTAATGACAAAGGAATGGCCCGATGGCCAACGATGAAGAACTGCTCGCCCGGTTCATTAAAGGTGATGAAGCGGCGTTCACGGAACTGGTGTCCCGGCATCAGCGGGAGTTGTTCACATTTCTGCGGCGTTTTGTGAATGATGCCTCAGCCGCCGATGACCTGTTCCAGGAAACCTTTTTACAGGTGTATCGGAGCGCGGAGTCATTTGATGGTTCACGGCGGTTTCGACCATGGATGTTCGCGATTGCGGCCAATAAGGCTCGCGACTATTTAAGGGCTGCGGTGCGGCGGCGTTCACAGTCGCTTGACGGTGCCTTTGGCCCGGCGGATTCGGCACAGGGTTATGACCCGCCGGATATTCATCAAACGTCGGTATCGGACCGGCTTGAACAGCGTGAAGATGCCGGAGCAGTGCGTCGAGTGCTGGCCGGTCTGCCGGATATTTACCGGGAGGTGCTGACGCTGAGTTATTTTCACCGGTTTGCCTACAAGCAGATATCCGAGATGCTGGGTATTCCGCTGGGGACGGTGAAGAGTCGGTTAAATACGGCGATGGCGATTTTTTCGCGGGCCTGGCAGACTTCGGAGGCGGAGCGGAAAAGTCGGCGGCATGGAAAGCGGGAGTGAAGGTGCGGTACTGCGGATTGCCGCGCCGGGCGGCGCCAAAGGTATGGGACATTGCGCCAAGGTGACGATATGACAATGAACAATTCCTATGATCCACTGAATTCCGGCGGCGGGGAACCGCATAAGACCGATCCGGAATTTTCCGCGGCGGAACCGGCATTGACCCCGGCGCAGGAGGAGTATCTGGACAGCCTGTTGGAGGCGGGTGCGGCGGAAGCCGTTGATCGCGGCGCCGGGCGGCACTGCCCCGCGGATGCGGACGGACGGGATACATTGGCGCAGGCTCTTGCGGTGCTGAGTCGGATGAATCTGGAGGAAGTTCCGGCGGATATTGCGGCGCGCACGATGGCGCGGATCCATCAGCGCAGGGTGGCGCTGCCCGCGGCCGGCGGCGGAGGAACGTTCCGGACGGCCGGCCATCGAAAGTCGCGGTGGCGAATCGGCTGGAATGAGCGAAAGATGGAATTGGCGGCGATGCTGGTGGCGGCAAGTTTGGTGATGGCGGTGCTGATAGCCGGGATCGGCCGGGCGAGGCAGCATGCGGCGCGTACATTGTGTGCGGCTAATTTGACGAATATTGCGGCGGGAGTTCGGGAATATGCGGCGGCGAATTCGGGCTTTTTACCAAGCGTTACACCGGTGGTGGCGGCGGACTGGCTGCCGGGTCCGGGCGGCCGCAGCGGTGTGCCGAGCTTAACGCGGGACGGTAATGCGGCGAATATAGCCCCACTGCTGGAGGGAGGCGCAAGGTATGTTTCGTGGGGCGAATTGATATGCCCGACAACGGAACATGCGGCGGACATCCGGGGGCATTTCCGCAAAATCAGTTACAGTTACATTGACGAACTGGGAAAATGGCATCACCGGTTCGGATGGGGCGGGCATGTGGTGATATTCGCGGATGCCAACCCGTTGTTTGCGCGACGGGCCGCGGTTGATCCGGAGGAAAATTCTTTCAACCATAATGAGGCGGGCGAAAATATTTTGTGTGATGACGGCAGTGTGCGGTGGGTGGCTTCGCCGCTGGTAGGCCCGGCGCACGATAATATTTATACGCTCCAGACGGTGGTGGGCACGCATTACACCGGTTACGAGGAGCCGGCATCCGCACAGGATATTTTCCTGGCGCCGTAAAATGCCGGAATACGCCGCCGTGCGAAAACAGTGTTGAGTGCGGCAGACAGCCGGCGGAGGCGGAGGTATTTGCGCAAAATGTGCGAATGGCAAAGAATAAATAAGCATACCGGGGGCGGAAGCGGATGAAAAATTCCGAATTTCCGCCTAAGATAAACATGTGATGTAATTTCGGACTGAAATTGCAACCTTTGGCCGTTTCATGCGTTAAAAGAACGGCAAGGCGCGGACATAGTCTGTAGATTCGGTAGAAGATTAAGCGATCATGGAATTAACTGGTTCATTTTCACCACCGAAAAATGAAGAAATTCTGGCGGTGACCGATTTGGTCAAACGCTATGAAATCGGCGATGGCGTGGTGATGGCGCTCAACGGGGTGTCATTGACGGTGACATCCGGATCAATGATAGCGATTACCGGACCTTCGGGCAGCGGTAAATCAACGCTGATGAACATACTGGGCTGTCTGGATACGGTGGATTCCGGGTCTTACCGGTTGGCGGGCGAGGATGTGTCGCGGTTAAGCGGAGACCGGCTGGCGGCCATTCGCAATCGTTATATTGGTTTTGTGTTTCAGAATTTTAATCTTCTTTCGCGGTTGTCCGCGCTGGAAAATGTGGAACTGCCGCTGCTTTATGCGAGCCGGCGCGATGCGCGGCAGGTCGCGGAGCATGCGATGGAACTGGTGGGACTGAAGGATCGGATGCGGCACGAACCTAATCAGCTTTCCGGCGGCCAGCGTCAGCGGGTGGCCATTGCGCGGGCAGTGGTGACGAATCCGGCGATTGTGCTGGCGGACGAGCCGACGGGGAATCTGGATTCGCGTGTGGGACAGGAAATTTTGGAGCTTTTTCATACTCTCAATGGTCAGGGGCGAACCATTATCATGGTGACGCATGATCATGAAGTGGCGAGGCACTGCCACCATGAGGTGCAGATACGCGACGGTAAAATACTGACCACGGTGGAGCACGGTAAAGCCGCGCGGCGCGCGCCGACACTGGCGGCGGTTTAGCGTGATTGACAATTGAACATCAAGAGCCGGGTTTGCGGACGCGGCTATGAGGATACGATTGAATGAAGAAAAAAGGCTGGATAATTCTGGGTGTGATCATCATCGGCGGCGGCGCCGGGCTTGTTGCGTACAAGCAGCATGAAGCGGCGGCAGCGGCGGCCGACATACCCAAACCGCACACGGCGGTGGTGCAGCGCGGGACGCTTTCGGTTCACGTGTACGCGACGGGGACCGTGGAGGCGAATCTTACGGTCCAGATCAAATGCCAGGCGGGCGGACAGATAACAAAATTGCCCTACCAGATCGGCGAGCCGGTGAAACAGGGTGCATTGGTGCTGGAGGTTGACCCGACGCTGGAGAAGCAGGCGAGGGATGTGGCCAGCCAGCAGTTGACCCAGTCCAAGCTGAACTTCAAATCCGCGGAATTGAATTACCAGGTGGCGAAACTGAACTTGGTGACGACCGGCAAGACGGACCGTGCCAATGTCCTTTCCGACGAGGCGCAGGTGGCCAACGATAAACTGAACCTGCAGCGGGACAAGACGCTGCTTAAGGAAAACCTGGCGCCGCGCCAAACCTATGACAATGACAAAACCACGCTGGTGCGGGATGAGCAGACGCTGCGGCTGGCGCAGGTGGCGGTTGATGAGCTTAAAACCCAGGCGCTGCAGGTGAAACTGCAGAAAAACGCGGTGGCGTTGGCGGAAATAAATGTGCTTAACAGTTCAAGCCAGCTCAAGCAGGCGAAGACGAATTTGTCTTATACCAAAGTGCCGGCGCCGATCTCCGGCGTGGTGTCCGATGTGAATGTTCAACCCGGGCAGATTATCGCGTCGGCATTGACGAACGTTGGCGGCGGCACGACGATCATGAGCCTAGTGGATCTTTCACGGATATTCATCAATACAACGGTGAATGAAAGCGATATCAACCATATTAAGATCGGTGACAAGGTGGAGGTGACGGCGCCCGGAGCGCCGGGCAGGGTGTTCCGCGGCCGTGTGGTGCTGATGGCGCCGGTATCGCAGCAGGATCAGGCGAGCGCCAGCGGAACGACGACGGCATCGAGCAGCAATATCGTGACATTCCAGGTTAAAATAGAAGTCCTGGGCAAGGACAAGGCGTTGCTGAAGCCGGGTATGACGGCGAATGTGAATATCTTCGCCGACAAGCTGCCGAACGTGCTTTATATTCCGCTGCAGGCCGTGGAGATCAACCGCGGGCAGGATATGGTGACGGTGATACGCAAGAATGGATCCGAGCAGCCCAAAGTGGTGACGATGGGCAAGCGGAATGATGTGAGTTGGCAGGTGGTAAGCGGATTGAAACTGGGGCAGAAGGTGCTGGTGCACGAGTCCGCGGTCAATAGCATGTGGTCGCCGGGTCGCCATTAATTCCAGGTTTCAAAGCGGTTGGATGAGCAGGTTGGACGTGTTATGTTGATTTGGACGACGATAAAAATTGCGTTGCGGAGCATGATGGCGAACAAGCTTCGCGCCATTCTCACGATGCTGGGCATGATTATCGGCGTTGCCGCGGTGATCGCGATGATGGCGCTGGGAAACGGCGCCAAGCAGCACATTCTTGGGTGGGTATCGCGGATGGGAAAGAACACCATCACGGTGTTTCCGCATAACCCGAAGCTGCCGTCGGTGCTTAACGGATCTCCGGATCCGTTGTCCATTTCCGACGCGATAGCCATTTTGAACATTCCAGGTGTAAAGGCGGTTTCGCCGGTGGTGGCAAGCAATGAGCCGGTGAAATGGGGCGGCAATTTCACCAATTGCAACACCATTGGTGTGGCGCCCACGTGGATACACATTCACAGCTTTAAAATTCAGGAAGGTCGCAATTTTACGGATTTTGATGTGCGCGACATGGCATCCGTTGCCGTTATAGGACCTGAAACCGCGGAGCGCCTTTTTGGGTCACAGGATCCGCTGGACCGGAAAATAACGGTTGGTACCGTGCGGTTTCAGGTGATCGGAGTGCTGGTGCCCAAGGGCCGCCATGGATGGTTTGACCCGGATAATCAGGTGCTGATACCGTACACCACGGCGATGACCAACCTGCTGGGCCGGTCCGTGGCGCTGAATCACATTGATCTTCAGGTGGAGCATGCCGCGGATCTTGATCCGGTGCAGGCAAAAATAGAAACACTGTTGCGGCGGCGGCACAGTCTGATTTATGGCGATGAGGATGATTTCTGGATTTCCAATCAGCTGCAGGTGTTGCGCATGGCCAACCGGATAGGCGGAGCGTTTACCATGTTTTTGGGTTCCGTGGCCGGGATTTCACTGCTGGTAGGCGGCATCGGTATCATGAATATCATGTTGGTGACGGTGGCGGAGCGGACCCGCGAAATCGGCATTCGCAAGGCGATTGGCGCAAGGGAACGGGATATCATGCGGCAATTTCTGGTGGAGGCGGCCCTTATCAGTATTCTGGGAGGGTTGGTCGGCGTGGCCGCGGGTGTTACGGCGGCGCATTACGTTCACTTCCGTAATTTTTCCGGCCAGGTGCAGCCGTCGATGGCGGTGCTGGCACTGAGCATATCCGCCGGAATAGGCCTGTTTTTTGGTTACTATCCGGCGCAGCGGGCAGCCAAGCTCAATCCGATTGAGGCACTTCGTTATGAGTAAACGGGCGTTTTTTCCACCAGCAGCCGCGAAATCCATGAAAGTGAACCGGTTGCCGGCGGCCGGCGGGCACGTCACGGGCGGGGACATAAGACGGAAAATCGGCGAACTGCGGCGCAGCGGCCTGGTGATACTGACGGCGGCGGCTCTGGCCGTGACCGGATGCCAAAGCATTGATGCCGGAGGTTATCAAAACTATATAGCCGCGGCCACCGCACATCAGGCTGTGCAGGATGCCAGCGGCGCCGATGCGGCCGCGGGCACGCAGATGAGCGTGGTGGAACATGGCGCGGACGGCAAAGTCACAACCCTTCCCGCGGGGACTGGGTTATTGTCGCTTTCATTGCAGCAGGCGCTGATCATGGGGCTGGCGAATAATCCGGCGCTGGTGGTGCAGCGGTTTTCGCCTTCCATTGCCCAGGTTCAGATTGAGGCCCAGCGCGGCGCATTTGATCCGCAGCTTACGTTCGGCGGGCAGGTGGGGCGAAACCGCACGCCGGGTTCCGGCGGTTATGGCAACAGTGATTCAGGCTCCGGTCAGGTGGGAGTTTCGGAAAATTTGCCGACGGGCACGGCGATTTCCGCCAATGCATCGTCCGACATGGGCAACAGCGGCGGGGGGCAGTCGGCAAGCACCAATGTTTCGGTGGGTGTGACGCAGGCGCTGCTGCAGGGGGCGAGCCTGCAGGTGAACCTGGCGGCGATTCACCAGGCCGAGATCGGGAAAACAATTTCCGACTATCAGCTGCGCGGGCTGGCCATTTCCACCGTGGCGCAAATCGTGACGAATTACTGGGCGCTGGCTCTGGCCCGGGAGAATGTGCGGATTCTGACGGACGCATACAATGTCGCCCTGCAGCAGGAGCACCAGACCAGGGAACTGATACGCGTGGGGCGCACGGCGCAGTCCGAACTGCCGGCGGCGGTGGCGCAGGCCGCCGTGACGGATCAGCAACTTCTGGCGGCGGACGGCGCGCTGAAGGTGGCGCGGTTGAACCTGCTGGAACAGATTATGCCGCCGGGCAGCCCGTTTTGGCATGCAAAAATCAAGCTTCTTAACAAGCCGTATGTACCCACGCATGGTTTATCCGCGCTGAAGCTGCACACGGCGCTAGCTATGCAAATCAGCCCGGTGATCAACGAATCCAGACTGCAGATTCAGCAGGGGGATTTATCGGTTATTCAGACGCGTAACGGACTGCTGCCCAAGCTTGATTTATTCATCACCCTGGGAAAAACCGGTTATGCGGCTGCATTCAGCCGGACTGTGGATCGGTTGAATGGGCAGGGATTTTCCGTGGTGGGCGGAATCAACGGCAGCTATCCGATATTTAACCGTACCGCCCAGGCGAATTATCAGGGGGCGGAGCTTTCGCGTGATCAGGATGAAGCGGCGTTGGCCAATCTGGTGCAGACGGTGCAATTGAGTGTCCGCTCGGGCTATATCAACTGCCGGACGGCCTATCAGCAGATCGCCGCGACGCGGGCCACGCGTATTGCCCAGGCCGAGGCGCTGCGGGCCACGATTGGACAGTTTCGCGTGGGCGAGAGCACCTCGTTGCTGGTGGCCCAGGCACAAAGCAATCTTTTGGCGGCGCGGCTTGCCGAAGCGCAGGCGGTGGTGAATTATCTGGATGCCCGGGTGAATTTGTACCTGCAGGAAGGCTCGCTTCTGGAACGCCTGAGTCTACAGGCGCCGGGCGAATTTCCCGTTCACAATCACGAACCCCGTTGGCTGCGGCGCTGGCCGGACGGTTATTTTCATTAATCCGGCGTGGTTTGCATTCGGGATAATTGGTTCGGGGTGTGGGGAATACCGCATTCAGATGGGTGGCGCGATGTGGTCGAACAGTCTGCCAGCCACGCGGCCCAGACAACCAGTCGTCCGGCGTAACCCCTGTCGGCCCAGATCAGGCTCAGACGGGGAAACCGCCCCATGAGCCTACGCAGCGTTCGTTTGGCTCCGTCGCGATCCTGCACGCTGCCCGCATGCACCATTACCGCCAAGATCATTCCCAACGTGTCGACAATCAGATGACGTTTGCGCCCGTTGATCTTTTTACCGGCATCGTACCCGCAGCAGCCCCCCTTTTTTCCGTCGTCTTGACCGACTGACTGTCAATGATCGCCGCCGAAGGTGTGGGCGCTTTGTCAGCAGCCACCCGAACCCGCTCTCGCAGCCGGTCATGAAGCAACTGCCAAGTGCCATCGTCACGAAAGCGGTAAAAGTAGTAGGCCACCGTGCTCCACGGTGGAAAGTCGTTGGGCAACGCCCGCCACTGGCAGCCGGTGCGACTTTGGTACAACAGGCCGTTGACCACCTGCCGCATATCCACCTTGCGCGGGCGGCCGCCGTGCTTCTGAGGTGGAATCTGCGACGCGATCAATAGCCACTGCTCATCCGTGAGGTCAGTAGGGTACGAATTCCTTTTCATCTTATCGTTATCGGCGTTCTTCCAAATCTTCTATAAACTTTTCAAACAGGCTCTCAGAGTCCGTGCCACCGGTAGCGGCAAGGAAAAGATCGGCAACTTATGCGGCCGCGTGCAGGTTCACCACAACAGGCTGGCAACTTGTCCGAAACGGTTTGGAAATGCGGTCTTTTCGTCTTGTGGAGCGGCGAATAATCGACACATAGTCGTATTTCCGGCTTGCTGCCATTGGCGTGGCCAATGGGCGGGGCGGACATGCACGGGGTGAAACTGCCGACGTTCGGGCATTCAAGCTCGCCGACGAGAGCGAGCTTTTTACCGGACGTTCGCGGCACTATTTCGGTCGCCGTGGGCGGAATGGTTGCGGAGTGGCTGATGTCGTGATCGGCGGCGCTTTCCAACAGACAGTTTCCTTTGGTATGGGTGGGGGAATGGCCATCAGATTCATTGTCTTATTCATCGCATGAGGGAACCTCCAAATAGATCGGCGGCGAATGCCGGGGGTCTTAACCGGCGTAAGCTGGATGAAGTTGCCACGGATTCAAAAGCGGCGGTGGGGCACAAATTAAGCGGGCTGCACTAAAGTTTCAACTGGACGGCGGCCGCGGGCATCAGGATGCTTTACAGCGTGGATTGGGCTACAATAGGCAAGCATTGAGGTCCGGCAATTGGATGCCGGCCGCGAAGCCGTGACATTGGAAGTCGAGGGTCGCAATGGCCAGCAAGGCATCACCAAGGCATTTGCGTGTACTGCGGTTAAGTTTAGTGCCGCTGGGCTGGGTCGCGTGGATATTTACAGCCTTGGCGCTGCTTTCCTTTCACGTTTCCGATCCAACCTATCTTGCGAGTTCGCCAAGCTATTTTTCGGGTCATGCGCATGCCATGAACTGGTGCGGACCGGTGGGTGCGACGCTGGCCTTTTTATTGATGAATTACATCGGGCCGGGTGCATGGGTGGCGGTGATCATGCTGTGCTGCACGTTGTTTGTGTGGACGGCAGGGGGGAATGTGACGCAGATGGCGTTTCGTCTGCTGGGGGGCGCTGTATTGGTGGCGGTGGGGAGTGGATTGACGGCGATGGCGGGCATTGGCGCGCAATTGCCGGAAGGCGCCGGCGGCCTGCTGGGAATGGGGATTGCGCATTTCCTGACAGTTAAATTTTCGCATGTTGGATCCATGCTTATATTGCTTTTGGGCCTGACGATAGGCCTTTTGCTGGCGGCGGATGAGATTCTGCTGGCTGTACCGGCGGTGATGATGGCGGGATGGGGCCGGTTGCCGCGGAAAAAAATCGCCAAAAAATCCAATCAGGCGGCGGGCGCGGCGTGGGAAATCACCACAGCCATGGTCGCCAAATTGTTCAACTGGCTGTTCACGCGTCCGGCGAAGGGAAAGAAAAAAGGGGACAAACTGGACCCCATGCGGTCGCTGGTGAAGATGGCCCCGCGTCCGGCGGTATCAATCAAGGCTCCGGTGGACAGCGGCACGGGCACGGCCGTGGAAGAAGCCATTTTGCCGCCCATACCCGCCCCGTCTCCGCCGGTTTTGCCGCCGGAGGAAGCGGCGAAGGAGTCGGAAGCGAAGGGCGAACAGGGTGAAGCGGCGGAACCTGCGGAATTGCCGCGCGCCGAACCGGTGGTGCGCCGGCCGCGGGCCTCGGCGGAGCCGCTGCTGCCATTCAAGGCGCCGCCGCCGCAAAAGCAGGATTTGGGCAATTATCGATTGCCGGACATTGACCTGTTAACGGAGCCGGAGCCTTCGAATACGGAAGGTCAGGAGCAGCGCGTGCGTGAAAAGGCCCGCGTGCTGGAAGAGTCGCTGCATCATTTTGGGGTGCAGGCCAAGGTGGTGGCGATTGACACCGGCCCGGTGGTGACTTTGTATGAATTGGAACTGGATCCGGGGGTGAAGAGTTCCGCAGTGGTGCGGCTGTCCAAGGATATATCCCGTGCGCTAATGAGCCCACCGGTGCGGTGCATTGACAACATTACGGGCAAGGCCACGATGGGCATTGAAGTGCCCAACATGGATCGCGATCAGGTGCGATTGAAAGAGCTGATGCAGCTTGGGCACCAGCCGCTTTCGCAGATGGCGCTGCCGATGTGCCTGGGCAAGGATGTGTCGGGCAATCCGCTGATTGAAGACCTGACGAAAATGCCGCACCTGCTGATTGCCGGTACCACCGGGTCTGGCAAATCCGTATGCATTAATTCCATCATCATGACGCTGCTTCTTACGCAGCGGCCGGACCATGTCAAACTGATCATGATAGACCCGAAGATGGTGGAAATGCAGGATTACCGGGATATTCCACACTTGATGACGCCGATTATCGACGACATGGGCAAGGCGGAAAGCGTGCTGGAATGGGCCACGCAGAAAATGGACGAGCGGTATGAAACGCTGTCCACGGGGGGCGTGCGGCATATCCGGGATTACAACAAGCTGTCGCGGGAGGAGATCATCCGGAAGTTTGAGCCGACGAGTCCGGAGGAAGAGGCCCGGCTTCCATTTCATCTTCCATACATCGTGATCATCATCGACGAACTCGCGGATTTGATGATGACGAGCAAGGAAGTGGAAGGGCATATTGTGCGCATCGCCCAGAAGGCGCGAGCGGTGGGCATTCACCTGATTCTGGCCACGCAGCGTCCGGAAGCGCAGGTGGTGACGGGATTAATCAAATCCAATATGCCGGGGCGCATTTGTTTCCAGGTGCGGGCGCGGATTGATTCCCGGATCATGCTGGATCAATCCGGCGGGGAGTTGCTGCTGGGGCAGGGTGACATGCTGATGCTCAAACCGACGGGCGGCAATCTGCTGCGCGGCCAGGGCACGTATGTGGATGATTCGGAAATTAAACACGTATGCGCATTTTTGCGGGACATCGCCCAACCCGAGTTCCATCCGGAACTTATGCAGCTGGGCGCGCCGACCGGGCTGACGGAAGCGGAAAAAGATCCGATGTTTGATGACGCAGTGAAGATCATCGTGGAATCACGCCGCGGTTCGGTAAGCCTGCTGCAGCATCGGCTGGCGATAGGGTATTCCCGCGCCAGCCGGCTTGTGGATCAGATGCGGGCGGCGGGTATTGTGGGAGCATACAAGGGCAGCCAGGCCAGCGATGTGCTGATAAGCATGGAAGACTGGGAATCTATGAAGGCGGCGAACCTCGCCGCGGATCGTGAAGATGCGGCGAAAGCCGAGCTGCAGGCGCGGGCGACCGTGCCGGAGGACAGGCCGGCGGACGAAGATACCGGCGGCTGAGCCTGCGGGAAACCGATTAAGCGGCTATTGCCGCGGTGTTATTGTCGAAGCGATTGCGGAACACCGGCGGATGATCCGGGTGAAACCAGTTTTCCGGGCGGGAGCTTTTTGGGTTTAACCACGCTCTTTGGCCAGCGGCCCTGCTGAATAAACGGCTGCAGACCGCCGAATGGCGGCGGAGGCGGGCCGACCCATGCCCTTCCCAGATAGATATCGCCATCCGCCAGAAGGCCGTCGAAATTCATTTTTTGGCCGGGTTTTGCCGGGATGGCGGCAATGCGTTTGCCCTGCCGGTAAAATACCGTTGTCCGGTCCCACCACAGGGTGATGGTGCGGCCGCTCCAGCGGGCGCGGGCGTCGCGCATGTATGGGTCAACGGTGACAATGGTTGCCGAACCTTTGCATGTCCGGACGCTGCTCCGCGCCGCGGTTGGCGCCGAAGAGCATCCGGCCAAAAGCAAAAGGGCGCTGATCGCGGCGGGCAGTCCGTACGCGGCAGCACGGCCGGGGCGGGGCCGGTGGAAGCGGGCGATTATCGGCGTCATGCGATATACGATCGCGGACAAAATTCTCATACCGGCATTGTCGCGGCTTTTGCCGGAAATATCCAATAAAAAAATGGGCGCGGCACTATTGACGGAGTTGTTCAGGACTGGAGGTATTGCGTGCCGGCAGCATGGGGATCAAACACCTTTTACCCTGGCGGGCTCTCCGTATCCGCGGGAAAAGGAATTTTTTCCGCCGGGGCGCCGGAACGGCGAATTTCCCGGCATGATTCTCCGTCACAACCGAAAAATTATGATGGCGCGGCCGGGCGCGGAATCGGGGCGGAGTTGGAAAAACAGGATGCCGCGATTGTGTATGACGGGCAACAGATTATTCTAAAACTGGAATAATTCGCGGCGCGTTGGGTAGAATCGCACTTCCGCCGCGAGCTTGTTACCCATCCGGTCCAAATATGCTACACTGCGGTCATGCGATCCACATTTGTTAAAATTTGCGGTATCACCAGATCTGTCGACGCGCAGCAGGCCATGAATTTCGGGGCGGGTGCCGTGGGCCTGAATTTTGTCGGCGGCCCCCGAAAATTGACGGCTGCCGCTGCGGCGGAAATTCTGGCGGCGCTTCCGCAGACCGCGGGTGTGGCGGCGCTGATCCATATTCCGGACTCCGGCGGTGTCACGGGCTTGCAGACGGTGCTGGCCTCACCGCAGATCACACATCTGCAGTTATATGGTGATGCGGCCGCGGTGCGCGGGTTCGGCCCCGCCGTCGCCGCCATTTCCCGGCGGGTGCCCTGCAAATTGTGGCCGGTGTTGCGCATCGGTTCATTGGCGGACATTCTGCGAATTGCCGATCATGTGGAGGCACTGGGTTATCATCCGGACGGTATTGTGCTTGATACGTTCGCCGCGGACAAAATTGGCGGAACTGGACAGATATTTGACTGGACCTGGCTGGCGGAAGCGGCAGCCGAAGGACGGATGGACAGCCTGCCGCCGATGATTCTGGCGGGAGGACTAAACGCGGAAAATGTCGGTGATGCGGTTCTCCGCGTGCAGCCGTGGGGAGTGGATGTCTCCAGCGGGGTGGAGACCGCCGGTGAGCCGGGAATAAAAGACGCCTTGCTGATGGAGCGCTTTATCCAAGCGGTGCGCATGGCGGATGAAGAAGCCGTGGTGTGACTTTTGCGTTCGCGGCGGGGCGATTAATCAGTCTGTGTCTACGGGTCAGGCGAATCCGAAAGTTCATCGTTGTTGCGCTTTTCCGTGGGCGGTCGGAGCCTTTTGCCGGCAAGTTTCCATGCGTCCACGTAGGGCGTTTTTTCATGCTTCAGTTCTTTTCCGATGATCAATCGGCGTGCGGCGCGTAAAAGGCTGAGAATTGCCGCCGCTACAATCAACGTCAGGGCCGCGCCTATTGTCAGTCCCAGAAGGGTCACCATCCGTTGGGGGTGGTGCTTTGCAACACCGGCGGCAGTTGTCGTTGCGGCGCGTTGGGTCGGGACGGCGCCG
Organism: Planctomycetota bacterium; assembly: GCA_021808485.1. Classification (GTDB taxonomy): domain Bacteria; phylum Planctomycetota; class Phycisphaerae; order WQYP01; family WQYP01; genus JAJYPG01. Next base: position 63,356 of record JAKBBN010000002.1, on the reverse strand, counting down.
GAGGCGGGCGCCCCGGCGACAACCGTGGAAATCAGGACAGCCAATGCGGCAACTCGCAAGAAAAATCCCATTGCATACTCCCGCGGGATTATAAATTCGTCCGCCGGATCATATCCGCCATCCCGTATTTTCCCGGGGATTGTGCGGGTGCGCCGCATCGACGGCGGCCAGAGATTGGCGTTGGGCTTCGGTAAGGTCGGGCGGAAGCTGGATCAATACCCGGCAGAGTTGATCCCCCTTGGCGCCATCCGGTAAAGCTATTCCGCGGCCCTTGATGCGCAGTTTTTTCCCGCTGGAGATACCGGGTGGGATGCGCACATCCAGCGGGTCTCCAAGCGTGGGCACCCGCACGGTGCCGCCGGAGGCGGCCTCGGTGAGGGATACGGGCAGGTCGAGAATAATATCTTTGCCCTGTCGTGTAAAATAATCGTGCGGGGTAATGTGCGTGATAATGATCAGGTCGCCGCGGGTTCCGGCGGCTGCAGGCTGCCCCTTGCCGCGCACGCGGATTTTGGAATTCTCCTCCACACCGGGCGGGATTTTTATGCTCAGGGTCTCGGAACCAGCCCGCCCCATGGTATCCAGCCGCAGGTCCAGCCTGGTTCCGTGTGCGGCCTGTTCAAAGGTCAGTGTGACGTGATGAATGATATCCGCAGCGGGCGGCTGATCGGGTACGGTCGAGGTTTGGGTGCGGCCGCGCCCGCGGCCCCGGCCGGCGCCACGGGCGAATGAGGCGAAGATATCATCAAGGTCGATTTCACCGAAGTCCATGGTGGCGCCGCCGCCGCCGGTGGGTCGTTGATAGCGAAACCCGCCGCCGCCACCCGCAGCCGCGGCTGCGGCTTCACTCGCGGCGGCGCTGCTGACGCCAGCATGGCCGAACTGGTCATAGGCCTGTCGTTTTTTTGTATCGCTCAGGATGTCATAAGCTTCCTGAACTTCCTTGAAGCGGGATTCGGCGGCTTTGTCATTCCGGTTGACATCCGGATGGAATTTGCGTGCGAGCTTACGATAGGCGGACTTGATGTCTTCCGGCTTTGCGGTTCGGCCGATACCCAAAATGTCATAATAATCCCGCGGTGTTCCAGCCATGGCGAACAACCTCATCTATCAAGTTCAAATTGCACGGCGGCCGTCCACAGCGGACCGTGCCGCCGGACGGTCTTCAGCCGCGCCCGGCAGCCCGCCGGCTCGGTTCCCGATATTATATCGGCCCGGCGGCCCGACGGCAGGGCTGGCCGTGGAAAGCCGGTGCGGGTATTTTACGCTGCATGAGAGTCGGATTAATAGCCAATTCCACCAAGCCGGACGCCGTGAGCGCCGCGGGCCATGTATTGGAATTGCTGAAAAGTCATCGGAACTGCGGGGCGTTGGAGGTCATGGAACCGGCCGCGCCGGCACAACTGGAGGCGTTTAAGCCGGATATTCTGGTAATTTTCGGCGGGGACGGCACCATTCTGCAGGCGGCGCGGTTTATCGCCGGCATTCATGCCCGTATTGTGGGAATCAACTTCGGAAAACTCGGCTATCTGGCCGCATTTTCCATGGAGGAATTCGGGCGGAATGTGGATTTAATTTTATCCGGCAACGCACCGGAAACGCAGCGCATGATGCTGGAAGGCGTGATATGGGAAGCCGGAACGTCACCCGGCGAGCCGGACCGCAGCGTTTTTTCCTGTCCGGCATTGAATGATGTGGCGCTTAACGCCGGTCTGCCGTTTCGTATGCTGGACATGCGGGTTTCATTCAACAGCCAACCGACCGTAAGTTTTCGCGGGGACGGACTGATCGTGTCCACCGCTTCCGGATCAACAGGATATAACCTTTCCGCGGGCGGGCCGTTGATTTCACCGGAATTGGCGGCGCTGGTGGTCACGCCGATTTGCGCCCACTCGCTGTCCTTTCGTCCGGTGGTGCTGTCCGCCGACGGGGTGGTGCGAATTGACGCCACGCGGGTAAATCCGGGGACGATGGTCAGTTTTGACGGGCAGGTGAATCGGCCGTTGGCCGCCGGGCAGCACATCATTGTCCGGCGTTCGGCGCATGCCCTGCGGCTGGTGGAGAATCCGGCATTGTCTCACTGGAATATGCTGGCGCGCAAATTGGGCTGGGCGCAGAATCCAATGGCGTAAGCAGATCATGCGCCGCCGCGCGTGCCGGCCCTTACGCGGCTGGTTGTACGGCGGCCGGGCAACCCCGCCCGGTGGAGGGCTTTTGCTGCCGCCGCGGGCCTGTTACCATAGGCGGCCATGACGCAGAAATCATCAGTTTCATCCCCAACGCCGTCCGCGGAGCTCGTGACCTGCGGGCAGGCGGACTGGCCGGCGCGATTCGGTTTTTGCCGCCTGTTTCGTGCGTTTCGTCTGGCGATAGAACCGGCGAACTGGCTGGCGGCGCTTTTGGCGGTTGTCTGCATTTACACGGCGGGGCGGGTTTTTGACGGCATATGGGGTCCGCAGGTTATTTCCGGGGAAATCAGTACATTTCAATCCATGAAAGCTGCCGACTATCGGCACTACGTGCTGCAGGCTCAGGATAACCGCGGGCAGTTGTTAACGCAGGTGCTGGATACCTATGCCGGTAATTTGTCCTCGGCGCAGATCGCCGCTGAAAGCCGCAATCCGCGGGCGGCCTATGCCTCACTCCGGGCGGCGTTTGAAAAACAGTTTCAGCGCAGCGTCGCGGACAGTTATCAGATTACCCCCACCGCGGCCGACGGCAGCACCGTGAGGCCCTCAAAGCTGCGGCAACGCGCAGCCAAAATGCTGTTGGCACAAATGAACGCGCTGCGGCATACCGTCGGACGGGGGATTTTTGACGCGGCGATGCGCTTTGAATGTCTGAAGTTTTCGCGGCTTTTGGATGCGGCACTGGGCATCATTCGCGTGGCGCCGGAGGGGAATTCAACGGCCGCACAGGGCGACGGTTCCGGCAGGGCGCCGGTGTGGCGGCTGCAACTGGCCGTGGCGCCGGGTTCCGTGCATCGCGTATGGAAGTCCGATACGGTGGCGGGTTGCCTGATTAATATGGTTGTCACGGTGCCGGAGTGGCTTATTCTGGGCACCGCTCCCATGCAGCGGGGCGCCCATGAAAGTGCGGTGGTGTTGTTGTTCCGCCGCACCGGATATATCGTGAGTTTGCTGGTGTTTCTGGGGATAAGCCTTGCGGCGATTGCATTTGCCGGGGCCTTCATTTGCCGCTATTCGGCGTTGAAGCTGGCCGGTCAGGATCCGGAGATCCGGCCGGTCATTCGGTTTGTGCGGGCGCATATTGGGTCGTTTATCAAAGCACCGTTGCTGCCGTTGGCCACGATTGCCGGCACGTCACTGGCATTCGGTGTTATCGCGATGGCCGGCGCGATTCCGATTCTGGGTGAAATTTTGATCGGGTTCGGATTTGTTGTATTTCTGCTGGGCGGCCTGATTATCATGCTGATGGTGCTGGGGCTGCTGGGCGGGGCGACGCTTATTTATCCCACGCTGGCGGTGGAAGGTTCGGATTCGTTTGACGCCATCAGCCGCAGTTTCAGCTATGTGTACTCCCGGCCGTGGCGACTGCTGTTTTACAGCATCTGCTCGCTGATTTACGGCGCGCTGACCTATTTATTCCTTACCTTCGCCCTGTTTGTGCTGCTGTCTGCGACCCACGCCGTTGCCGGATGGGGCATGAGCTTTTTCGGTGTGACGCACGGATGGTACACAGGCGGAGGCAAACTGGACAGCATGTGGGCGGCGCCGCGATTCAGCCGTCTTGTTCCGCCGATCAACTGGTGGGCGATGAACTGGAGTGAATACATCGGGGCGATGGGGCTTTACTTCTGGCTGTTTTTACTGGTAAGCCTGCTGGGCGCGTATGTGATATCATTCGGCTTTACCAGCAGCACCATCATGTATCTGTTGGTAAGACAGAATGTGGACGGTCAGCCGCTGACGGAAGTATCGGCCGATGTCGGCGATACCGGCCTGGGGCGCAAGATGCCGGCCATTCCCGCACCCGCGGGCGCCGGCGAGCCGCCGCCGGTTGCGTCTGCCGACCTCGGCGGCGAGTCATCGGAAACGCAAGCACCATGAGCGAAGATCTGACAATTCTCGCCGGTCTGTGCGATGTTCCCACCGCACCTTATGCGGAAGCATACGTCGTGGCGTATATCCGGCACTGGGCCGGATCCCCGGAGCGGAAATCCGCGATTGAGGTGCGCACGGATGCCGTCGGCAATCTGCATCTTTTATACCGCGCCGCGGCGGACCATGTGCCGGAACTGGTGCTGGAAGCCCATATGGATCACCCCGGCTTCCTGGTGGAGGCGTGCGGTGCGGACGGCGAATTCACGGCTATTTTTCGCGGGGGAGTTAAACCGAGCTGTTTTGCCGGGGCCAAGGTGCAATTCTGGCTGCCGGACGCCGCCTTGAAATTGCCGCATGATCAGCCGTTGCTGCCTGCGGGCCGCTGGTTGCCGGCGCGGGTGGCGGCGGTGGAGGCCGCCTCCGGCACGTCGCCGATTCGCGCCAAGCTCGCCTGGCTGCCGGAATGTCTGCCGGAGCAGGTGCGGCGTATTGGGCCGGGCAGCATAGGGATGTGGGCTTTACCCGATTCGCATTGCCTTGATCGGATGTTTGCCGCCCGCGTATGCGACGACCTCGCCGGCGCGGCGGTGGGGCTGTATGTACTTGACCGGTTGATCGACGGGAAGGTTGCGGCGAATGTCCGTCTTTTGCTGACCCGGGCGGAAGAGGTCGGTTTTGCCGGCGCGCTGGCCGCGGCCGTCCGCGAATTGATTCCCGCCGGCTGTGCCGTTATCGGCATTGAAACCAGCCGGGCAATGCCGCATGCCCCTCAGGGACGCGGGCCGGTGATTCGTGTGGGGGATAAAACAATGACATTCAGCCCGTCGCTGACGCGATTTATTTCGATGCGTGCCGGCGGGATTGCCGATCAGGACAACGCGTTTGCCTTTCAGCGGCAGTTGATGGACGGCGGAACCTGCGATTCAACGGCGTTTGCGGCCTTCGGGTATGATGCTGCGGCGGTTTGCCTGGCGCTGGGCAATTATCACAACATGGCCGACGCGGACTCCCCGGCGGCAATACCGACAGCCGGCGCGCATATTGCGGCGGAAACGATTCACCTGGATGATTTTTTCGGACTGGTGCGGTTGTTGACGGATGTGGCGGCGAATTTCAGCGCCTATGCGCCGGACCATGGCGCCCTGCGGCAGAGATTATTGACCATGTATGAACGGGAACAAAAGTGCAGGCTGGAGTCCTTTGATCTTCTGTAAAGTCGCGGCGGCGGATGGTCGACCCGCCGAAGTCGCCGTGGCGCTTAACGTACCGGCCAAACCGGGCTACACTATAGCAATGTTCCGGTCCGATGCGCGGACTGAAGAAGGCGATTAAAGGACCCAAAATGCCCATTGAAATTACCATGCCCAAGCTTTCCGACACCATGACAGACGGCACACTTGTTCGCTGGGTTAAAAAGGAAAATGAAGCGATTAAACCCGGCGACATCCTTGCGGAGGTCGAGACGGACAAGGCGACTCAGGAACTGGAGGCGTTTGAAGCCGGGACCGTGGCTAAAATCGTGATCCCGGAAGGTGGAAAAGTTCCGGTGGGCGGTTTAATTGTGGTGTTGGCCAAACCGGGGGAGGATGTAGCCGCGGTGGCCAAAGGAGTGGCGACTAGTTCGGTGAAGGCCGCCGCGCCGGCAGCTGCAGCACCAGCGACATCCGCACCGGCCGCTGTCCCGATTCCCGCACCGGCCCCCGCGCCGGTTGTAACCGCCGCTCCGGCTCCCGCAGCGGCATCAGCCCCGGCGCCGGCGGACGGGCGCCAGACCGGGCGTATTTCGCCGTTGGCGAAAAAGATTGCTCAGGAAATGGGCGTAAACCTGTCCGGCCTGCAAGGCAGCGGTCCGGACGGTCGAATTATCAAACGGGATGTGCTTTCCGCATCCACCGGCGGCGCCCCCGTGGCGAAGCGATCGGCCGCAGCTGCACCGGTCGCGGTTCTGGAAGCGAAAACCATTCCGTTGTCCAGCATCCGGCAGACCATTGCCCGGCGGCTGCTGGAAGCCAAACAGACAATTCCGCATTTTTATGTATCCATTGATGTGCAGATGGACGCACTGCTTTCACTGCGCAAAGCGGCCAATGAGCAGCTTGCCCCGGTGAAGCTCAGCGTGACGGACTTTATCGCCAAAGCGGTGGCCACCGCCATTTCCCAGACGCCGGCCATTAATGCGAGCTTTACACCCACGGCCATTGTGCAGCATGGGACGGTGCACCTGGGAATCGCCGTGGCAATTGATGACGGGCTGGTGGTGCCGGTGGTGCGCGACGCCCAAACCAAAGGAATCCGGCAGATATCCGCGGAGATCAAGGAACTTGCCGACTTGGCCAGAACCCGCAAACTCAAGGCCGGCCAGATGGGCGGCAGCACGTTTACGATAAGCAATTTGGGGATGTACGGCATCCGCGAATTCCAGGCCATTGTCAATCCTCCCGAGGCGTCAATTCTGGCCGTGGGCGGAACCGAAGCGCGACCGGTGGTAAAAAACGGGCAGGTGGTTCCGGCGCAGGTCATGACGTTGTCGCTCTCATCGGATCATCGCGTGGTCGACGGCGCACTGGCGGCGGAATTTTTAAGCCGGCTCAAGGGTATACTGGAAAATCCGCTGGCCATGCTGATTTAACCGCATAGCGGCAATTTGAAATTAATTTATGCGCCCGACTATACTGCCGGAATGAAAGTCATTCACACGTCGGCCGATTTTTTACCCCAATGGCGCGGCGGCGTCATGTGCATCGGCAATTTTGACGGTGTCCACAGGGGCCATGCGCGAATGCTGGCCGCTGGCCGGCGGATCGCCGTGGAGCGCAATCGACCGTTCGTGATCATGACGTTTGATCCGCACCCGATGAACATTTTAAAACCCGCCGCCCCGCGGCCGCCGCTGATGACGCTGGAGCAGCGACTGGAGGCATTGGAATCATTTTCGCCCGATGCCGTTGTGTTGTACCGCACCAATGCGGAATTACTGGACATGACGGCCGAGGCGTTCATGGCCGGCGTGCTCCGGGAACAGTTCGCCGTCAGCTGCCTGGTGGAGGGTGCCAATTTTACGTTTGGCAAAGGCGCCGCCGGAACGGTTGACACGCTCATGGAAAATGCGGCGCGGTTCGGCTGGAAGGCCATGGTTGTGCCCACGCAGGAGGCGGCTCTGGCGGATCAAACGCTGGTGAATGTCAGCAGCTCGCTGATTCGCTGGCTGGTGGGCCATGGCCGCATGCAGGATGCCGCCGTTCTGCTGGGCCGGCCGTTCACGCTGCGCGGGCAGGTGGAACAGGGAGACCGGCGCGGGCGATTGCTTGGCTATCCCACCGTTAATCTGCAAACCTCGCAGCTTATTCCGGCGGATGGGGTTTACGGCGGATGGGCGGTAACGGCCGGGACTGTCTGTCAGGCGGCTGTCAGCATCGGGACTAATCCGACGTTTCAAGGACAGCAGCGCCGGGTGGAGGCGTTCCTGCTGGATTTTGACCAGGACCTGTACGGCCGAACGGTGGATCTGGCGTTCGCCATGTTTGTGCGCGATCAGCAGGTTTTTGCCGATGCGGAGGCGCTTCGTCGGCAGATAGCACACGATGTACGTAAAATTTCCGATGTACTTAAGGCACGCAATATGTCATCTTTCCCGCCGGGGCCGCCGACCGCCGCCGCCGTAAATGTTTAAGCAGACAGGAGACCCAATGACCGCAGACATTGCAACGGCCATGACGGCCTGGATCAACCGCTTGAAAGCCGCGCGGCATGCCGCTGTTTTCACCCACATTCGTCCGGATGCCGATGCGTTGGGTTCGCAGGTCGCCTTGTGCCGGCTCTTAACCGGACTGGGAAAAAAGGTTGTGCTGGTGAGTCTTTCCGCCGTACCTGCTCCGCTGAAATTTTTGCTGGCGGACGGGGGCTTCGGCTTTGCGGATTACACGCCGGAATGGGGCCGGGCCAATCTTCCGCAGATGGATTTAATAGCGGTGGTGGATACCAGTGCGCCCATGCAACTGGAGCCTGCCGCGGATTTGCTCCGCACCATGGCGGAAAAAATTATTATTCTGGACCATCACCTCACCGGTGATCTGCCGCACGCGATTCTTGTCCGCAATACCGATGTGCCCGCTTGCGTGGAGATGGTGGCGGATGTGTACCGGCGGATGAATGTGCCGCTGGATCCGCCGACGGCGGTCGCCCTGCTGGCGGGGCTTGTTGCGGATACCGGTTGGTTCCGGTTTGATTCCGTGCGTGCCTCCACCCACCGGCTAGCGGCGGAATTAATCGAAGCCGGCGCATCGCCCAGCGACGTGTATGCATTAACCGCCCAGCAGGAAAGCCGTTCCAAACTGGACCTGATGAAAAGGGCGCTGGAACATCTGCAGTGGTTTTCCGCGGGTAAATTGGCGATGACGTATATCCTGAAAAGCGACATGGCGGAATGCCATGTCCAGCCGTGGCAAACCGAGGGGCTGGTGGATATGCCGCTGTCCGTGGGGGAGGTGGAAGTGTCCGCCTGCCTGTCCGAAGCGGATGACAATAAATTTCGCGCCAGCTTGCGCAGCAAGGGCCGGGTGGACGTCAATGCCGTGTGTGCCGCGTTCGGCGGCGGCGGTCATGCGCGTGCCGCCGGTTGCCGGCTTTCCGGTCCGGTGGATGCGGCCGTTCGCCGCCTTGTTGATGCGGTCGAATCCAGGATTTAAACGCCCCTCAGGTGCGCTATCCCGCGCGTTTTTTTCTTCGCCGCGGTGCGAAAAATTTTTTAAGCGCGGCCGCGGCTTGCGCCGCACAGATGCCGCCGGTCCACTGCACCCGATGATTCAGCCGCGGATCACTGGTTAATTTAAACAATGTTTCCACGGCTCCGGCCTTCGGATCCGTGCAGGCGAAAATGACCCGGCCGATCCGGGCGTTCACCAGTGCGCCGGCACACATCGGACAGGGTTCGAGTGTGACATATAAATCACAGTCCGCGAGCTGCCAGCGCCCCAGCTTTTCACCGGCCGCTTTCAGCGCCAGAATTTCCGCATGGGCGGTGGGGTCCGCATCGCGCTGGCGGCGATTTTCCCCTTCGCTGATGATGACCGGTATGGCATCCGCGGGTCTGCCGCCGGCGGCTTTTGGCAGGTGCGACTTGTGCTGCACCACCACGGCGCCCACGGGAATGTCGCCGTGGGCCGCGGCATTGTCGGCAAGTTGCAGGGCCGCGGACATGAAGTGCTCGTCCCATGGCGCCGGCGGTGCGGCCGCGGCGACGGCGGAAGATCGCGGCATTCTGCTTTGCATCGGCTGATTCGGTTTGGATTTGCCCGGGGAGTGAACCATTCAAATGATCCCGTCATAATAGCCGGATGCCGCGGCAACTCAATCCGCCGCCGGCATGATGACACGTACCTGCCGGTCGACCAGGTCCGCCGTTTCCTGGGCATGCCGCCGCAACTGATGCATTTCCTGCGCACAGGCGGCCGCCGCATTTTTGTCCGGCAGAATGGGAAGATTGACGCGTACGTTTAATTCGCAGCACGCCAGAACGCCGCCGGCAAGGCTGACAGCCACACCCAGATCGGAAATAAGATGGGGATTGATCTTATCCGCAATTGCCGCGGCATGATCAATGAGTTGGCGGGCCGCGTGGGCGCATTTCAGGGGAACATCAATGGCCTGTCGGGCGGCGCGTGAAAAATCGGCTTTCTGTGTCCGCTGCTCCGGCGGCATTTTTAGATATCCGGCGAGCGATTCATAGGCGGCCGCATCCTGTTGCATAAGCTGCAGAAATTCGGCGGTAATTTGATCGACGGCTTCGGCGGTGGACTGCATCAGCGGCTCAACGGCGGCGAATTTTTTCCTGCCCAGGGTATATGCAATGGTCATGCGTAATTGCGCACCGGCCAGGCTGCCGACAATGGCCGCAACCGAGCCGCCGCCGGGCGTGGGCGTCTTATCCGCCAGGGCGTTCAAAAACGCCTGAATTGTGAGTCCGGAAAGATCGGCGGGGGACGGCGTTGCCATGCTAAAATGCCTCTCCATGATCCGGCGGCGCCTGGAACGGCGCATGACGGCCGCGTATATTCACCGGCCTGTCGTCGCCGGCATGCTCGCTGCGGCCGGCGATTTTCCTGCTTGTGTTGCCGCGGATTTTGCCGCGGCCGGGGCGGCCTTCGGCATGGACAAATCAATCGCCGGACCCGCCAGCACCGGCGACCGCCAGTTGGACAGGTGCGCCAGTCGATACGCGGCCAGCGGGGCGAAGGATTTTTCCATGGCGGTAGCCCCCTTGCGGGCGAACGCACGATAGATCGTCGCGGCCTTGGCCCATTGGCCGGCGTCTTCATAGGCCAGTGCCAGCCCCAGCTTGCTGCGCACAACCGCAAGCTGCTGCCCCGGATAGTCCGCAATTACCTTTTTAAACGCAATTTTTGCCCCGGCTATCGCCTGGGCGCGGGTAGGCTTGAATCGCTTTGATGACGCCAGATAAGTATTGCCCGCCGCTTGCAGATAAATGGCGCCGATTTTTACGTAGGCCCGGGCGTCAACGGCGGGGAATTTGTATTTATCCAATACGGTGGTCTGCAATTGATGCGGTGAAACGGCATTTTGCAGGGCGATCCAGGCGCTTTGCAGTTTTGCCTGCGCCGCCTGCCGCCGAATATGCACAACTTCCACCGCCAGTACGCACAAAGCTGCAACCAGCAGAATGTAAACGCCGTATTTACGCAGGAATATGTACAGGCCGGCAAGGCTGCCGACAAGGTCATTTTGCTGTAGTTCGTGCCGTTCTTCGCTTTTCATTCAGACTGCTCCGGGCCGCCAAATTTAGAACGCAGCAGTATACGCCGCAGGCGGATATTCTGCCAAGGCCAAACCATGAAATTTGCCCGGCATTCCGCTGAATGCGTCGGATCGCTGTCGGCGGAACGACCGGCGGCGTCATGCTGCCGTTGCCCCTGGCTCGGACGACGGATAGCCTTCCGGCGGGTGTAAAATGGAAAGCGTTGATCCGTTGTCATACCGGGTATAACGGTTCGTAATTAAACCGCGGGGATGAATCAGGGCCGATTAGTTCGGAGCCGGTCGATTATGCTTATGGGCTTCGAGCCCGCGATCGTATCTGGCCAGCCCACGGCCCGCCCGGTGGAGCCTACTAAAGCTCGAAGGGGTAATTGCCGTCGGGCCTGTTTTTGGATAGCCCGTCCGGCCGACTCACGAAGTCACGCCCCCGGTTTTCCAAGCGGCTTCAACGGCCACCGGTCCTGATCCAAAGCCTGCTGAAGGAAGTATACCATGGGTGTTGCCAATCCCAATGCGCCGCCAGTGCTTTCGGCCTTTCTGGTGGGACCGTCTTGCGCGTCACTTTCTACCGTTCTCATTTGTGTACGGGCAGCACAAAGACTGTGCCCTTGCCATGTGATCCGCCCCACGAAGTTGTTCCATATATATTGCCGGCCTTATCAAAAGTTAATCCACCCTCAGGGTCTGCTCCGTTGACACCGTTAAAGTTGACAAGAACCTTCTGTTTTCCATCCATTCCAATCTTATAGACCGTCCCCATGCCATACGCACCTCCCCAGGAAGTTACCCCATACAAATCGCCGTTCGGCGCCTTGGCCAGACGACCAAACGGGGCGGCTCCGTCATAACCATTAAAGTTTACCAATGTAATAAGCTTACCTGAGGAGGTGAATTTAAATACCGTCCCATATCCGGTACGCTCGACATTATTACTATGGATACCGCCTTCGGATGTTGTTCCATAAAGATTTCCGTGTCGATCCATAATCAGGCCGCTCTTCGGATCCGCTCCATCACTTTGTCGAAATTTCAATAACGCGATCAGTTTATCGTGCGGGGTTAACTTAAAAATCATTCCACAACCGGACGGATCGCCGGCCGTATGAATACCTCCCCTTGATGTTGTACCATATAAATTACCATATTTATCCATAGCCATACACCCCTCCGGAAAGTCACCGCCAATGTCACCTACCTTGACCAATGTCATCAACTTCCCGGCTCGCGTGAGCTTAAAAATGACGCCCCGGTAGTATGAATCACCGCCCAACGCCGTTGTTCCATAGATATTGCCGGCACTGTCAAGAAGCGGGCTGCCCGATGGGCCGGCCATGCGATCTTTACGATTAAAGCTCACCAAGACGGTGAAAATGCCGGCTGAGGTTAATTTGAAAATGCCGCCGTTTCCACCTCGGTTTAGACCAAAGATTGCGCCGAATAAATTACCATTCTTGTCAATTGCCAGTCCATTAGGCACATCCTCACTCTTGGACTTCGACAGCGTGGCTAAGGTAGCAAGTTTACCGGTCGGCGTGATTCTGAATACCGTACCGCCGCCTTTAGGTCCGCCGCGTGTGGTAGTTCCAAAATAATTTCCAGCCCTGTCAAAAATTATGCGTCCATGCGGGTTAGCCCCGTTGCCGCCGTTAAAATTGATGATGGTATGCAGGTTGGAAGTTTCTACGGTTTTGGTTCCGGCGGCGCCAGGGTTGGAGATTGTACGGTACGTTTCGCCAATTGGACCGCCGTCCCACTCAATACCCACCACACGCACGTGCCGCCATTTCTGACGCCCTTCATTGCGTAAGGATAACCGCAACTGCTTGGCGGACATAAATCCGTTAAGGGATATACACACATCATTGATGTAATAGAAAGAACCTCGCCGCAGCAAGTCGCGCCTGAAAAATGGAACAGGAGGAAAGTCGAACATGGAAACGGATTCAACCATTGACGGTTCAAGCCGCGGAGCGCCCGTAAACGCCTTGGCGGCTTGCTTTAGTGAATCACCCGGCCGAATCGTGCAAAGCAGATAGTTGTCGGCGGCCCACAGTCTCTGTCGCCGGGCACAATGGCGGTCATCTGCCATACGCCGCCAGAGTGCACATGGCTTTACGCGCATGGTAAGAAACACCCGTGCGGCAATGGTGGATGCCGATACCGTATTCCACCGGGGGCTGTAAGCTGTTTGTGCCCATGCTGATAATGACCGTCCAACCGCTTTTTGTCCGCCGCCCGGCATCGAAAGCCAAAATGCCGGCCGAAGTGTCACGTTTCCACGGGTATTTGCCGTTGTGCCCGGCGCGCCCCAACCAACCGCCGCAAGTGTGACGCCGATCGTTGATATGTTGCTTTTCTTATGATGGAGGGCCCCGTACAACGCGTCGGCTGAAACAGCTTGGTTAAATGCCAGGAAGACTATTCCGGCGGGCCCCAGATGTATCGCCATTGCCGAACGCGGTGTGCCGGCGGTCATCACAGGCGGCTGCGCACGCGAGATATGATTCCGGGACAGCCACGTACATTTGCCCAGACTTTTTTTCAGCGATGCCAGTGTTTCCCCCGGCATCGCCTGGGAGGCAAGCAATTGGCACGCTGCAAATTGATGCTCTCCGCCGGAATAAGCGGAACTTTCCGCCACATGTCGCCAAAGTGACGCCGGTGCGTTACGAATCCACAGGACAAATGCCGGCGTGCTAATTTCACGACAGAATGCCGTTTGCGTGACGTTTCTCGGTGCAGATTGCTCCAATAGATCAGTGGACCAGTTCATCGCGCTGAATTTTTTGGAAACAGTACTGGGTTTCGCGGCAGTGTCTACGATATTCAGCGGCTGGGCGGCAGCGGCAATGCCGCTTATAAACAAAGGAATGACCAGCGACCAAATTGGCCCGCATCCGTGGAAGCACCGGATCATCACCCCGCCTGTTGACAACCGGGCATACTTTTTCCGCACAATGCTCATGGGAAATTACCTCACTCCATTTACCGCTTCCCTTTGGGACTCCAGGTGAGCCTGTCCCTGCCGTTATCTTTGCAACTCCATGTATCAATAAAGCACCGCGCGATGATATTCGATTCTTCACCGGGGTGCGGGTCGTGGGGAGAACTTAGCAGCTTATTTCCAGTCATGGGGACGCCGCCTCTTGTAAAACCGATCAATTCCATGCCAGTATACAGACTTACAGTCGCGTCAGCCGCACTATTGCCCTGATATTGCCCCTTGCGAGCTATTCACCACAAATTGGGAAAATTGACCGATCCGCGCCAGGCCGCGCTTAAAAATCCCGTTTGCGGCCGCAAACGGTTCGAGTATCATTTCTCTGAAAGATGTTGTGTTAAGCTCCGTTGATCACCCTTTGGATTATTGCGCATGGTTGATGACAACGTGGAAGTTCAGCCGCCGGCGGACGGTCAAGGGGTGTTAACCGCGGAGGCATCGGCGAGCGCCGCTCCGGCGGCGGGTGCCGGGGAGCCGCCCCGGCCTGGTGTGGTGAAAGCACCGGTCGGGCCGCACTGCCCGGTAAAAGGATGCACTGGTACCATGCGGCCGCTGCCCACGCCTTCGGGTACAGTCTATTCGCGGTGCAACTTCTGCGGCGTTGAAGCCATAGAGATGGTGTTTCGCCCGATCGCACGGAAAATAGAGTACAGTGAACCGGCTCTTTCCGATGACGCGGTATGTGCCTATCACCCTGAAAAAAAGGCAGTGAATACATGCGCGGGTACCGGCAACTTTATTTGCCCCTTATGCAGTGTCACCGTTGGCGGCGCTGTTTACAGCGTGCAATTTCTGGATTCGCCGCGCGGCAAAGATGTCCTGGCCGGAAAGTTTGATCTCAATCTGCCGCGTCCTGAACGCGCCATGACCCTGTTGATGGTGCTGCTTGTGCTGCCGCCGCTTGGTTTGGGGCTCTGGCTTACGTCTGTCATCTGGTTCCCATACGGTATTTATCAGTGGCGGCAGGCAGCGCGGCAGCGACTTGCAAATCCTTTATATGCCCAATTTGTCAGCCGAACGCGATTGCTCGTTATCGCGATAATATTTATGTGTATCGGCGGGCTGAGTGCGGCTTCATCCGTTTACTGGATGTTTAATTGGTTCGCACATGGTTAGCCGGACTGCAATTGCGTGGAGCGAATAATGGCGAAATTTGCCCGGTTCAAGTTTACTGGTTTTCTGGGGCGGACGGTTGTCCTGCTTTCGGACGATGCCGCGACTATTTTGCGGGCGGAATCAACACTGACTGACCGGGTGCTGCGGATATATTATGATCAGGTGGGATTTGTGTTCGCGTGGAATCAGGACAGAATTGTGGCGCTGCTGTTGGCTTTTGCGGCGCTGCTTGCCGGCATATTGATCACCATTTTGTTTGCGGTCCAGAACAATATGTGGGGCGCCATTATCGGCGGGTGTTTCTGCGTCCTTTTTGTAGTGATTGCGACTCGAATCGCAAGAGAAAAAACGCGGAACATTGCCATTTACCGCGCCGGCGCGATTCACCGGGTCCAAGGCGCGATGAGTGATAAGCAAAACCGCCTTTTCCTTGACGCCTTGCAGGCTCGCATCAACGCGGCGCAGGCGGCCGCGACGGTTCCGCCCGCCGTAAGCGAAGCCGCCCCCGCGCCGGAAGCGTCCGCAAGTGAATCCGGAGCGGCTTAAAGCATCGGCATGCGAGCCGGAATGTTTCTGCCTGCCGCCGTGAAAGACCGACTGATTCCAGCGGCTTGGCCGTGTGGGTCTGGCGGGCCTTGGCCTGAGGCGTAAGCTGCGCAAATCAGCGGTGTAAAAAGGCATCTTGCGGCTAGGATGTGGTGGAAAGCAGCGCATCGCGTGAACAGCCGATGGCTGCGCCCGGGCAATCCGGCCAATCAGGCCGCCCAATTACCGGCAAAACCGCCATGCTGCTCAACTGCTGATAATAGCCGGCCGGGGAGGAGTTTGGGCTCGTGGATTTACAAATATCAAAATTCAAAGAAATCTGTTTGCGTTTCATTCCATTTCGGGTATACTCTACTTCGCCTGTGGGCTGTAGCGCCCGAGTTCGAGGTTGGCCGAAGCCATTCCCGCACCGCCCATCGCTCTATTCCTCTCATTTCTGGTTTATCCAGTGGAGCACACGTATGTCGTATGACGACAAGACAATTGTATGTGTCGATTGTGGCACAGAGTTCACGTTCACCGCGGACGAACAGCAACGGTTCGCAGAACGTGGATTTACCAATGAACCCAAACGTTGCAAAACCTGCAGGGACAATCGCAAAGCACAACAGGGTGACGGCGGTCATCGTGGTGGTGGCAGCGGCGGCGGCGGTGGTGGTGGACGCGGCTTCTCCGGCGGCGGACGCTCCGGCGGAGGACGTGGATTTTCATCCGGCCCCCGTCAAATGTTCCCGGCCACCTGCGCATCCTGCGGCCAGCCGACCGAAGTTCCGTTTAAGCCGTCAGGCAACCGTCCGGTTTATTGCCGGGATTGCTTCCAGGCTCAGCGGGCCGGTGGTCGCTAAGCGATTATCGCTCTTTGAATCCGAGCGCTTTTGTACCGGAGCTTCCCGGTTAATTGAAGCAAGTTTAGTTTAACCTTTTTCCCCGGCGGCACTTCGCCGCCACGATGAGCGCGCTGATGAAATAGTTCTGGCAACAGATGTTGTTTCCATCAGGCGAGCTGACAAAACCACAGGCAACGGGCCGGTTCATGTGAACCGGCCCGTATTTTTTCCAGAGCCCCGCGGCTTCGCACCATTCCCCGTTCCGTCGTCCGCCCGCAGGGTGCCGGCTTTGTTCGCGGGTGGGCTTCCACCGCCTTGCGTGCCCCGCCCCACAACAAAGACGGGCATCGGCGGGAACCTCCGATTATAATTGTCCCCAAGCTTGTCCGCGGGTAAGGCAATGTCCCCGGGCATTCCGGCGGATACGGTACGCATTTTCTATCAGGTCCTGATATTAAACGGAGGATTGGCCGATGCTTGATCATGCTCCTGTTTCAATGGACTCAACGCCTCCGGCCGGCCGGTTGGCCCGGTGGATGGTGTGGTCGTGCCGGTTTCTCCTGTTCAGTGCGTTATTGTCGCCTGCTGCGGCATTTTCACGTACGCTGCGGGTGGGGCCGGGAATGCAGTTCAGCGGTATTGCAAAAGCGGTGGCCGCGGCACGTCCCGGTGATGTTATCAAAGTCTGGCCGGCTCACGGCGGCAGTTATACCCGCACCGCCGTGGAAGTGAACACCGCCGGTCTAACGATTGAGCCCGCCATTCCGGGAAAGCTGATCCGGATCAACGCGGAGGGATTCAATTACTCCGGCCGGGGGCAGGTGCCGCGCGCCGTCTTCCAGTTCAACCCGAATGCGGATAATTGCGTGCTGCGCGGTTTTGACCTGCACGGCGCCCACAATCATTCGTTTAACGGAGCCGGTATTCGCATCAATGCCGCTGACAATGTGCTTGTCACGCATTGTTATATACACGGCAATGACATGGGCATTATGAGCAACGGAAATTTTCACCGCGGTACCGGCGCAAACCAGCGGATCGAGTTCTGCCGCATCACCGGCAACGGCAGTTACAAAGATCCGGGTTATAATCACAACCTTTACCTGGATGGAACCAGCGCTTTGATTCTGGGTTGTGATATTTCCCATCCGTTAACCGGCCATGACATAAAAAGTCGGTGCCATATCACCTGGGTGGAGTATTGCTATGTGCATGGGTCATCAAACCGCGAATTCGATTTGGTTGATGACCGGGCCAACACCGCGGCCGCGAACAGCGATGCGGTTGTTCTTGGGTGCCTGATAGTCAAGGGCGGGGGCGCCGGAAATCATCAGGTCATCCATTTCGGCCAGGACGGCGGGGGACCGCATAACGGCACCCTGTTTGTCATACACAATACTATTCGCACACCATGGTCCAGCCCGGTATTTGTACTGTCCGCCCAAGGGGCGAAAATCTTCTGCTGCGATAACCGCATCACCGGCCCGCGCGGCGGCGACAGTCTGACAATGTTTGTTCATGGCGCAAAGGAAGGCAATTTTTCCGGTCGGGGCAATTTGCTCTCAAGCGGATACGGTCAATGGCGGAAAAATCTCGGCGGTCCGCTGCTATCTTGGCGGCAGGTGCGCCGCCTGTTGCCGCGCACCGGACTCCCGGTAAAAGACCGGCATTTGATGCGGTTGCGCCACGGGAAATTGACGCCCTGGCCGGGACTGTCCGCCGGTGCGGGGCGGAATTAACGGCCGGGATTAATCGCCCGGGACCGGCGGGTATGGCTGTGCCCGTTTAAATCGGGAACCTTAAGAACACTCGGCGTGTCGCCAAGCAGGTCATTGGGATCGCGGCTTTCCGCGGCCACGTTCAGGCTGGCGGAAGGGTATTCACCGTAAAGCTCAAACAGGCGTTCCGTCGGCATTGGGGCAATTCCGGATAATTACGGGTGCATCCTTCGGCGGCAAATACCGGTTTCAACCTTGACTTACCGTTCTTCAATGCCGTAATATCCACAAATCTGTACGGGCGGGCATTTTCGCGTCGTCCGATGAACGATAATTGAGGTTTTGCCATGCAGCGATTGATATTTGCAGCGCTGGTTCTCACCTGTGGCTTTGGTGCTTTGTGGCTCTGCCAAAACGCAACTCCGTCGGCACGCGGCGCGGCCGGGGCCCGGTCCACGCCGCCTGTGCTTGCGTTCACGATGCAGTCCCTGGATGGCAAAACAGTGCATTTATCGCGTTATCTGGGGAAAGTGGTCATGATCGTCAACACCGCCAGCAAATGCGGATTTACACCGCAATATGCCGGCTTGGAAGCTCTGTACAAAAAATACCATTCACGCGGATTGGTGATTCTTGGATTTCCAGCCAATGATTTTGCCCACCAGGAACCCGGCACGGACAAGCAAATCAGCATTTTTTGCACGCGGAATTATGGCGTCACATTTCCCATGTTCTCCAAAATACATGTCAAAGGGCCGCGGCAATGCCCGCTTTATCATTTTTTGACATCGTCAAAGACTGACCCAAAGTTTCCCGGTCCGGTCGGATGGAATTTTGAGAAATTTATCATTTCCCGCACCGGCAAAATAGTGGCCCGTTTTCGTTCCCCGATAAAGCCCCAGTCGGCACAAATCCTGCGGGTAATCACCCGGCAACTCGCGGAACGGGGAAAGTAAGAAAAAATCGCGTACGCGCAGGCATACGATCCGGTTACGCCGAATTTCCCGGGGCTCACGCTGTATATCCGCGATCGCGAACAAATTGGCGTTCTATGGCTTTTTGCCGCCATCCCTTCGCCGCCAATCGGTAAAATTGTATATTTCGCAATCATTTTATTGCATTTGCCGTTATACTTACTGACTGTCAGCGTGCGCCGCGGAGAATCCGCCTTGCTGATTAAATGTCCTCAATATTTTTCGTAACGGGGTGCGTCATGCGATTATTCAATCGGCGAACCGGCAATCTCGCGTCTTGTCCCGCGCGTAGCGTTTCCATTTTTAACGGCCTGCTGGCGGGGGCAATCCTGTTCACCGCCATTCCGGCCGGCGCTGCTTTTGTGAATCCCAAGGCGTGGGTGCCGCCACGGGCGCACCGCAGTCGGCTGGCCGGAGGCGAGGCCACGGCGCCCCTGCCCTTGCCTGCCACACCCGTGCGCCGTTCCGAACACCATCGCAAGCCCGCTCCGCCCGCGCTTATTGGAATGTTGAATTTAAACGTTATCAAAGACCATCGGGTGGTTAACTATCCCACGGAAACGCTGGATATCGAAACACTGATGAACTGGACCAACTCGCAGTTGGGCCTCCACTACCGTTATGTCCAGGTGGATCCGGTACGATTCAGCTACAGCCCCACGCAACTGCCGGTGCTATACATCACCGGCTGGACGCCGCTGCCGAAATTCAGCCCCGCTATTTTGGCGCGTCTGCGCGGGTATGTGGTGGCCGGGGGAACGATTCTCATTAATTCCAGCTGCGGCCGGCCCAAGTTTAATCAGAGCGTGATGGTTTTTGAACATGAATTGTTTCCCCACCATCCATTTGGCGCTCTTCCGCTGGACGATCCGATGTTTCATGATCTTAACCGGATCAAGACCATGCGGCTCCGGGTCGGCGACGGGCCATGGAAACAGATACCGGCTTACCTGCGGGTGATGTACATGGGCTGCCGGGCGGGCATCATTTTTTCCCCGGTGGACATGAGTTGGGGCTGGGATGCCGGGGCGCACCCGATCAAGGGCGGAACGCTTTACGCCCAGCAGGACGCCCTGCGGCTGGGAGCCAATATCTTGACCTATGTACTGGCCAATTTTCAATACGGCCGGGCTTTCGAGATACAGAAAATCTATCAGCAGTCGCGCATCGCCACACGCGATCAAGTGGTGATCGCCCAGGTTGTGAACAACGGCGACTGGAATCCTACGCCGCACGGCTTGCCGAATCTGCTTAAATTTATCGATCAAAAGACGACCGTCAGCGTGCAGTTCAAGCGTGCAAAAGTTACGCTGGACAGCCTGCGGGTGGGAAAATATCCGTTCATCTACATGACTGGGTTGCGTAATTTCGCCTGGACGCCGACGGAAATCAAAAACCTGCACAACTATCTGCATGCCGGCGGTGTGATTCTGGTGGACGATGCCATGGGGGCCGGTGCGTTTGATACGGCCTTCCGCAAGGAAATTCGCTTGGTGCTGCCGCATCATAAATTGCAGATGCTGCCGATGAATTCGCCGATATACAACGATGTGTTTAATGTCCGGCATGTCACCTATTCGCCGGTGGTGGCCACGGCCGCGCCTGGACTGAATAACCCGGTGCTGGAAGCCGCCACCATCGACGGCAATCCGGTGGTCATCTATTCGCGGTTTTCCCTGTCCAACGGATGGGAAGATCTGCCCAATCCCTATGCCAAGGCCTACTCCACACCCGATGCGTTGAAGCTCGGTACGAATATTCTGGTGTACGCCCTCACGCATTGACCGCTGCGCCGGCCGTCATAACGCCGTTGTTGCGGCGGCCGCCCCTGTTTTGCACGCAATCCCCCCCCCGGTATTGGATCAATTATCCATCGCCGGGGCTTTGTATTGTGCGGCAAGCT
Organism: Planctomycetota bacterium; assembly: GCA_021808485.1. GTDB lineage: Bacteria > Planctomycetota > Phycisphaerae > WQYP01 > WQYP01 > JAJYPG01. The sequence continues at coordinate 42,436 of JAKBBN010000002.1, read as the reverse complement.
TTATTTGCATTGCGGGCGGCACTGCTTCATAGTGGGAAAATTCCATCACAAAACTTCCCTGTCCGCCGGTTGCGGAGCGCAACTGGTTGTCGTATTGCGTCAGTTCCGCCAGCGGTGCGGCGGCGCGGATCACGGCAAGTCCTCCGGGTAGAAGGTCCGTGCCCACGATGCGGCCCCGCCGGCCGTTAAGATCGCCGGTTGTGGAACCCAGGTGCGATTCCGGCACCACCACTTCCATCGTCACGATCGGTTCAAGCATCACCGGACGGGCCTTGAGAATTGCATCTAGAAACGCCATTTTGCCCGCTATGCGGAAGGCGATATCCTTGGAATCCACCGGGTGGCTCTTTCCATCGTATACCGTCACACGAACATCCTGCACGGGGTATCCCGCCAGCGGGCCGCGTTCTATGGCGTCGTGTACCCCCTTTTCCACCGAGGTGATGTACTGTCCGGGTATTGCCCCGCCGAAGACTTCGTTGACAAACTCAAAACCCTTGCCGCGCTCCAGCGGTTCCACCCGCAGGTAAACTTCCCCGAACTGCCCGGCGCCTCCGGACTGCTTTTTATGCCGGTAATGACCTTCCGCAAATAACCCGATGCTTTCACGGTACGCGATTCGCGGCGGCGCCGCGGACACCTCCAGGTTAAAGCGGTTCTTCATTTTCTCCAGGACGACCCGCAAATGCAGGTCGCCCAATCCATGAATCACCAGTTCATGGGTTTGCGGGTCATGCGATGCGCGGAATGTGGGGTCTTCTTCCATCAGTTTGGCCAGGGCGGCCGATATTTTGGCCTCATCGCCGCGGGATTTCGGCGTAACCGCCACCGAAAACATGGGCGTCGGATAGTGCGGCAGAATCGGCCGCAGGTTATTCGGCGCAACGGGAGAATGAACAACCGCGTCCACATGCAGGTCATCAAGCTTGGCCACCGCCACAATATCACCGGCATATGCGACCGAGGCCTCCGGGTGCTCGCGGCCTTCAACCTTCAGCACATGGCCGGCCTTATGCGTCCGTTTCTCCGCTCCATAAACAAAGGCCGTGGCGGCTTCCAGCTTTCCCTGCAAAATGCGCATCATACAGAGCTTGCCCACGTATGGATCACTGGTAACTTTGAACACATGCGCCAGCAGGGGGGCGTCCGGATCGGCCGGAAATTCGATGGGCGAAGCGGAGGCTTCCGGATTGGATCCCCCGGCGATCAGGCGTTTGGCCCTGCCGCTGACCGGCGAAGGCACATCTTCGGCCAGAATATGGAGCAGGTCCTCAATGCCCACACCGGTTTTGGCGCTGGTAAACAGAACAGGCACCACATGGCCGCTGTTCATCGCCTGGATAAAGCAGTTGCGCAATTGGGCAAGGTCAATCGGTTCCCCCGCCAGGTATTTTTCCATCTGCGCATCATCCATCTCCACCACGGATTCCACCATTTCCCGGTGGATGTCCGCGACGCCGCCGAAATCCGCCGTGCCGGTAAGCTGGTCAAAGCAGTCAATAACATCCGTCTTGTTGTTGCAGGGCAGATTGATGCAGTGCAGCTGCGAGCCAAGGCTGGCTTTAAGCTGTTGCACCAGACCGGCCAAGTCAGTCGCCTGATCAATACGATTGATGACGATCATCCGGGCCAGGCCCATTTCTCCGGCGGCGTGGAACAGCCGGCGCGTATTAAATTCCACACCCTGCAACGCGTTAACCACAATAACCGCTGTTTCCACTGCGGGAATAGCCGCCAGCGCCTGCCCCACGAAATCCGGATAGCCGGGCGTGTCAATCAGGTTGATTTCCTTGTCCTGATAATTGGCGAACATAAGAACGGAATTCGTGGAGTGTTTGTGCAGGCGGGCCTCTGGTTCAAAATCGGAAACCGTATTGGCGTCCTCCACACTGCCCATGCGCGTGGTAACACCGCAGTGATGGGCAATGGCTTCGGCCAGAGTTGTTTTGCCGGCGCCGGAATGTCCCAGCAGGACAATGTTGCGTATCTGCTCAGGCCGGTAACTTGGCAATGGATTCATGCGGGAACTCCTCGTTGGTCGCCTGTTTACTTGCCGTTTGTAAACGTATTCTAGCAACAAAGCGAATTTAGGAAACAGTGCGGCCGCTCCGGCGCATTTGCAATGCGGGAATAATGCCGGTTCACCGCCGCCGCGGCGAACACCGCGGTAATCCACGGCGCTGTCGGAACTGGTGTATCACGTAAAGGCGTAAATTCCGGCGGATTCCCCAATCATCGGCGGGGAGCCAAATTGTGCTATAGTATGGGGTAGGGTTATTCCGATAACCTAATGGAAGACCGGCGCTTGGAAGAAAGCAGGAGAACACTGGCATGTGCGGAATCGTGGCCTACATAGGCAAAAAGCAGGTTGGCTCACTGCTGTTGGAGGGATTAAAACGGCTTGAATACCGCGGCTACGATTCCTCGGGAATCTGCATCGGATCGGCGGACGGCTTTTTTATTCGCAAGGCGGTCGGCCGCATCAGCGTGCTGGAAGCGGTCCTTGATGAAGAGCACAGCGTTCCGCATGGTCATGTGGGCATGGCCCATACGCGCTGGGCCACGCATGGAGCTCCCACGGAATGCAACGCCCACCCGCATACCGATGATCAGGGGCGCATCGCGCTGGTGCACAACGGAATTATTGAAAACTACACGGCCATCAAGCAGTTTCTGCAGGAAAAGGGGCACACCTTCAACAGCCAGACGGATACGGAAGTGCTCGCGGTGTTGATCGGGCATTTTTATCAGGGGAATTTGCTCAAGGCGGTGCAGGCGGCGTTGCATGAAGTTCGCGGCACCTACGGCATGGCTGTCATGGCTTCGGATGAACCGGACCACCTGGTCGTGGCGCGGCGCGGTTCGCCGTTGATCATCGGTGTGGGCAAGGATGAATATATTGTGGCCTCCGATGCCGCCGCCATCGTGGAGCACACCACGCAGGTGGTGTATTTGAATGATAATGAAATGGCCCTGCTGACACCCAAATCATTTTCCACCACCACAATTGATGACGTGCCGGTAAGCAAACAGATCAAAGAGGTGGAATTCTCGTTGCAGCAGATTGAATTGGGCGGCTATCCGCATTTCATGCTCAAGGAAATCTTTGAGCAGCCGGAGGCGATGGCCAATTGTCTCCGCGGCCGGGTTGACAAAAACGAAGGCCGCGTGGTGCTCGGAGGCATATCCCAGTTGAGCCGCGATGTTGTGCGGGCGCGGCGGATTATTATTACGGCCTGCGGAACGGCGTGGCACGCGGGGCTTGTGGGCGAATTTTTGCTTGAGGAACTCGCCAAAATCCCCACGGAGGTGGAATACGCCAGCGAATTCCGCTACCGCAATCCAATTATTGAGGACGGCACCATCGTGCTGGCGATCAGCCAGAGCGGCGAAACTGCCGATACGCTGGCGGCGCTGCGCGAGGCCAAGGACCGCGGGGCCATGAGTCTGGGGATCGTGAACGTCGTGGGCAGTACGATTGCGCGGGAAACGGATGCCGGCATTTATCTGCACGTGGGTCCGGAAATCGGCGTGGCCAGCACCAAGGCATTTTGCGGGCAGATTGTGGTGGAAACATTGCTGGCCCTTTCCATCGCCCGCCGGAAATACATGTCCCAGACCGTGCTGGATCAGTTCCTTGCTGCTCTGGAAAAAATCCCCGGTCAGATGCGCCGCGTGCTGGATCAAAGCGATCAGATTCGTGAGGTAACCACGCAGTATTGCCACCGTGAAAACTGGCTGTTTCTGGGCCGCGGTTTTAACTATCCCGTGGCGCTGGAAGGCGCGCTGAAACTCAAGGAAATAAGCTATATTCACGCGGAAGGCCTGCCCGCGGCGGAAATGAAGCACGGGCCGATCGCCTTGATCAATCCAGGCATGCCGGTGGTCTTCATCGCCACACGCGGCACACAGTATGAAAAACTGCTGGGCAATATTCAGGAGGTCAAGGCCCGCAGCGGCCGGGTTATCGCCGTGGCATCCGAAGGCGACGAGCATATCCGTTCCGTGGCCGACCATGTGTTTACGGTTCCGGATACCATTGAGCCGCTCCAGCCGCTGCTGACGGTGCTGCCGCTGCAATTGCTGGCCTATCATGCGGCCGTGGCCCGTGGATGCAATGTGGACAAGCCGCGAAATCTGGCCAAAAGCGTTACCGTGGAATAATGCCGCGAACGCCGGTCCGTCGGCCGCGGACGCGGCATCTGCGCCGACCGGCTGAATTCCGGCGGCGTCTTGTATCACCGGCGCCGGGCGATTACAGTCATCCGATGGGCGAGGCGGCAATGGGCTGCGTTGCCGGTGCGCAATGGGCGGTTCTGCTGCATGCTTCTTGAAACGATTTTAGAGCAGGGGAGGAAGCGGGGGGGGCAGATCGCCATCATTGATGATGTGCGCCGCACCACCTTCCGTGAACTGCTTGTCGGCGGACAGATTTTTGCGGATATGATTGATCGCGAATTTCCCGGCCAGCCGCACATCGGCCTGCTGGTCCCCCAGTCCGCGGCATTCGCCATGTTGTTCATGGCCGTCCGGTGGACAAATCGCGTGGCTGTACCGTTGAATTACCTGCTGCGGCCGGCCGAACTGCTGGACATCTGCCGCGATGCGGAACTGAAAACCGTTTTTACCGTTCGCCATCCGCTGTTCAATTCCCTGGCAACCGCTTTGGAAGCCGGGGGAATCCGCGTGGTATACCTGCAGGATCTCTTGCCGCTGCCGAGGATAGCCAAAATAAAGGCCGCGATTCTGCGTCGCAAGCCGCCCAAATGCGACTCCGCCGATCCGGCCGTCATTTTGTACACCAGCGGTACCAGTGCAAGGCCCAAGGGCGTCGTATTGACCAATGGCAACCTTGATTCCAATGCCGCCGGCTCCATCGCCCACGCACGGTTTAACGGGCAAATGACATTTCTGGGTGTGCTGCCCATGTTTCATGCCCTGGGGCTTATGGGATGCTGCCTTGTACCGCTGAGCCTGGCCTGCCGGATGGTTTACCTGGCGCGGTTTTCCGTCCCCGCGGTCCTGCAAGCCATCGCGGAGCATCAGGTGCAGGTGCTTATTGCTGTTCCCAGCATGTACGCCATGCTGGCCAACGCCAAGAATGCAGGGCGCGACAGCCTGGCATCCGTGCGGTATGTTATCAGCGGCGGCGAACCCCTGTCGCGTTCTCTGATGGAGAGGTTTGAATCCCGCTTCGGCCTGTCCATACTCGAGGGCTTCGGCCTTACCGAAACATCTCCCATGGTCAGCTTTTCCACGCCCTGGGATCACAAGCCCGGCAGCGTCGGCAAGCCGATCCCGGGCCAGCAGCTTCGCATTGTGGATGACCTGGGCGCGGATGTGCCGTCCGGTATGGATGGCGAATTGCTGGTGAAAGGGCCGAACGTGATGGGCGGCTATTTCAGGCGGCCCGCGGAAACCGCGGCTGTGCTTTCCGCCGACGGCTGGTTGAAAACGGGTGATATAGCCCGGATCGACGCCGAGGGTTTTCTGCATATCACCGGGCGGAAAAAGGAAATGATCATCATGGCCGGGGAAAAAGTCGCCCCGGGCGAAATCGAGGAATGCCTGCGGCAGCATCCTGCGGTGCTGCTCGCGGCCGTTATCGGCGTCAAAGACGCGCAGCGGGGTGAAGTACCGGTCGCCTTTGTGCAGCTTGAACCCGATGCGCAAGCCACTTCTGCCGATCTGCGGGCATTTGTCCGCCAGCGGCTGGCGCCGTACAAAACCCCCCGTGATGTGCATATACTTACGGAAATGCCGCGTTCGGCAACCGGTAAAATCCTGAAAAGAGAGCTGATTCCACCTGCCGGCACCGGGCTGCTATAATCAGGTCGATTTTATCGTATGCCTGCGGAGGAAATACCCATGATGCTGCCTGCAAATCCTGCGATGCATATCGTAGCGGTCCGCGGTGGATATGCCGGCCTTATTTTCCAACCCGGCAGTGCCGGCGGAAAATTGATCCGGATTTACATGCCTTGTCCGACAAAAGAAAAACTGCTCCAGGATATTCACCGCCGGTACGGCCGGAATATTGCGGCAATCACGGAGGCAAAGCCGGGCTCGGCCGCCGCGGCCGCCGCCGCATTTCTGCAATCCTATTACAGCGGCGGGGCGCAGTCCGTGGATCAAAAAGCCGCCATCAAGCGGGCCTCGCCACTGATAGATTGGGGACAAGTCGGCGATTTTGACCGGCAGGTGCTTCTGTTTACCGCGGGCATTGCCTGGGGCCGTACGTGCACCTACGGCGAGGTGGCCGCGGGTATCGGACGGGCCGGCGCCGCTCGAGCGGTAGGGGCCGCGCTTGGGCGCAATCCGTGGCCGGTGCTTATTCCGTGCCATCGGGTGCTTGGTGCGGGCGGCAAACTCACCGGGTTTTCCGGCGCCGGCGGAATTGCAACTAAAAAACGCATGCTGGCAATGGAAAATTCAACCCTCACCGCATCCTGACGCGCCCTTAAGGCCGTCGCCTGGACATCATCACTGATGATGGACATGCAGCGGACCGCGCCGGCGGCTTTGTCTTTTTCGTGATGCGGGCGATGGACGACGCTACCCGTTGACTTTTTTATCCTGTCTACGTCCTGTTTTTGGTCCCATTGCATTCCGCGGGTATTGCGGCGATATTCTCGGTCGCCGGCATGAGGACACCCCATGAAAACCAGTTCCGTCAAGCGGGTCATGATCGTGCTGTCTCCGGTTTTAAGCATCGGCCGTGATTGCCGCCTGGGGATCAGCCGGTACATGCGTGAGCACCAGCCGCCGTGGCGTATCGTGAGCCATCCCGGATGGCGCTTTGCGGATGATCGCTGGCTCAACAGCTGGACAGATCCCGTGGATGGCGCGATCGTCTGGAACTTTGGAAAAATAACCTACAAAGGCTGGATGTCCCCGCGAACGTGCCTGGTGGGGGTCATTAATTATGATCTGGTGGGAAAAGCTCCCATCTTTGTAACCAATGATTATGACAAGGGACGGACCGCGGCGGAACATCTGCTGCGGTTGGAAATCAATCATTATGCGTATATCCGCCGTCCGGGACGCCTGTCGCAATTACGCGAGGAAGGATTCCGGGAAACCGTTGTCGCCGCGGGAAGGCCGTCCCCGACGGTCATTACCATTGACGATCGCAAGCCGGCCCGCATTTTTGGAAAGGTGCTTGCCGCATTGCGTAAAAGCGCCGGCGGCGCCGTCGGGCTGTTGGCTTACAATGACAGTATCGGGGCATTTGCCGCGGATGCATGCCATGAGGTCGGCCTGAATGTGCCCGGTGATGTTTCCATTGTGGGCGTGGATAATGACGAACTGATTTGTGACAGTGTTTCACCGGCTTTAAGCAGCGTGCAGTCGCCGTTTGAACAATTGGGCTATCAATGCGCCGCGGCATTGAACAGCCTTTTTCACGGCCGCAAAGTGCCGGAGGTCAATGTTCTGCCCGGCGGCAGTTTTGTGTATGTGCGCGGGTCCACACGGCGGGCGCTCACCTCCGATCCGGTGGTGGGCCGGGCGCTGTCGCTTATTCAGATGCGGTTTCGTGATCCGATCGGTGTGCCTGATTTATGCCGCCATTTAAACATGCCGCGCCGCACATTGGAGCATCGTTTCAGACAGGCGCTTGGGCGCGGCCCCTACGAACATATTTTGCAGATGCGGATTGAGCATGCCAAGGTTCTGCTGATGGATACGCCGGAATCTTTGTACAAAATCGCCATTGAGTGCGGGTTTAACAGCGGCCTGCGATTAAGCCAGAATTTTCAGCGGCTCACCGGTCTGACGCCGGGTCAGTTTCGCGATCGCTCGCGGAAATCGCCAATTGCCCCGGCATCCCGGCCGGACGTTAAAAAACGCTAAAAAATGGCCCCGTTGACGCCGGTTGTGCGGCATGATGTCCCCCTGGTCCTTCCCACCGGTATGCGCAAAACGATCATATATTGCGTAAATCGGTCTTGCCCGGTTGTTATCTTTGGTCTAATCTCCGGTTGTCCTCGGTTGGTGTTGCCGGTCCGGTCTGTTCCGGTGGTGCTACCCGGACAGTCGAGATCGTGAATTGTTGTCCAAGCTTCGCATCGTCCGGCATAGGGTTAAAAATCTACACCTGCAGGCGATGACGGCAGGGAAGGAGGTCTGTGCAAAATACAAAGATGATGGAACATTGCGAAGCGTGCGCTCTGTTTGAGGGAGTTCATCCGGGATTCGAGAACTCAAAAGGGCAGGTTACGGATGTCGCGATAGTTGATCTTTGTTGAATGTCCACTAAAGGTAATTTGTTATTCGTTAAAAGAAATTAGAAGGAGCAGTAGAAATGAAAAATCACGTCAGAATGTCAAAATATTTTGCGGCAGTCGCCGGGATTTCGGCTCTTGCCTCAATTGGTACGGCGAATGCTGCTGTAAGTACCCTCGTGCTTGATACGTTCCAGGCCAGTCCCTCCACCTCCAACGCACTCGCGGGTTCCACCGCCGACATTGGCGGTACATGGGCGCCATTAAGTACGGTTTCCAATGGTTCCACCGGTACCGCGACCGCCGTCATTACGCCGCCCTCCGGTTCAACCGCCGGTTATGTAACCCTGCAGACAACGGCCAACGGTAACTTTATCGATAACAACGCCGGCATCGCCATTACTCCCGCCAGTAATGGTACGCTCACTCTGGAAGCAAACATCACTTACAATGCCGCGAGCGAATGGGCGGCTATCGGTTTTGCGCCCTCCGCGACGACTGTGGATGCGATCAGCAATGCGGAACCATGGGCGTTAATTAATACCAGCACGGGTGGGTATCAATTGTTCGAGGGGCCGGGCACCGCCAACAAGGCGATGGGGGTTACCAGCAGCACTTACACCGGCACCACCACCGTGGAAATGACTTATAACCTTGCATCCGGGGCGGTGGCGCTTTCGTTGGGCAACGGGGCCAACGCTTCCAGCCTTACTCAGGTTGGCCAATTTACTTATGCAACATTGCCGACGGCTCCCGGCGCTATTTTCATCGCTCTTCGCGGCGATCAGGCTCCGGCGACATTCAGCAATCTGTCACTGACGCAGGTTGCCACGCCGGAGCCGGCCTCGCTGGCCGTATTTGCCGCCGGCTCGGCCGGCCTGCTGTTGCTCTCGCGTCGCAGATTGACGAGCCGAATCTGAATCTGCGGGATTACCGCGTGAATGGTTTTACGTGGAGGGCCGGCCATGAAATGGACCGGCCCTCTGTTCATCCGCCATGGGTTGTCGTTTGCATAAACACATGAAGTTATATAGACAAAAATAATTAAATCGGCGGGGTCGCCGCCAATGGAGACATGTTATGGCCGTCAAATACCGTGGGATGCGTGGTTTTACCCTTGTTGAATTGCTGGTTGTTATTTCCATTATCGCCCTTCTGATCGCTCTGCTTCTCCCCGCCCTGGCCAGGGCCAAAGCGCAGGCCATGCGCGTGGTATGCGCCAGCAATTTACGCCAGCTGGCCCTGGCTACACGCGAATATGCCGGCGAATATCGCGGGCAATACATGCCCACGATCGCCAGCAATTATCCATTTGGCTCGTATTCCGGCCGGCCGTATCAATACAATATTCCCGGGTACGGCCTGGAACTTCTGTATTACGGCGGTCCTGCCCCTACCAACTCAACCCCGCAGGATCAAATCGTTCAGCCGGGGATCCTTACACCCAATGCCACCGGTGTGGCACTAATGTTTTCTCCGGAAGCCGGTTTTGCCAGCGAAAATCTCATCCCTTCAAATTATTATAATTTGCAGGGTAACCTGACGAGTTTCTATTTCTTCTCCAGTTATTGCTACTGGGTTGACCATGGCTATTACAGCGGCGCTCCTTACGCCACGGCCGGCCCCGGCGTTATGACCGGAACGCCATCCCCCGATTATTCCGCCGCCTATGACCTCATGCCGGCCTGGATGAACGGCGGCGGCGGTTGGGCTTGGTATAACAACGATCCCAAGCATGAGCCGGCGCTCAACGCCCAATCCAGTCCCGGATCGCTCCTCCTGAGCGACATCGCCGCGTTCGGCAATCCGCGCGGCACTACCGGCGAAATCTGGATCGGAACCTCCAGCCCTCTTTCCAATCACACACACCAAAGCCTGGGCCATAACCTGCCCTCCGGTATGCATGAAGCCTATAACGACGGTTCCGTCGCCTGGGTCCCCGAAAGCAACATTCGCGTGCGGTCTTTGCGCGTGAACACTTACTTCGGTTGGTGACCATTCGCCGCTCTGCCCACCGCCCGCTTCCCGTGCCGCGCCGGCGCGGAAGAAAACGGCGTTCCGCAGCTCCCGGCGAACTTGTGCCGGCTTGCTGAACATGCCGCGGGTTTATGCTACACTTCTCCGCCATGAGGTTATTCGGATCTGTTTTTGGCCTGTTGGGAATCGCCGTTGTCGCCGCCGCGAACTGTACGTCGTGCCGCGCCGGTCATATTGTCGCCGGCCCGGTTATCGGGTCCGTTACGCCCACTTCCGCCCGGATTTGGATGGAACTTAGCACCTCGGACCGTCTGCACGTGCAGGCTTTTGACCTTAACACCGGCAGCGAAGTATCCGCCTGGGGCGAAAGTGTGCATGGCCCGCCGCCGTTTGTCGGCGCCGCGGCCATTGGCGGTCTGGAACCGGACCATGATTACCGCCTGCGCGTGTTCGTGAACGGCCGGCGGCGGCCGCTTCCCGGCCCGCCGCTGATAATCCGCACCTATCCCGTCCGCGGATCCGATCAAAATTACACCTTTGCTTTTGGTTCCTGTGCGGATACCCGGCGCTATCCCGGCCGCACAATCTGGCACACCATCGCCAATCTTCAGCCGCGGGCATTTATTTTTGCCGGCAATTCGGTTTACCTGCCGCGCACGCTGGCCAAGTTTCCGTACACCTACATTCACGCACTGCGGTTTATTCTTGACAAATACGAACAAGCACGGCGCTTTAAGGGTATCCAACCTTTGATGCGCATCTGCCCCATCTATGCAACGTGGGATGACCGTGATTTCGGCATTCCCGGCAGCGGCGCTAAATTCGTTTTTGCCGGAGAATCGATGATCGCATTCCAGCGCTATTGGCTTAACCCGGGATATGGCAGCGGCCCGCAGGTGGCGGCATTCTGTCACTTTACCGTTGGGGACGCCGAGTTCTTTCTGCTGGATGATCGTACTTTTCGCGTTCCGGCCGCAAAAGGCAAACCGGGCGTCATGCTCGGAAATGTTCAGATCAACTGGTTGAAAAAGCGATTGCTCCGCAGTCATGCGGATTTCAAATTCATTGTGGATGGTGATCCGATGCTTACGGACTATCCCGGTCATGAAAGCTGGGGAAACTTTCCGCGGGAACGCCGCCGGCTGCTGGCCTGGATATTTGCACACGATGTCGACGGCGTTATCTTTCTGACCGGTCATCGGCGTTTCGGTGAATTGACCCTTCGCCGGCCCGGGCCGGGTGTTTTCGGCCAATACCCGCTGTATGACCTTACCAGTTCGTCGCTTGCCGACCGACCGCTCACTGCCGCTCAGGCGGCGTTGTATCACAATCCCGGCCGGGTTGGACCGCAGGTTCTCGTCAATAATTTCGGCTTGATCCGCGTCGGCGGTCCGGCGGGTCTGCGGCATGTGACGCTGGAATTAAAAAATGCGGCCGGCGACACGCTGCTCACCAGGACGATTTCACAGAACCAGCTGCAGGCGGCGCAGTAATTGTGGCGGTGGGTTTTTAAAGGTATGAACCCGCCCCGGGTGGGTTTCCGCACAAGCGAAAAGGGCACAGCCTGATTTATGAGTTTGTCTTCTCCCGATAAAAGCTCCGCGCCTGTCGCCGCACCACGCACTTCTCAACCCGCCGGGACCGCTGAATCCCCGCGGAAGCGTGAATTGTCCCTGCTGACGTTCGCCGCCCTGATATTGGCTGCGGATACAATGTTGTGGCTCGCTTTTCCACCCCTTGGTGTATGGCCCCTGGCTCTGTTTGCGCTGGCGCCGCTATCCCTGGCTGTTCTGGGCCGGACTTTTCGCAAGGGTGCGTGGCTGCTCATCTGGTCGGCTGGAATTGTGTATTTTCTCGTCGCCAGTTCCTGGCTTATTCCGGTGACGGTAGGCGGATATATCGGTTTGTCGATTTACATGGGATTTTATTTTCCCGTGTTCGCCCTGCTGCTGCGGATGTGGGTTTTTAAACTCAAAATCCCGCCCACGCTCGCCGTTCCGCTGGCGTTTACGGCCGCTGAATACGTTCGCAGCACGCTGATGTCCGGGTTTTCCTGGTTTATGGTGGGAACCGCATTGGCGGCGAATAAACCCCTTCTGCAATGTGCGGATTTGTTCGGGGTATCCGGCCTTACCTTTCTATGCGGACTCACCGCAGGCGCTCTGGTTGAATTGTTGCACCGCGGCGATGATCCGAAATCGCCTCAATCGCGGCGAATCCCTGTTCGGCCGATCCTGGCACTGGTGCTGCTGGCTCTCGCGACCGTTTATGGCGGCTATCGGCTTACCCAACCGCATGTCTTGTCGCCCGGACCGCTGGTAGCCGTGATTGAAAGCCGAATACCGCAGTCCCTGAAAGACAATCAAACGCCGGCCGATGAGCAGGCCATGTTTGACCGATTTGTCGCGCAATCACAAAAAGCGCTGCGGAGTCATCCGGGGATTAATCTTATCGCATGGCCGGAAACCATGGTCCCCGGCGACCTGAATCGATCCTGGCTGGCCATGGCCGCGGATGACTTTTTGCCGGGCCACGGTCGTGGCGAGCTGTCCCGCGATCACGGGTATGCCAAAGCTCTGGCGGCATTGTCGCGCCGCAGCGGAGCATCGCTGCTGGTCGGTTCCGGCGGAATCCATTTCGGTCCGGACGGCCGCCCCGATAAATTGCAGAACATCGCGGTTTATTTTACCCCGCAACACGGCCTGACCGGGCATCCCTACGCCAAACATCATCTGGTCCCTTTTGGCGAATACATTCCATTCCAGCAGGCTGGATCATTGTTTCACAAATGGTTGATGTACCTTACGCCGTATGGGCCGCAGGGAGCCTACAGCCTCACGCCGGGAAAAAAATGGCGGCGTTTCAGCCTGCACGTCCGCCGTCACCATTGGAAATTCGGCACTCCCATCTGCTATGAAGATGCCATGCCCCATCCCTGCCGCATGTTCGCCAGGCCCCGAAACGGAAAAAAGGGAGTCAATTTTCTGGTCAGCATAAGCAATGACGGATGGTACGCCAGTCGGGCGGAACTGCTGCAGCACCTTCAACTGACTGAAGTTCGCGCCGTGGAAAATCGTGTGTCTATCGCCCGCAGCGTCAATGGCGGGGATTCCGCCATCATTAATTCCGATGGGTCCATAATCAAAAGGGTCCGTGCCCCCGCGGGTGGATGGAAGCACCAGGTACAGGGCTATGCCGTGGCGCGGCTTCCGCTGGACAGCCGCATCACTCTTTTTGACCGCATAGGCGATCTGCCGGTCCGCGCCCTGGTGCTTTTGAACCTGCTTGCGGTGCTTGGCGTATGGATGCAGGGGCTGGGACGCCTACTGCATCGCATCCGAAAAAAGACTGCAAAACAGGCGTAACAATGTTATTATATCTTCGCCCGCCCATATAAGGCCGGCGATACGAAAGGCTTTTTATGATCTTACCTGCTTCCAGGGTAATCGAATCGGCGACCGGGCGGGAGGATTCACGGAAATCACGGCCGTTGTGCCGCGGCTGTCGGCGGAAGAAATCCTCAATCGCGGCTGCCGGTCTGGTCGTGGCGCTGGCCGTCGTCTGCGGCGCCGGGTTGCGGCCGGCTCTCGCCCATCCCGCTCCGCCGCACATTCATCTGGCACCCGTGGAAGACCTGCTGGCGCGTATGGTGAAAAGCCCGCATGCCTCGATTCGCGCTGCGGCTATCGAAAGCCTTAAACGTCTTAATGCGCCGATAACGCGGGTTCTTGTAGCCCGCGGACTGGCGGATAAAAGTTCGATGGTCCGTTTTTCCGCGGCGATGGTCGCGGGCAAACGACGAATTAAATCGCTGTTGCCCAGCCTGCAGCAATTGCTCAAGGATCCGGACATAAGCGTGCGGGTGGCGGCGATATATGCCTTGTCCCGGCTTGGCCATATCCGCCATATGGGCGAACTGGCGCAAACACTCGACAATAAAAATCCCACCGTCCGCGCCAATACTGCATTTGTGCTTGGCCGACTGGGAGATCCCTCCGCAATAATCCTGCTTAAATCCCGTGTCAATGACAGGAATTCCGCCGTGCGCATGGCCGTCACGTCCGCTCTGGCCCGCCTAGGTGATCCGCGGGCCGTGAACAGTCTGATCGCCATGAGCATGAGCAAATACGCACAATACCATCTGGCGGCCATGAGTACCTGCCGCTCTTTGCCGAATCCCCTGGCGATTAACGTGCTGCTCAATGGCCTGCATGACCCGTTGCCGGCGGCGCAATTGATCGCGGCACGCGGCTTGGGGCAGCGCAACAGCACTCTTGGTGAAAAAAACGTGCTGGCCTATTCCAAGGCCAAGAACGCGCAGTTGCGCGTGCTGGCGGCTTTGGCCCTCGGCTCCATTCCCATTGCCTACAATGCCCATGTCCTGCGGAAAATGCTGGCCGACCCGGACGCCAAGGTGGACATTGCCGCCGCTTCCGGCCTTATTGAACTTCATCACCTTGCCGACCTGGCATTGAAGAAATGATGTCGCCTGTTGTGGATGGTCGCCGGCGCAGCGAACTCCGTTCTGGCCGGCGCAGCCGCAGTTCTCGTCGCGATTGATTTCAGACTCCCACAGGTTTTGTTGCACCTGATCGGGTGATTATGCCAGCGTTACCTTCAACGACACCGCATCATGCGCCGTCTTGGGGGCATGGTTGGGTTTTTGAACCGTTAAGCCCGCGGCAGACTGTTTCCACTGCACTGGTTCATCCACACCCAGCAATTGCACATGGGCAATTTTTCCGGGATTTGTAGCGGCGGCCGTTCCCATCGCCGGCACATTAAATGCGCCGTTCGGCCAACCCATGAATATGGCATAAACAACGGTGTCGGCCTTGTTGCGTGTAAATCGGATGTCGTTCGGCCCAAGATTCTTGATCGTGTTGTAGCCGTTACCCCAGCCTTTGGCGGCCTGCGTGGCCCCCTGGCCGAATATCTTCCAGGGGCGCGTGGCATAAATCGCTTCGCCATTGATGGCGAACCATTCGGCAAGCCGCTCCAGAATAAGCTTTTCCTTGCGGTCTATCGTGCCGTCCGGTTTACCCGGAATATTGAGCACAAATGTTCCATTTTTGCTTACCGCATCGCACAACCAGTGGATAATTGTCTGCGGGTGAAGGTAGCCGCCGTATTCCCCGGGGTGGTCAAACAACGCCCGCTGGTAATGCCACTGGCCGATGCAGGTTTCAGATTGCCAGGGATGCGGCACAATTCCGCTGGTGATGCCGCGTTCAATATCCGCCACCACGGCCTTGGCCAAATGCGCCGGAACCCCTTTGATAGTGACGACACCTTCCATTTTGCCCCGCGTTTTAAGATTGTGGTTGTAAAAATAAGCCCCAATATTCATACCGCCCCAGCCCAGCGGGAACAGGCTGTTGTCAAAATACAGAAGATCCGGATCGTGTTGATCCACCAGATCGCGAGTCCGATCGTAAAAATTCTTAACATAAGAAGCATCCGGCAGCGCATTGTGCGGATGTTTGGCCCCGTAAAGCTGCTGGGGGTCAAAACCTTGCCACCATTGCCCCTTCCCGTCCGCTTTGGTGAGAATGCCGTCATACGGAACCCCGGCCAGTGGGCCGGTCTTGTCCGCTCCGTGCGACGTCTGAAACCACCACCAGTTCCGCGCCTGGTGCACCGTCACGCCCACGCGCAAGCCTCGCTTTCTGGCTTCCGCCGCCCATGTGCCCACCACATCCCGGTGCGGACCAATGTTGTGCGCATTCCATTGATGGTGCCGCGAATTCCACGTGTCAAATCCATCATGGTGATTGGCCAGCGTCAGGAATAATTTCGCCCCCGCCTTTTTATAAAGATCCATCAGGTGCGCCGGTTCCCAGTTTAACAGCGTCCATTGTGCACAAAGGTCTTTATAGCCGAAGCGCGATGGCGGCCCGTAATGTTGACATTGATAACGGTTCTGTCCGGACCCCTGAATGTACATGTTGCGCGCATACCAGTCGCCATCCTCCGGAACGCATTGGGGACTCCAATGATTCCAGATGGCGAATTTGGCGTCCCGGTACCATTCCGGACATTCGTATTCCAGCATTGATTGCCATGTCGGTTTGTAGGGTCCTTTGCCGGAAAGGCCCGAAATCGGTGCGTCCATCGGCACGCCGTCCCATGAACCGCCTTTTACCGGCAGCCCCGGCGGACCGCCCCAGCCCGTGGGGCGCCAATGATTGTTGTTTAACTTTTCCGCAACGATATTCCCCTGCTCCAAAGCGTAAAATGTGCGATCCGCGGCAGGTGTGCCGCAAAACTGCGGATAATTTTCATTCAACTGATCAAAACCGCCGGCAATCGTTCCGGCTTCGGCCGATCGTGACGCATTCAAGCCCGCCGTTGCGATCGCGGAAACGGCCATTAATTTGCAGAAATCGCGCCTTTTCATATCCATTTTCCTCTACAAAAAACCAGCATCTGGTTAAAATATTTCTCCATAACGTACCAAGGTCTTGGATTATTGCAACCGGATCAGCAACGTCACCTTCATTTTTCATTGGAAAATTGTCGTCGGTTTCCAACCAACAGCCCTGTTGTCGCTCCACGTCGCTTGAATCCCATGGTGATTTATCTTGTCGGTTGATTCCCTGCAGGCTAGAATGCCGCCATTCAGGGAGTGCAGGCTGATGGGCCGATACCGCTTCGTTATTCATTGCTTGAACGCTTATTGAGGGTGCCGCATGCGACTGAAATCAATCCCCGTCTGCGTGGTTTCCGCCTCAACCTTGCTGCTTGGCCATGCCGCCTGGGCGGCCGGCAGTTATTCGCTTCCGGTTAATTTCGCAGCCGGCAGTCTTAGCAGCAGCGGATATGTTTCCGGATTTGCCCCGCCGGATACGAATGGCGCGGTCGGGACGGCGAATATAGCCGAGTTGATCAACGGCCAATATCTTGTGTACAACAAGACTCTCAGCGGCGCGGCCAATACGCCGGTATTTTCCGAAAACCTCAAATCATTCTGGAAAAGCGCATTAAGCTCCGGCGATTACAGCGCCGCGTTTACCCCGTCCGGTTCCGCAACAAGCGTGGGCATCAGTGATCCGCGGATTGTGTACGACCCGGCCTCCGGAGACTGGTTCGCCAGTTCCATTACCGTTCCGGAAAACAGCTCCGGCGTCAGCGGGTCAAATGATTTTCTGCTGGCTGAAACCGCCGATCCGCTCACCGGTTGGCACGGCATTACGTATGCCGCGCAGCCGTCCTCCACCTCCACCCCGGAATTCGCGGATTTTCCGACGCTGGGCGTCACAGCCAATTACGTCACGCTCGCCGGCAACATGTATACCGTACCCAGCACACTCAATAATTTCACGAGTTCCGCCGCCAATGCGGATGTGCTTGTACTCCCCAAGTCCAGCGTTGTCGCCGGCGCCGTCACCGGCGGTCAGTTGTTTAATTATCCATTCAGCAATCTCGGATTTACCAATCAACCGGTCAATGATTACAGCGGCAATACCGGTCACACCACGTATCTTTTCTCCAATTATCAGCAATCCGCGTTCAATGCCGTCGGCTATACGGAAAACCTGAATCAGACCAATGTAGTCCCGGGCAATCCGGTGTCTCTGGATATTAACTTTAATCTCGCCACGTTTAACACCCAGACCGGAGGACCCACCGCCGGTGCGGCCCAGCCGGGCTCCGCCAACGCCATTGATTCCGGCGATGACCGGCTTAGTTCGAGTCTGGTGTTTGCGAATGGACAGGTATGGGGTGCGCAAACCATCGCCAACTCGGCCAACAGCTCCATTTCCTCCCTGCGGATTTTTGGCGTCACCCCGGCGACTGCGGACAATACCAGCCCCGTTCTTACCAATGAAATCGTACTGTCCGATCCAAACCATCCCGACAGTTCGCTTTATTACGGCTCCATAGCGGTATCCACTGACAGCACCGTCGTAATCGCTTTTAATGAAAGCTCCGGCACCCAATATGTCGGCGCATATGCGGCGGTCGGCCATATCAACGGCAGCGGAATGTTATCCCTTGGTACGCCGTTTCTGCTTAAAGCCGGAACGGCAACCTATACGCTCAATACCGGTACATACCGCTGGGGTGATTACAGCACCACGGTGGTTGATCCGACCAATCCCAATGCATTCTGGACCTTCCAGGAACTGCCTGCCGCGGACGGCACCTGGTCCACACAGGTTACGGAAATTTTAACTCCGGAACCGGCCGGCCTGATGCTGCTGTGCATCGGCGCTGTTTGTTTACTTGGCAGGCGGCGAAATAGAATCATTCCTGGGCAACGGCCGCAGGCGTGAGCGGTCCGCCGGATTACCAGGCTGTTCCTCGCTTCTTAATTCAATCGGCAATGTACGTTGTGCGCGGTGCTTGAACACGGTTGGCCGCAGCCCGGATTGCCGGGCTTATGCGTCCGGGGCGGGATCCCGCGCTGTATTTCGCGTGTTACGGCAGCGGCACATTCCTGAACTCAAACGGCACATGAATAATCTTTTGTCTTGTCACGACGGTGATAACCAGTTTCGTCGGCTTCCCGATCACGTTGTTATTATTATTATTATTAAAAAATCCGAAGTTATATTGAAATTGAGTTGGTCCGCCGCCGCCGCCCTGCATGTTGCCGACAATGCTGCGGCCCTTGGCATCCGTCAAGGTATAATTGCCGCTGTTTTCCAGACTTTGCACTATCGCCTGCTGATCCGGTGACAGGGAATTGTTGACGGGGGGCGTTCGCGGGCCGAAGCTTACCTGCACCTGATACTGATTCTGATTAAGCAGCGTAAAATTCGCGACTGAAATACGAATGCCCGCGATGTCCTGATGTTGTGCCTTATGCAAATGCTTGAAGATGATCGTTTTTTCCTGTGCGCCTGCAACCACCGGCACACTGCCCTTGAGAACCTTGAGTTTTGTGCCCATTCCCTTAACTGTATGCAGATTCACGGTAAGATTATACACGGTCCCCATATTTCCCCAGTAGCCGTAATAAACATTCGGCCCCGGGTTGGCGGGTATCACCAACGAATGTCCCAGATCGTCCGTTGCTTCGGTGACGGTCGCCTGGTTTACAGGATCCAATATGCGCAGTGTTGGATCGGATACCAGCGTCATGGATACCATTAATTGTTTCGTGCTCTGCGGCCGCGATGTATTGAAAATGAGCATTTTGTGATAGTCGATCTCGGTAATTTCAGTAAGAAACGCGCCTTCAAAATCGACCGGGTTGTGCGCATTCATGCTTCCGTTCGCGGCTATCACGTTGAACATGTTATTAAAGTTCATGTTGGACATTGATATATTTGTCTGCCTGGCCACGGACCACAAAACCCGCAGCAACGGCTCATGATGCGCATGCAATGTCACATGGCCGGCTGTCTGCTGGAATAATTGCGGCGGCCACTGGTTAAATGTAACACCCGCCGCCCGGCCGATCTTTTTAAATGCCTGCGCGGCCGAAGCGTCCTTCAAATCCAGTGTAATCAATTTGCCGCGCAGCAGACGGAGATTATTCAGTGCATGAAGTACCGCCCGCATTTCATGCCGCATTTCCGGCGTCGTAAGGCCGGCCATTTCTTTGTGTATATCCGCCCGCACCATGTCACCCGCCGCGATCAAATGTTTTTTTGCCCTGGCACGCTGAACGTAGCGCTGCGAGTCGAGTTCCTTGATCCATACCTTGATCTGCTTTTCCGTCGGTGAGCTGCGCTCTGGCGAAGCCGCCACTCCTGAATTCCGCCCCGTGGCGGCCGGTTGTTGCCCTTTAACGGGTTTTGCGGCGGCGTGTTGCACCATGGGTTGACCGGGGTTCGCGGGTGAATCATGGATTGTCAGGATGCCGTTGCCGGGCGCGGCGAATGCCGCCGTGCAGCAGCCGATACACCCAATGGCCCATACGGAAAACTTCAAAAGGCTATTCATCGTCACAACCTCCTGGCAAAAACCGCACGCGGTACATTCCCGATGGCATTATTCCCCCCATAGTCCGCCGAATGAGGAGAATTTATAACAGACTTTCGCGGTATTGTCATTTGAATTGCAGGTGATCCATCGGATCAAGGACTGTTCCGGCGAATTAAGCCGTTGCAGACCGCGTCCGGTTGCCCGCCGGATTCATTGGACCGCTGACAATGTGTCCGCGGCTCCGGATTTGACCTGCCAGCCGGGTTTCAACCCATAACCGTTGGCAAAGGCCTTCACGTCCATTTGCTTGCGTCCCTGCGGTACAATATCCATCAGCTGGATGGTGCCCTGCCCGCAGCCTACCTGCAGGTTGTGCAGAACGGTACCCGCGGGGCCCGCGCCGCTCTGTTCCGCGCGGCATCGCAGCAGTTGCGCTGAAATCCGTCTGGTTCCGTCCGGTGAAACAAAGTGCACTTGGCATCCCGGCCAGGGGGAAAGTCCCCGGATGCGGGCGGAAACGGCTTCCGCGGGGGCGGTAAAATCAACCCAGGCCATCGCCTTGGAAAGTTTCGGCGCCTTGGAAACAAGTTCCAGTTGCTGCGGCCGGCCGGAAAAATCTCCGGATTCGAACCTGTCCAATACCATGGGCACCAGTCCACCGCCAAGCACCGCAAGCTGGTCATGCAGTTCGCCGGCCGTCTGGGTATCTCCAATCTCCGTTTCCCGCGATGCCAGAATGTCTCCGCCATCCATCACGTTCGTCAGGCGGATGACCGTCACTCCGGTGGTTTTCCGGCCGCTTAAAATCGCCGCATTCACGGGGGCCGCGCCCCGAAATGCCGGCAGCAGAGAACCATGCAGGTTAATGCCCCCGCAGGTCGCGGAGGCCAGCAACTCGTCGGACAGCTTCTGGCCGAATGCGATCGCTGCAATGACATCCGCATGGATGGTTGCGGCAAAATCGATGAATTCCGGACTGTTTGCGTTCTGGATTTTTTTTACATCAAAACCCGCCGCCGCCGCATGGGCGGCCAGCGGTGTGGAAGTCAGCGATCGGCCGCGCCCGGCGGGCCGGTCCGGCTGGCTTACAACACCGACAATGGAATGAGCGGATTTCCGCAGGGCGTCAAATGCGGGAATGGCAAATGCGCCGGAGGCAAAAAAAAGTACTTTCATCGGGTTTTGGTCTATCCGACAGGAACCTGCGTAAATGGATCGGCCCTTTGGCGGCCGCGGAGGACTTCCGCGGCCGGGCCGCGTGTATGTTGCGGTCAGATCGCCACGGATGACTGTCCGGCCCGCTCCTTAAGCACCGCAAGGCGTTCGCGTACTTCCGCCGCGATTCGGGCATTGGGATATTCATCCGTAATCTGCAGGCCGATCCGCAGTGCCTCGGACCAGTTTTTGTCCTTCCAATGCAGTTCAAACTGCACGCCAAGCTGCTGGAGCTTTTTGCGGAATACCTCCCGGGCCACTTCCTTGTATTCCTCGCCTTCCGCCGGCGTAAGGTACTGGTCCAGCTGTTTAAGCAACTCCACGCTGCGATCCACATCATCGCGCGCTACGGCATCCTTCCATTCCTTCAGCAAGTCCCGCTTGTGCACCGCTTTGGCGGAGGCAACCCGTTCCGGCAATGCCATGATTTCCGGGTTGCCGGGGAAAATGCGCGTCAAGTGTTCAATTTCACGCTGGCAGTCCGTCCAGGCGTATTTTTCCACAAGCCGTGAAAAATGTTCCAGGCTTTCATGCAGTTCCCGGTCAATGAACTGTTGCCGCGATGTCTCAATCATTTCGCGGAATTGCGATGCTTCCTGCCGGTTGCCGAAGCGCCGTTCCATTTCCGAAACCAGCCAGTGTGCCGCCTCGTAATCATTTTTCTCAATATCTTCCCGGATCGCGTGTCGCAGCGCCTCGCGGTCTTTATGCCGGTAGGCCGTCTGCTTGGCGGCGTCGGAAAGCGATGTGCTGTCGCGGATGGTTTCCAGCAGTTGACGCATGGTTTCCAGCGAACCGCGAATTTGTTCATATCTCCAACCTTCATCCGACAGTGATCGCGCACGAATTTCAATCAGCGGATAAAGCAGCACTACGGCGCATACCACCAATAGCCCGAAGCCGGCAATCACCAGCTCCGGTATTGATCCGGATAACCGGGCCGCAATGCCCGCTCCCTGAATCTGGGAGATGGAAACAATCAGCGTCGCGACCCCAAATATAAGGACCAGCACTCCCAGGCATCCAATAAGAATGGTGAGAGCTTTGGCCCGCTTGGCTGTCTTTTCAAGGTTCATGGATCCATCCTCCGGTATCAATTGCAGTCGGTCCGCCCGGCCGCGACAATTCCTGTGCCTTCTCTGGATGAGACCAACTATCGCCCGATAACTTCGTCCGCGTTGCCGCGCATGTGATTGCTTCAAAAGTTACTGACCCGGACAAAGGGGGCAATAATCCTTTATTGTGCTGCCGACGGCTGCGGCTGTCAAAGGCGATGGCCGCCAAGCTTGCCCGATTATCGGCATAACGCGGCAATCCATCCGATATTATCAGTCCTTCCGACCGAACTGCCGACTCATATCATTGTACGGCAGTTGCGGTCGGTGAGTACGACTTGTGTTACAAATCGACGAATTTAATGAAAATTGGTGAGTCGAATTACAGAAAATGCCCCCTGGAAGCTCTAAAAATACGTAAATATATGAAATTGAGAGGGGAATTTTGCGGGTATTGCGTCCCTCGTGAAATTTATTAAAAACGGCTCTTTAGCCGACAATTCGGGGTATTGTTGCCATCGTTGGCCTGTTCCAGATGTTTGAATTGACACAAAATTGAAAATAATTGCCTTAATTCATATGAAAATTTGATTTCTGATCCAGTAATCGGTATCTTCAGTAAAGTCTTGGATTGAGGCGTTTGGCATCTATATTATGATGCGGCGCGGCAGGCCGGGGCGTCATCCAAACAGATCGGCGGCGATGCGCTGCAAAACAGGTTGGCCCGCCGGTTGGCCCGCCGGTTGTGTCTGGCTGGTACAATGGTCGTAAATTGACTTAAATTTACGAAAAAAGTTGTTTTTTTACGTCTCCCGGTCCGATATATGCTTTTGATGACCGGTTGGGTCAGGCGTGAAATACGTAATGTGAGCAGCATTTACACGGCTTAATTTCTTGGTTTTAACATGGCTGTTACGGCAAACAAAAAAAGTCCTGCGAAAAAACCGGTGGACATTCATCGGGTGATTTATGTGCTGGGCGCACTGGTTGTCACATTGACTCTTACAGTGGCGGTGCTGGCTGTGGCGGGCGGGCGCCCTGTGCATTGGTCGCGCCCGTACATGCTCAGTGCCACCATTTCCAACCAGAATCTAAGTCGGCTGTTAAAGACCGCTGCACCGTTGCCTCCCCGTCGTTGGGACTATATCATCATTTACCAGTCTGGAGGCCTATCCGGCAATTCGTCTGATTTGGCCACCGGCCAGATGATTGGAGGTGTTGGCGCAGGAAACAGAGTGACCCAGCCGGGTTTGGGTGTTGATTTTCATTTCGTGGTGGACAATGCCGCCAACGGAATCCACAGACCGGACGGCAACGTTGAGGTTGGCACGGCTTGGAAGGAACAGTTTTCCACTGCACCTTTCTTTTCATGGCCTCATTTTAATCATCATTTTTATTCGCCCTATGCCAATGCTGTCGGCGTTTGCCTGATCGGAAATATCAATCGTCGTCCATTTACCGGAAGCCAGGTTCGTTCGCTGGTGCGGTTAGTTCGCTCTCTGCAAGTGCGGCTGAATATACCGGATTCTCGTGTTAAGTTTCAGTGGAGTCCGAGTGTCACGGGCGGAAAGCCCGTTACGGCCAATCAGTCTGCCTTCAGCCGGGCGTTTTACGCCATGCTGGATCGATATTAACGCTTTTGCGACATTCCGTCCGTGTGCAATTCGCGCATTCGGGGCGCGAAAGTTGCTGTAAGCGGTTATTCCTGCCAAATTTATCCGCAATTTTATATTTTGGAATATACATCTACAGGCTCTGACAAAGTGCCTGTTGTGATGTATATTGTTTGCCGATTATGCAGAGAGGGTCGGATGTTGGCTGCAACCGGCTGGTGGGAAGATGATTAGCGGAAAGCTTAATGGAAATATTACCCGATATTCCGGATTTTGAAGTCATATCCTGTCTTGGTTACGGGGCACGGAGTACGATCTACGCGGTCTGTGAAGAACGCACGCGTCAAATTTATGCGCTGAAGCGTGTGCTTCGTCGTACTGCGGAGGATGACCGCTTTTTGGAGCAGGCCGAGCAGGAATATGCCATCAGCAGCCAGTTCAGTCATCCTGTTTTGCGTAAAAGCCATCGAATGATACGCAAAAGAAAATTTATGACCGTGTCTGAACTGCATCTGTTGATGGATATGTTTGACGGGTCTTCACTGGATTCGACGCGACCGGAAAGCCTTCAAGCTTTGATTCACATTGCATGCCAGGTGGCACAGGGCCTGGGAGTTATGCATAAAATGGGCTACGTGCATGCGGATATTAAGCCGAACAATATTCTGGTCAACAGCGAGACTCAATGCAAAATCATTGATTTTGGCCAAAGCTGCGCCATCGGCACGGTAAAGAGCCGCATTCAAGGCACGCCGGACTATATCGCCCCGGAGCAGGTGGCCCTTGGTCCGCTGACCCCGGCGACGGATATTTTCAATTTTGGCGCCACTCTTTACTGGTGTGTTACCGATCGGCATGTGCCGACGGTAATCCCCAAAAAGAAAACTTCCGTGGCCAATGTGGATTCTCGAACGCTTATTCCGCCAAGCGAGTTGAATCCACGTATTCCAGCGGCTTTTTCCCGACTGATTCTGGACTGTGTGGAGAATCGTCCGTCCAACAGGCCGCCCAATATGGACGACGTTTACCACCGCCTGGAGCTTGTGCAAAGCATGACCGCCAGCATTCTGCTGGGCCAGAATGGTCCAAAACCGGCTGAAACCCCGGAAACGCCCGAATCCAACGCGGATGCGGACACCGTGACTTGAATAAGGTCCGAATACCCGCCTGATTTTATCGGCTTGATTCGTCCGATATATCCGATATAGATGGGTGCGGTTGCGTGCGACTGCCGAGGAACTGGAAGAATTATGTCATCCCGACAAGTTATCGATATTCTCACACAGGCAGCCGAGATCAATCAGTTTAATCCGCTGCGTAACGGCAACCTGCTGCATTTCCCCTCCGAGGGTGAATTGGTGGTGACGGCGGACCTGCATAATCACCGCCGGAATTTTGAGCGGATCGTCAACTTCGCCGCCCTGGAAAATTTTCCGCAGCGGCACGTTATCCTCCAGGAAATGATTCATGGTGGAGCGCTGGGTCCGGACGGGGAAGACACCAGCATTGAACTGGTGCTGGATGCCGCGGACTGGGCGCTGCAGTTTCCGGGGCAGGTTCATTTCATATTGGCCAACCATGATGTCGCCCAGGTGACGGGCGTGCCTATTTTAAAAGACGGTTACGATTTGACCGACCGCTTCACCCGTTCATTTACCGCCTTTTACGGGCCGCAAGGAGTCAATGTATTGGCGGCATTCAAGCAGTTTGTATTCTCCATGCCGCTGGCCGGCATCACGGCGTCGGGGATATTTTTAAGTCATTCGCTGCCGGGTGTGCGCGATATGGATGACTTTGATCCCGGAATTGTGAAGCGCAAACTGACGCTGACGGATTATCTGCGCGGGGGATCCGTTTATAAAATGTGCTGGGGCCGGTTCCAGACATCGGACCTGCTGGCCCAGCTTGGCAAGCTCTGGTGGGCGGACCTTTTTATATGCGGACACCAGGGGCAGGACACGGGGTTTGGCACACTGGGCAAGAATATGCTCATCGTGGATTCGTCGCATAATCATGGCGCCATTCTGCCGCTGATGCTCAACCGGCAATACACCATGGATGATCTGCTGAAGGCGGCGATTCCACTGGCCTCCTTGGCATGATAACAATTGGATCGGATGATTTCGGCTGCCATCGGCCTGGCCGGTATTGCTGCGGCAGGCGATCGGATTTTTCCCGCGGCTGCCCCGCATTCGCGTTTTTGCGAAACACAATCGCATCATTATTGCCAAAGCCACGGCCGGTGCTGCGGCCGCCTGACCGATCGGCCGCCGGGTTTCCAGTAAAAAACCGCCCGGCATGTTGCGGCAACTGTGTTGATGTATAATACAACAAGCTGGCCCGGGCTGGATTTGCCCGCGACTGCGGTAATTGCGGTAAGTTCCCCGGCTTGTACAAATAGTCGTGATTGTTCCGATGATTCCACTGAATCCACGTGATCTGTTTTGTCTTCTTGAAACCATGGTGCAAGTGCATGTGTCCGCCATGTCGACGGTTCGCACAAGTCCGCCCTGGAAGCGGCGATCCATGAAGGCGGAACCGGCGGCCGGCGAGCGCCTGCGCGGCGAGATTGACGCCGGGAGGGACCATCCGGAGGCCAATGTGCACACACCTGTGGAGTGGGATCAGGCCAGGGCGTATATTCTGCGGCGGCTCGGTGACCGGCGTGCGGCGGCGTACGGCCGGGATGTGCTCAATGCCATGGAGCCGCATGTCAGCCGAATGTGGCAACATGTGCGGACAAACCAGGACCTGGTCAGCAATCTGCTGGAATTCCAGAATATGGTGAATTCACTGGATTTGGGCTTGGTGGTGGTGCGGCCGGATGCCGCGATCAGTTATATCAATGACCGCGCGATGGAGATTCTTAAATTGCGATCGCAATCCGGCGTTGAATGCGTATTGCCGCCGGCGATAAGAACGTGGGTTCAAAACGCAATTGCCGCGGTAGCGGCGGAGGGCGGGCAGATGCAAGACACGCTGCAGACGATGAGCGGTCGGCTGACCTTGCAATTGCGGGCGTTATTGGGTGGCGAGCGGTATATGCTGCAGGCGGCGCCTGTCCGGGATCCGGCGGATGCGGGCCATCTTGCGGCGCTGGGGCTTTCGCCGCGCCAGGCACAGGTGATGGGGCATATTTTACGGGGACGGGCGACGGTGGAGATTGCCGCGGAACTGCATTTAAGCCGCCGCACGGTGGAAAAGCACGTGGAAAATATCCTTGAAATTCTGGGCGTTACATCACGAAGCGCCGCTATTGTAAAAATTATGGGCCTGCAGGGGCAGGGAAACGTCGGCAGCGGAACCTGATTCGCGGGTGAGCCGTGCCGAGCGCTTACCAGTTTAAGGGGCTCATCCAGGCCAGCCGGAATCGCTCCACCGGTTCGTCCATCAGGAATCCGGCGTGTGCGGAGCGGATAACCAGGTGTGGTTTGGCGGTTATCTGTCCCAACAGGCCGAAACGATGGCCGCGGAGTGATTTAACCACCGCGTCAAAATGTTCCGGGGTTACTTCCAGGATATAGCGCGTGGCGGATTCGGCAAAAAGCAGGACCTCGTCACTGTCCGCGTCTTCGGTGCAGGGAACCGCCGCGAGGTCAACGGTTGCGCCAAGCCTTCCGGCGAACAGCATTTCGGTTACGGCCACGGCCAGTCCGCCTTCCGAAAGATCATGAGCGGAAGCGACCAGCCCGCGGGAAATAAGCGCGGCGACGGCGGCGTGCACGCCGGGAGCGGATGCAAGATCCACTTTCGGAACGCTGCGGCCGGTATGCCCGCGGGAGTGCCAGTAAAACGATCCGCCCAGTTCGCGCGCCGTATTTCCCACGATGATCAGATGATTTCCGGCGGCTTTGGCATCCATGGTGATGCAGCGGCGGATGTCCGGCACAATGCTGATAGCGCTGATCAGCAGGGTGTAGGGAATGCAGATGCGCCGACCGGTATCCGTGATAAATTCATTGGACAAGGAATCTTTACCGGAAATAAACGGGGTGCGAAACGCCATGGCGCCGTCGTAGCAGGCCTGACAGGCCCGGACCAAAGCCCCCAGATGCATGGGATCGGAACATTTGGGCCAGCAGAAATTATCCAGGACGGCCGTGAGTGCCGGATCACCGCCGACACATACCACATTTCGCAGCGCCTCATCCAGGCCGTTGAGCGCCATCTGATACGGATCAATATCGCCGAACAACGGCTGGCAGCCCACGGCCAGGGCCACGCCGCGGCTGGAATCCGGTACGGGGCGCAGCACCGCGGCGTCCGATGGGCCGTCCTGTTGCGGTCCGACGAGGGGTTTGATGACGGTTGCGCCCTGCACTTCATGATCATATTGACGGATGATCCAGTGCTTGGCGGCGAGAGAGGGCATGGCAAAAAGTGATTCAAGAACCGCCGCATAATCCTGCAGCGGGGGCAGCACCGGGTCCGCGAGCACCGGTTCCTGCCAGACGGCGGTGCGTGTGGGCCGCGGAAGGCCGTCATGCACAAAGGCCATATCCAAATCCGCCACCGTATGGCCCTGATAATGCAGTGTCAGGCGGCCCAATCCGTCAAATTCGCCGATATCAACCGCCTCAACATCTTCCATGGCGGCGAGGTTCAACAGGGCGGGGACTTTTGCCGGGTCAACGGCCAGGATCATGCGTTCCTGGGCTTCACTGATCCAGATTTCGGCATAGGTAAGGCCCTGGTATTTAAGCGGAGCGCGGTCCAATTCCACGACCGCGCCGGTTTTTTCGCCCATTTCACCGATGGCGCTGGAAAGTCCGCCGGCGCCGCAGTCGGTAATGGCGTTAAACAGCGGCCCTTCGGGCATATCGCGGGCCTGCAAAATAACGTCCAGCATCTTTTTTTCGGTTATGGCATTGCCGATCTGAACGGCATGGCTGAATTCATCCCCATGCTTGTCGGTAATTACGTCGCTGGAAAATGTGGCCCCGTGAATACCATCGCGTCCGGTGCGCCCGCCCACAAGAATGATACGATCCCCGGGTTTGGCAGCGCCTTTGGCGGCGAGATGCCGCGGAAGAATGCCGACGGCGCCGCAAAAAACAAGGGGATTGCCGATATAACGCTGATCAAAATAGACCGCGCCGTTCACCGTGGGAATACCCATGCGGTTGCCGTAATCCCGTACGCCGGCCACCACGCGCTGGGCGGTGCGCCGGGGATGAATAACACCGGCGGGAACTTTGTCCAGCGGCGTTTGCGGATCGGCAAAGCAGAAAATATCCGTGGCGGCGAAGGGCTTTGCCCCGCCGCCGGTTCCGATCACATCGCGGATGCATCCGCCGATGCCGGTGGCCGCTCCGCCGTAGGGTTCAATCGCCGATGGCCGGTTGTGCGTTTCCACCTTCATGCACACGGCATGGCGGTCATCCAGGGCGATGACCCCGGCATTGTCCTTGAACACGCTGAGCGTCCAATCGAGGTTAAGTTCGCTGGTGGCACGAAAAATCGTGGATTTCACAAGATTATCGATGGTTTCAGCATGATCCCCGGGCGCATGGTGTTCATGGCCGCAATTGCCCGTCTGCGCGGGATGATGGGTGAACCGGATCCTGGCCTTGAGCGTTTTATGAACGCAATGCTCGCTCCAGGTCTGCGCGAGGGTTTCAAGCTCCACATCCGTCGGCTCCCGACCCTGCCGGCGAAAATAATCCTGGATGGCCTGCATTTCCGCCGTATCAAGAAACAGGTGGCCGCGGCGCGAAAGCCGAGCGAGTTCATCGGCGGATAAATTGCAGATGGGCGCTTCAATGCGTTTGAATTCGTATTCGCGGCCGGCGGGAAACTGCGCGGGGCAAAAGGGCGCGAAGTGAATTTCCTCAATACTGTCATTGGCCAGCAGCCGGTCGGCGAGTTCAGCGGCCGCTTTTTCATCCAGACTGCCGCGGAGAATGTACTGTCTTCCGGTGCGCACCTGGGCG
Source organism: Planctomycetota bacterium (assembly GCA_021808485.1). Lineage (GTDB taxonomy): Bacteria > Planctomycetota > Phycisphaerae > WQYP01 > WQYP01 > JAJYPG01. Next base: position 12,539 of record JAKBBN010000002.1, on the reverse strand, counting down.
GGCAGCCGGGCCGAATTGCGCGGTGAACCCAGCAGATCGGCGATGGCCATTTCGGTGCTGGCGGCGACCGGGTCCATAACCCCAGGTTTCAAATGCACTTCCACCACTTTTCCATCATGCGAATCGGCGGTTCCAAGCACCGCTTTTTCCGTTACCGGATCGGCGAGAAGTTCATCGGCGATGCGCTGCACCTGCAACGTGGACAGGGCGTCCGTGGAGTCGATTGTCCCCTGGATCAAAAAGAGCCGGGCGGTGCGAACCTGCTCAACACCGGAAATTCCCAATTGGTGAATTTCGTTCATCAGCGCTGCGCCGGAGGGATCATCCGCGGGGTTCCGCGGATGAATTTCAACACGAAATACTGCCATGCAACCAATCTCCGAATCTCGCAGCCGGTGATGATCCTGTCCGGCGGCGATATCAACATTCCGTCGCCACCGGGAGTTACGTAATCCCCCGGCCTGCCCTGTATCCCGCAAAATACTGTCCGCGGTCTTCAGGCCGCCTCCCCGGCAGCCATTGCAAGCAGCTATTATGCGCGATGACGGCCCGCTTATAAATCCCCTTGTGCTCCCGCCGGGCTGGAGGCCGGTGCGGCGCCGGCGGGCAATTTGGCGGCGGCCCGCGCCGCGGCGATCCGGCCGCGCATTTCGCGGGCCTGTTCCAGCATGGCCAGCACTTTCGGCCGATCATTGCCGGCAATGGCGGCCTGCAACTGCTTGAGTTCGCGGATGATGTTGCCGATTTCACGGCGAACCGGCCCGCGGTTAGTGAGAAATATATCCGCCCACATCGCGGCGTCACCACCGGCAATACGGGTGGTATCCAAAAAACCGCCGGCGACGGCGGGGAATGCATCCGGCGTGCGTGCGGCACTCAGTACAACGGCCATCGCCGCGGCATGCGGCAAATGGCTGATGGCGGCAACCCATGCGTCATGGGCTTCAGGGGGGAGTTGCCGCGTTTGCATGCCGATATTCCGCCACATGGATTGGGTGCGGGTCATGGCGGCATGAATGCGCGCCGGCGTGCCGCGGCCGCGGCCGCGCGCCGGCGGCGGACAGAGCAAACAGATCGCATTGTTGAACAGATCCGGTTTTGCGGCCAGCGGGCCGCGTTTTTCCGAACCGGCCATGGGATGGGAACCGATGAAATCCACCGCCGCGGGCAGATATCTGGCGGCCCACCGCATAACCTGCACTTTGGTGGAGCCTACGTCTGTGACCAGGGTGCCGGGGGCCAGCACCGGCCCCATGCGCCGCATAAGATCGGGAAACAGTCCCACATTCGTCGCCAGAACCACAATTTGCGCCTCCGCGGCGGCTTGCGGATCCGTAAAACCTTCATCAATCGCGCCTATTTCCCGGGCTTGCGCGAGGGACGGCGAATCCGCGCGGCCTATGCCGATAACGCGGCGGCAAAGTTTGCGCTCCTTAAGCGCCAGGCCGAGCGAGGCTCCAAGTAGTCCGACACCGGCGATGGCCAGGCAGGCGGCAAGGGGCGGGTCAGCTTGATTGGTTGCTTCATCCATCATGCGAGAAGTGTAAATTGTCCGCGGATTTCCATCAAACCATCCCGGGAGCGGCGGGATTGCGTATCAGCCGGGAGGCGGTGATGCCGGCGAGATATCCGGTGGAGAACGCCAGTTGCAGGTTGTATCCGCCGCTGGGGCCGGTAAGGTCCAGCACTTCACCGGCAAGCAGAAGCCCGGGGCAGATGCGCGATTCCATATTTTTCGGATTCACCTGATCAAGCTTCACTCCGCCGGCGGTGACCATTGCCTCCTTAAATCCGCGGGTGGCATAAACGGTAACGCGGCATGCCTTGAGGTGTTCAACAATGGCATGGGCCTGCCCGGCGGACAATTGGCTGCAAATTCCCGCATCGTCAATGCCGGACAGCCGGCAGATCATGTCCGCCAGGCGTTGGGGTACTATTTCCGCCAGCATTGTGCGCGCCAGTTTGCGGCCGTCGGTATCGTGCCAACGGCGTATCCGTGCGGATAATTCATCGCGCGGGCTATGACGGGCAAAATCAATTCTGAGCGTTAAATCCGGGAATTTTTCGAGAAGTTCGGCGACGATTTCCGACAGGTTGAGCACCGCGGGTCCGGACAGGCCGAAGTGCGTGAACAATAGATCGTTGATGCTGGGCGCCGGCTTGCCGGTGGCCAGCCGCGGCAGCGGTCCGGGTGATTCAATCCGGACTTCCACATCCGGCACGGCCAAGCCCTGCAGTTCGCTGATCCATGCTTGTTTGCACAGCAAGGGAACAATGGCGGGCCGCGGCGTTACCAGGTCGTGGCCGAGTGCGGCGGCGAAGCGGTACCCGTCACCGGTGGTGCCCATGCGGGTATAGCTTTGGCCGCCGACGCAAATCAGCAGAACTCCGGCCCTCCATACCGCGCCGCCACTGGTGCGGACAACGAATTTTCCGTCGGCCGCATCGTGCGTGACATCCGCGGCGGCATGATCCGCACCGGAATGGACTTCCACCCCGGCTTCGGCCATGGCGTCAAGAAATGCATTCACCACGCTGCTGGCCTTGTTGGAATCCGGATAAATTTTTCCGTCATGTTCCTCATGGGTCGGCACGCCGTGCCCGGCCAGCCATGTCCGCAGGGCGTTGTTGTCCAGTGCCTGCAATGCCGGCGTGAGAAAACGCCCGTTGCGGCCGAACTGCGCGATTAAATAGTCCAGATCACCGGCATTGGTGACATTGCACCGTCCGCCGCCGCACACCAGCACCTTGATGCCCGGCCGCGGATTTTTTTCCAGGACCACGATCCGGATAGGCGGGTGACGTCGCTTGTTCAGCAATTCGCCGCACGCGGCAGCGGCCATCATGCCCGCGGCGCCGGCGCCCAGAATCAAAAAATCCGCATGCGCTGCAGGCGGTGTATCCGCCGCGGCAGGCGGCGATGGGGTGGTGGCGGCCGGCAGGGGAGGTAATTGATTGTCTTGCATGGCATGGGCAGTCAATAAGATGGTTTGCGGCGGCGAAGCTGCGATTCGGCGCGGTCGCGGGGCACACCGGCGGTTATTGTGTTTCCGCCGCGAGCCGCTGGGGAATGGCGATGACCTGTCCCCGAGGGTTGACGCAGGCGATGGTGGTTTCCGCAGTGCAGATCAGGCGGTTGTCAGCCAGATTATAAAGTTCATAGGCATGGTCTATGCGCACGTGAGTCCGGCGCATGACGCGCGTGCAAAGTTCAAGCTCGTCGTCATAGCGGGCGGGGCGTTTAAATGACACATTTATTTTTGCGACGACAAAAAAGAATCCCTCCTGTTCCAGATCGCGGTAGTTCATGCCTTGCATCCGCAGCAGTTCCGTACGGCCCATTTCAAAAAACGGCAGGTAATTGGAATGATGCAAATATCCCATCGGATCGCATTCCACATATCTTACGCGGATTTTTATGCGGTGTTCCGCGACGGATGGTACGGAGGAGTCGGGCGTGTACGGTGTCATGTTATAAAATCTCCAGGGGCCGGCGCATGGAGCCGGCGGATTTGCCGCGGATGGGCCGGACGCCGCGACCGGCGGACCGGACGAATCAATTAAAGCCGATCAGTTTTTCACCCAGTTCATCGTAAAACAGCTGGGCGAGTTTGTCCGGGTCCACCGTGCCGGTGAATTTTTCATTTCCATCAATCAGCACCACGGGAACGCGGTCCTGATATTTTTCCAGCAGGGCCGGATCGCGGGTGATGTCAATTTCTTCAATGACGGCGGGCACATGCGGCGTGACCACCAATTCAATGACACGGCGTACCGCGCGGCAGGCATCCGAATCCGGTTTGATCAAAAGAGTTATGCGGTGCATGGAAAACCCTTTCATAAGGCCTGTTCTGCACAATGATAGGTTACCGCATTTTCGCCTGACGCGGTAGGTTGCCGTCGGATTTGGCGGACAGGCGGGGATAATGTGAAAGGGGATCATGCATGCGCGGCCGGCGCCGGCGGCAATTTGCGGGTTACAGGCGGCTGATCAGCAGTTCGCGGATGAAGATGATCTCCTTGGGCAGGTCCCCGGCAAGTTTAATGAAAAGCTCTTCTTCCGCCAGGATTTCCGCCTTGAATTCTTCCACATTAACCTTTTGCGCGGCGGCGAAATCAGCCGGTGACAGTGCGAGGCCCTTCAAATTGATGTCCTCCGGGCGGGGCATCCAGCCCAGAAGCGTTTCCATGGCATATGCCCGGCCGCGGCAGCGGTGGATGATCCACTCCAGGATGCGGATGTTTTCGCCGAAGCCGGGCCACATAAACCCGCCGCCGCTGTTTTTGCGAAACCAGTTGACATGGAATATGCGCGGGCAATCGGTCATGGCGGTGCGCATGCGGAACCAGTGCAGGAAATAGTCGCGAATGTTGTAGCCGATGAAGGGCAGCATGGCCATGGGATCGCGGCGGACCACGCCAATTTTTCCGGATGCGGCCGCCGTGGTTTCGCTGCCGAGCGTAGCCCCCACATATACCCCGTGCATCCAGTTAAATGCCTGGTAGACCAGCGGCACGGCGCTGGAGCGCCGTCCGCCGAAAATAATCGCACTTATTTCCACTCCGGCCGGGTCTTCGGCGGCGGGGTCCAATGCGGGATTATTCCGCATGGGGGCGGTGAAGCGGCTGTTGGGATGGGCGGCCTTTCGCCCGCAGCCGGGTGTCCAGGGTTGTCCGAGCCAGTCCACACAGTGGGCGGGGGGATGCGCTGTTTTACCTTCCCACCAGACATCGCCATCCGGCAACAGTGCGGCATTGGTATAAATCGTATCACGGGCCATGGCGGCCATGGCGTTTGGATTGGTGGCCGGACTGGTGCCGGGCAGAACCCCGAAATAGCCGGCTTCGGGATTAATGGCGCGCAGGCGTCCGGTGGCATGGTCCACCCACATCCAGGCGATGTCGTCTCCAACGGTGGATACCCGCCAGCCGGCGCGTTTGTAATCATCCGGGGGGATAAGCATGGCGAAGTTGGTTTTGCCGCACGCGCTGGGGAATGCGGCGGCAACATAGGTTTTTTCATGGTCGATTTGAACCCCGCTGATAAGCATATGCTCGGCCATCCACCCCTGGGCGAAACCCTGGAAACCGGCTATCCGCAGCGCCATGCACTTTTTACCCAGCAGGGCGTTGCCGCCGTAACCGGAGCCGAAACTCCATATGGTGTTATCCAGCGGGAAATGGCAGATGTAGCGGCGGTCCGGATCGCAGTCGCCGATGCTGTGCAGGCAGTGCGTGAAATCATCGCTTTGACCCAGCACCTCCCACGCAATATCCCCCATGCGCGTCATAACGCCCATGCTCGCGGCCGCATACAGGCTGTCGGTTAACTGAATGCCCACACGGGTGAGCGGAGAACCGATCGGCCCCATCACAAATGGAACGATGTAGAGTGTTCGCCCGGCCATGCAGCCGTCAAAAAGTTTGCGCAGTGTTTCGTAGGCGGAGCGGCTGTCCAGCCAGTTGTTCGTGGGGCCGGCCATATCGCGAGCCGGTGTGCAAATATAGGTGTTCTGTTCGGAGCGGGCGACATCATTGGGATTGGAGCGGTGCAGGTAACAGCCCGGCAGCAGGGATTGGTTGAGCCGGATGAAAACGCCTTCGGCGACGCCCTGTTCCAGCAATTGGGCCCGCTGCCGCGGCGTGCCGTCCAACAGTACGACGCGGTCCGGACGGCACATATCCGTGCACCAGCGTATCCAAGCCGCGGCGCGGGCGTTCGGCACGGAAGGAAAGCCGGGTGGAATGTTGTCCGCGGTGTGCCGGGATTGGCGGCTGAAATCCGCAACCGGCGGGGGTGTGGGGGCGGCCTGATTTTGATTGGGTATGGACTGCATAAATACGGACCTTTCCGGCTCGGTAATTCCAAGTTGTCCGCCGCCGCGTCTGCGTGGTTACGCCATCGTTTCCGTGGTGCAGAATACCGGTAAAGCGTTCATTGGCCAATAGGGGGCAAGGCTCTGTCTTGGAACGGCAGCCGGGGTATCGGCGGATCATCGCCGGTTGGGGTATACATGAAAATTGACCGCCGGTTTTTCAAGCCGCGTACCGATGCGGCCTTATTCCTTCCGCCGCCCGAGGCATTGCCCGCCCACCGATAACTGACTACTGCTCATGGCGCATCCGCAAGCCCGTGTCGTTTCATACGCAAACACCTTGCCGTTGCGGGGCGCGGTGTTGTGAATATACGCAATGCGCTCCACTTGGACGGTTTTAGGGCAGAGCCGGGTATTTCCAATCCGGCCAATACCTGATGGTTTGCAAACCGGGGATTTGTGGTAAAGTGGTTCCATGATCATTTTGATCGAGATTGGGAAAGCTGCATGGTCGCACTTGGCGAAAAACTTTGCCGCAACGACACAAGGCCGCGAAGCGGTCGCCGCCGGAAGGACCGATTCGGGCGCTATGGCAAATCCCCTGCGGCCCCTGCGGCCTCTGAGTCCTCTGTGATCTCTGTGGCTGGCAATTATCCCAACGGCGGGCTGACGGGCAACATTCCCAATGGCACAACGGATTACGTCTGGCAGGGATGGCAGACGATGGAGGAAAGAAATCCGTTCGGCGGTAGCGGCAGCACTGATACGCCAACGAAGCAATATGTATGGGGCACATACATTGATGAATGCCTGCAGATTAACCTGCTCTCCGTCGCCGGGCTGCCTTCGCCTCGCGCAGCGGGCGGCCCAGCCCATATCCAAGAATGCGAAGCCCTGGCCCGGCGGGCGGAATAGCAATATTTTTAAGGGTGTTTTATGATGGGGACATCTCGTTCTTTGGCTCCATGGTTGGCAGCCGTGATTGTTTTTCTTTCATTTTGCGCAGCTGGCCTTAGGGCCGACGGCCCCCGAAAGGTGAGCGTTCTCCGGTTCTGGCCCTCCAATCATGCCCTAATTGGTTGCCAATTTGTACAGTTCCTGCCCGATGGGGTTCATGGCGTCGTGGAAAGCCGCTGGACGGGACCGACATCCATCGCTACAGCGCATAACTGGTGGCCATCGCTGGGCTTTGGTTCACCGCTGGGCACTCACGGGATTATCCACCAGGACCTTTCGCAGATCTCACCGGAATTAAAGGTCCATTATTCAGCCAGAGGGTGTCTCTCCGGCGATGGCGCGGTGTTTGCGTCTTCGATAACCGGGCCGGGGGGGGTGCCTGCTATTTGCATCTGGAGCGTGAAAAGCAAGCGTTGTATCAGTCGGATAGTCCTACACAGGGCTCGCAATTTCCGGACTGGCCCGGCTCACCTCGCACTGTCATTACACGGGCGGCGCATCGTGTTTCGCGGCAGCGACGGGAGTTTACATGTCGTGCGGGTTAAAGGAGGAACGATTGCATTCCGGCTCCCGCTGCCAAACCTAAAAAATTCAGGCGGCCTGGTAGGGATATGTTTCGCTGGCGGTGACAGGATCGTTGCCGCCTCGGTGCAGCACCTTATGGCATGGACCTTGCCGGGTGGCCGAATGATATACCGCAAGGCGATGGCCGATCGCAAGCGAAGCGGCTTTTCTTGCATGATTCCGGCCGACGCCGGTAACATCCTGGTCTGCTCAGGTTGGAGCGGGACCAAGGCGGAATTGCCGGTGTGGGTCTATACGGCTGCCTCCGGACGACTGAAGCGCGCATTCCGATTTCCCAACCGTCTGGCGCGAAAACTGAGCGCGACAGGAGGACGGAATCCTTGGTTTAATGCGATGGGAACGTGCCTTTCAGTAGCGGCGAAAGGTGAGGTCGCGGCCATTGCCGAGCAGGTAAGCGGCGATATTAGACAACCCTTTCCGGGTGGGTTTGGAAGGTATATTGTATTCGATTTGAAGACCGGCGATGCGGTGGCAAAATCTGGCGCAATTATGGGCGGGCTGTGGTCGGCGTCGCTGTCGCCGAACGGGCGGGAACTTTTGGGCGCTACCGCAGGCTCGATTCGCCTATGGGCCGTCGCACGCAGACCTTAGTAACGGGCCTGAATTGGCCTCCTGATTTGGGAGCCGCTTATTTTCGTTAGCCCGACCTTCGTGGTTTGGTCGTAAAAGCGGCTATAGGGTGCAACCAAAGCCAAAAGTCTTTAGAAAATATCAACACTCCTTTAATCCGCAAACTCGGCCCGCGTAGATTGTCACGCACCCGAGCGACCCGTTTCTATGCTGTCGCGGGGGGGCGCCAAAACCAGCCAGTCAGGGTTCGCAACCAGCGACCATCTTCACCCTTACCGGCTATGACAGCCGGGGGAACCAGACGGTAAGCGTTGATGGTAAGGGCAACTCGGTTATCGCAATAATTGATGGCTAAGAAGGTGAATTGCCTTGGCACACCGCGATTGCCGGCGTATGATTCAACTATCAGGATTACGTCGACCTATTTCAAGGCAGGTTTATGGTCGCACTGGACGAACATTGTCAGCAAAACGGCGACACAAAGCCGCGAAGCGGTCGGGTCTGCCGCGGTCAATGCACGCAATCCGTGAAAACAAAAGCTGACGTTGCGGGCAAGCGAATTGGCAGCCCACCGGTATTGTGGTTGCTTCTGCTGTTATTCTCACTTTTTGCAGCCGGTTGCGGACGCCGTGTGCCTCAAAAATCCGATTTCGTGGGACCAATCAAGGCGGGGACAGCGCTTGTTGTCCCTTTTTCCAATGGAAAATTTCAGTTTATATTGAAAATCAAGATAAGCCGCGTGCCGCGGCGGTCACCGCTTTCACGGCTCCTTGCTGCGGATAAGACGGTTCGGATTAACGGCGTAACGTTTCACCGCTGGTATAACCTGGATGAAAGTGCATTTAGGCGGTACCACATTGTAAAGGTTCCGTTTTACGAGAGTCCCGACGGCCGGGTGACCATCACGCTTGAGCGGCAATCCGAGCGGGGTATTGTGGTTTATTATCATGACTGACTATCGCCCCTGGGCTGCGCCATACGAACCTGGGTGATTGCAGCGGATTTGATTGAGTTCGGAGCATAGGATGCGAAAAAAACGGCGCGATTTCTTTTGGGTAGGTGGGATCGCGCTGCTCGCGGGCCTGCTGGTGTCCGATTGTCCCGGTGCGGCCGGTGCCGATGGACGCAGCGGCGGCCTGCATATTACCGGGAAAATTATTGCGAGTCAGGGTGTGCTGCTTGGACCGCCGGCGGACGGCAGGATTTTAACCCTTTTTTCATCGCCTCAGAATCCGTCGCTTCCGGGCCACGCCTATCCGCGCGAATTCGGGACTCCCGAATATTGTGTCGATTTGTGGCAGCTGCCCGCCGGCAAACTACTGGGTCGTTGGTTCACCGTTGGAAAGCCGTTGGCGGCCGGCACGTGGTTTGATCCGGAAGTTTCCATTGGCGACTGCGTCATCGGCTGCACTTTCCGGAGGACCACGAAAAATTGGCGTGACGCCGATACCGCGTTCCAGAACCTCTGTATGCTCCGGATGTCGGAATCCGGTCCAAAAATGATTTGGCGGGATCCGATTGTGTCGCGCCCCAAATCGGTAATGCTGATCGGTCATCGATTTGCGGTGGTGAGGCTTGCGGGCGGATTAGCCCGGCTATTTGATGTTCACACGGGCCGGCTGATGGAAACACTTCGCCCGCAGCTGCATTCCAGGCTGACGACCGCACCAGGTTACATCGGGGCAATTCACGGATCGTCAATTTCACACCCGCCGCCGACAATTCAGGTATGGGCGATCAAGAAGGGTCTTCCTGCAGCAAATGCAAAGGAGACGCCTATTGTCCCGCGCACGCCTCGTTTGTGCGTGGCAAGCACTGTCACTCCCGGCGGCGGCGCCATCCTCGTCGGCTCGCAGGGGCATATCGAACTGGTTAACCGCATGGGGATTGTGCGTATCCGGCGGTGGACATTACGGCGGCTGGCCAGACTGTCCGGTTCGCTGCTTCCATGGTCGCCGGAAATACTGCAGATTTCGCCAAACGGCCGGCTGTGTCTCTGCTGCGTTTATGCCTTCAGTTTGGGGGCGAATCCGGAGGGATATACGCAACTGCTTATTCTCAATGTGAAGAATCTGGACGTCTTATGGAAGTCTCCGGTTCGGCCCAGTCGGCAGCTTGCCGTCGGGACGTGGGTAAACAACGACACATTTGTTACCAGCGGCGTGAGCACCGGAACGCCGGGCACACATGTGGTGGAGTGGTCGATCAGGCGATAACCGGATCATTGGGCCAATCAATGTCATTTAATATCCGCTGCTAAAGGATATGGGTAATGGTAAAACGTTTTCGTATAGCCGCTTGTTCCGGCTGGCGGTTCATCACGACGCTAAATATCGCCATGGATTGAGTACGGGGTGTTTTGGCAATGAAAGTGCAGATCACCGATCGCGCGTCCATGCTCGCAGTTGTAGTACTTGTGCTGGCTCTTTGCGCGGCCAGCTTGGCTCCAATCCTGATCTACTTAAATTTGTTCGCCTATCAAGCAAAGTACGGTGGCCGCGATCCCATTTGGACGTACGTGGTAAGAATAGCAGATTGGCCATCGGGCACCTTGCCGACGCTTGCCTGCTTGACGTTATTGTTCGCCGTGTCCTATAACGATTGGAAATTGGTCCCGGGAATAATACGCAATTTAGCGCTAATTGGCCGCGTATTGATAATAGTAGGCATAGGGGCGAAAGCAATCGCTTTTTCTCTGCTTCCTGCTGGATATGTTGCCGGGGTAGGTGTGTTCGGGGCCCTCGCTGCTGCGGCCACGATTTGTTCCATGGGTTTCGGCTCGATCGTGTTTATATGGCTTTTATTAAGGGTGTTAAAATCTGGACCGGCCGTTGGTTCTAAATCTGCCGATGGCGGCAAGCAATCCGGATGGCTTACCAATTTGGTCGCAAGAATCCTCATGGGTTTATGGATGTTCGTGCTCATTCAGACAATTATGGCCTTGGTTAAACCAGCCGCTAATGTCCTGGCGTGGGCCTACCCAGCCGGATGGGAACCACTAATGCTGCCTGGACTTAGTTTATGCCTGATAAGCGGGCTCTTATTGATCTACATTGGACTGTGGCGTCCGGGAGGATTATCGGCGCCCGGGCTTTCTTCTCCTTGGAAGCGACTGGCGACTACGCTTGTGGGTTTTTCAGCTTTTGCATCATATGCAGATGCGTGTATATTTGTGGTGTATAAGGTAACCGCACTGAAATTATGGGTATTAGGAGAGTTTGGGCTATTCGGCGCGATGGCCGCATCGATATCTGCCGTTATCATTCTGCGCGAGCTGAAAATGTTCTTAAATTACGCTCGCCCGGCGGCGCGGCTTGTGAAACGGACCGGCCGATTGTAAAGGGACCGGCAAAAGTGAACGAATAATAACCAATAATCAAGGATCAATGGCGAAAGCAATTGGAAGAAAATCATGGTCGCACTGGACGAACAGTTTCACTACAAAGGCATACAGGCACAAGGCCAGGAAGCCCTGGCCGCCGCGGCGGGAATGCCGGGCAAACTGGTATTCGGGCCTGTGCCGCTGGCAGGCGATCCGCGGACTGGCCGACGGCTGGGTCGGACGCGTTCCGGCTCCGGGAGGTTCGGAAATGTCTAAACGGGACCTGTTGATAGCGGGCATGGCCGTCGTGCTGGTGATCGCCTATCTTTGGTTTGGTTCATATCCGGATCCCGCCTACAGGTTGTCGCGGTTGCGCGGCCTTACTGAAGGCCAGGTAATCGCAAGGCTGGGGAGACCGGAATTAAAAGCCACCTACAGGGGTGGGCCGGTACTCATCTACGCAAATGCCTGGTGGCGCTGGGAGGAATACCGGTACTCGGTTATTTTCAAAAATGGCCATGTAGTGGACGTAAAGCTTTCGGATAAATAGATGCGGCCCCTGTATCGCGAGGACTAACAAATGGCTGACAAATGCAAGCTGTGCGGGCGCGAGCTTTCTGACGCGCAGACGGCGCCGCCGGGTGAGAACGGAGTTGGCGGCTGCTCTTCGCACAGCGCCTCCGGGGATAAGACGGCGGCTGCCTTGGCGGACGGACAATCACGGAAAGGCTTTTTTTCCCGTGAAAACAATACGATGGGACTGCTCGGATTTATTGCATCGATTGTAAGTTTGACGCCGCCTTTCTTTATTCTTATACCGGTCGCCTTGGGTCTCAGCCTGGCCGGATTGAGCAAAAAGCCGCGTACGCTTGCCATTGCCGGCTGCATTATAAGCGGGCTCGGTGTGGCAGTTGGTGTTGTAGCATTAATATGTACATTTCTTTATACGTAACGGCGTGCGGATAGCCCACTGCCCGCCACCCCGGCGACCATCACGTATCGCCTGACCCGTGGTTCATAAGGGCAATTGTCGGATGCTGTCGATGAGCGGAATGTTCTGCTTCAGTCGGAAAAGGAGAAACAGGTTTTTGGTATAAGGTATGATCTGGTGCCGAAAAGGAGTCCGTTTATGTCCAGCAGCAACCCACGTCGCAACTATATCGGGGAGGAAAAGATGGCCATCCTGCGGGAGGCCCTGCTTGAGAGGGCCAATGTTTCCAATGTGTGCCAAAAACATGGCATAACACCCGGCATGTTCTACGAATGGCAGAAAAAGCTTTTTGAACAAG
>JAKBBN010000133.1 GCA_021808485.1 Planctomycetota bacterium | reverse complement strand
TGAATTTGCATCGTGAATAATGTACATTTGGGCCGATGTGGAGTACAGGAGATGTCGAGTGGAGTGTTTTGGGTTGAATTGGGAGATGGGCATGATATCGCGAAAGACGTTCCGGAGCTGATTCAGGGATGATTTTTTCAGGCACATATCGCCATACGATTGACGGCAAAAACCGCCTGGCCGTGCCTGCCCAAATCCGTCGCGAATTTGACCGGTCCGGCATTGAAAAATTGTTGGTTGGAAAGGCTCATCGCGTAAAAGGTCCGAATGGCGGCGGATGGCACTGCCTGCAGCTTACTCCGCGAACCATTTACGAATCCGCGGAAGAATGCCGCCGACAGGCCGGGAAAATCACCCGAACGTCGGAAGAGTTCGCCATCCTTGACGACTTATTTGCCGACGTCGGCCAGATGGAAATTGACGCCCAGGGAAGAATCCTGATCCCGGACGAGTTTATGGTGCGGCAGGGAATGGAAGACGGCGTATTCGGTAAAAGGATTCTTGAATCGGACGTTGTGGTGTGCGGAAATGGCGACACGATCGCCATTTGGAATACCGCGGACCACCTTGAATACCGCAAAAGCAGGCAGCCCATGGACGTGGCTGCTTAAGGCCGGCAACACGCCGCGGCATGGATGCCGGGGCAGCCGGCGCCAATACAATTTGAACCCGCAACGGCAAGATGGATCGCGAGCCGGTCGGGTTCAAAAAAAGGTGCAAGGAAGCACCTGGGTTCTCCGGTGGACTTGTGCTAATGGATTATCACAACACCACCGATCAGCAGCAGGCTTCGTTCCGGCGCGCATGGACGCAGCGCCGGAACGCCGCCACTGTTTTTTTGATCTGCACCGTCGGCACGATGCCGGCGCATTAAATGATTCGCGGAGCGAATCTGTATATCGCACCACCGGCAAGGATGATCGCGATATACGCCACGGATTGGCGGGATGGGGGCATGGCGGCCAAGCATGCTCCCGTCCCTCTTTTACGCCTGTTCCGCCCCAATGCGGAGCGAACGGCGTCGGGCGGGTTTGCATCCTGCCGAAGGTTAACCATGCACGCTGGTGAGCACGGCCATGAACCGGTTATGCTGGATCAGGTGTTATCCATCCTTCAACCCCGCCCCGGCGAGGTTGCCCTGGATTGCACCACCGGTCGCGGCGGACATGCCCAGGCAATTGCCGACCGCCTGGGTCCTGCCGGAACGCTGCTGTGCGTGGATTCCGACCCGGAAAATCTTGCTTATGCGCGCCGCCGCCTGGAGCACACCGCAACAAACTGCCGATTTTTTCATGCCAATTTCGCTGAAATCTCCGACGTGTTACTCGCTGCCGGCATGGAGAGGATTGACATGATTCTTGCCGACCTCGGGGTTTCCACCAATCAATTGCTGACGAGCCGGTACGGCCTCGGCTTCAGCGTAGATTCCCCGTTGGACATGCGGCTGGACCCGCGGCTGACGCATTCGGCCGCGGACCTGGTGCGAACACTTTCGGAAAAGCAGCTTGGGGACCTGATATTTCAGAATTCCCAGGAACGGTTTTCCCGGCGCATCGCCCGTAAAATTGTGGAAGTCAGAAAAACATCGCCGATCCACACCACCGGCCAGCTGGCCGCCATTATTCGCAGCGCGGTCGGGCCGACGCCCTTTGGGCAAATTGATTCCGCCACACGCACCTTTCAGGCCCTGCGCATGGCGGTGAATAATGAACTAACCAGCCTGCAGTCGATGCTTAACACCCTGCCAAATGCGTTGAAACCCGCGGGGCGGGCCGCGGTGATCAGTTTCCATTCGGGTGAAGACCGGCTGGTGAAACAGGCCATGCGGCAGTGGCAGACGGATGGCCTGTGTAAAATTCTGACGCCAAAGCCGCTTACCCCCGACGAGTTGGAAACAGGCCGCAACCCGCGATCCCGCAGCGCAAAACTGCGCGGGGTTATTTTTTCAGGACCGCAAGCGGCTGACGTACCTATGAATTAAATACCGGGCGGCGGCCGTAATCGTTTCGCGGTATACGATTGGCTGGCGACGCTGATCAACGTATGAATTAAATACCGAGCGGTGGTATGACGGAAAATGCCGACGACCGACGCGGCACAACAGTGAGAGCCCAAATGGAGAGCAACAAAAAACAGGCCGGCCGCAGAACGGATTGCGGCACCACATCGGCAGGATTTCCGGAGACGCAATTGGGAGTTTGTCAGCCATGACGCGCGATACACGCATTGGGCTTGTGACAGGATTGGCCATTATTCTGCTTATTGGTGCACTGCTTTCCATGTATTTAAGCCATGCACAAAGCTCTGTTCAGCCGGCGGCACTTTCCGCTTTGGGCAGTTCCTTTCGCACTTCGCTTATTACCCCCCCCACGGACCAGGTGCCACCCGCGGGAAATGCCCCGGCATCCAATACCACCCAGGCCGATGCCGCACCGCTGAACCCGCAACCGGCCGCCGGGATTGTTTCGCCCGGAGCGCCGCCTGCCGGCGGCAACCCGCAAGCCGCGGTGGTCTCTATCGGCAATGTATATCAGCCCGGCCATGCAACAACGGCGCCGGCCATGCCTGCACCGCCGGGCATTTCATCCATCGCGCTGGTGCCGGTGAATGGCGACTCCGGGGCCGCCGCGGCCCAAACCGCCGGCACGGCGCATGTCTATGTTGTAAAATCAGGTGACACGCTCACGCATATCGCATGGCTTTGCTACCATGATGGCGGCCCGGTGGCTGTCAGCCGGATTATCCGGGCGAATGCCGATGTCCTCAAAAACTGCGCCACCATGCTGCATATCGGGGAAAAATTGGTCATTCCACCGGTACAAAACTCGGCAAAACCCGGGGCAATATCCGCGATTGGAACTTCCTATTTAACCCAGATGGCCGCCACCACCAACACCGGCCGGCTGGCGGGAATGAACCGGGCGACGCAGGCGGCAAAACAACTCATCAACGGCTTTTTCCCCGCCCCGGCCGCCGCCCACGCACCCGGCGGCAATCAGCTGGTTTATCGCGTAAAGCCGCACGATACGCTTGCCGCCATCGCCCGCCGATTTATGGGCAGTGCTTCCATGGCCAATATTCACCGGATTATGCAGGCCAATCACATCCAGGATCCGAACCGCCTGTTCGTGGGCATGAAGCTTAATTTACCCGCCAAGAGCCGCTGATTTTTATCGGCCTGCCGCACCCGGCGCGGCGCGAAACGTTCAAAATTCATCGTCGGGGCAAAACGCGACCGGCACGGCTGGTTGGCCGCGAGCCGGTTTTCAGGTTCGCGCGTCGATTCATTTACTTGACCACGGGCGGCTTTCATCTAAAATGCTTTGCTGCGGCACCAGTAGCTCAGTTGGTAGAGCAGCTGACTCTTAATCAGCGGGTCCTAGGTTCGAGCCCTAGCTGGTGCAGTTTTCCAGTCTTTACGCGGTTTGCGGAATGTTGATGCAGAAGTGCGCAAACTCCGCCGCCCGTGCGGGTTTGCCTCAATTTGGCGGTGGGTAGCAGAATATCAAAATTGTGCACGTGCACGTGCATGGATGCTTGGGAAATTATGAAGTGTACCAGCAATCTAGCCGTTCTTATTCCCCTGAACACGGAGTCCACGAGCTTCGTAAGGCTGCGGCGGGCATTAAGATTATTCACGAGGACATTCAAGGTAACAAGGAATTTAAGGAGGCGAGGGACGCCCTACAATGGGCGCAGCAGATATTCTTTGTCGGCTTCGGATATGACCCCATCAATGTCGCCAGGTTGGAGCCGCAATCATGGATAACAGCGGACAAATCAATCCGCGGAACGGCTTTCAGCATGACCGCGGAGGAACAGAAACAAGCAAGACGAGCACTAATAAATGAACCACTTCGGCAAGGAGAATATAACATCAAGCTTGAAGAAAAGAAGGCAGCCGATTTTTTCAGAGAGCTGCCATTGGATTAACCGACCTTGTCGGCAAAGCAAGGTGGCGCACCGACTCACCCGCCGACCGTCGTTCGATCCCTGTGCACCCCCGCTGGGGTTTGGCGATTCGGCGACTGATGCAGCCGTTCCTGCCTGCCGCGCCTCACTGACATACGTATGTCAGTGAGGTTAAAAGCCGTCATTGCCGCCGGAAGGCTCCCCTGCCAACACTTTGACACCAATATTGCGATAATTGAGCCTTATACTGCAGCCATGACAATGCAAACGATACAGCCTGCGGTTGTTTCGGGCGCGGGCAGCGATTGGGCCGGTCCGTTTTTCCGTAGCCCCGGGGGTTTCTCGGCATCCGGTGTTTTTGGGACCTCGGGTGGTCGGCGGATAATCGGGCAATTGCCCTATTATCCGCCGAATTTGATCGAAAAAGGTGGCATTGAACGATTGCGGGACGGTTGACTTGGATTCAACAGAGATATTGCCTACCCCGTCGCGCAAATTTATAATTCAACCTACAATGAGCACGATGACAACATTCAACATTAGGACTAAACCCAAAGCCATCGACTTGTTCTCCGGCTGCGGTGGGCTGACACTAGGATTGAAGAAGGCCGGTTTTCGCGTTGCTGCCGCAATCGAGATAGATCCCCTTGCGGTTGAAACCTACAAAGCCAACCACAAACAGGTGGTTGTTTGGCAAAATGACATCAGGGACATCTCTGCCGCCGCGGTAATGCGGCGGCTCAAAATTTGCCGTGGCCAGCTTGACCTGCTGGCCGGCTGCCCGCCGTGTCAGGGTTTTTCAACAATGACCACCCTCAACCATCGCCTCGGCACTCCCC